>BJHT01000432.1:0-2264 GCA_014193395.1 Verrucomicrobiota bacterium
GTCCATTCTGCTGAAGAACGGCAATCTGCTGACCCTTGACGCGGCGGATCGTGTGATAGAGCGGGGCGATGTGCTCATTCGCGGGCCGGTCATTGAGGCCGTCGGCCCGGATCTGGCTGTTGATCCGAGTTCGGTGGAGCGCGTCATTGACGCGAAAAACAAGCTAGTCGCGCCGGGCTTCGTCAACGCCCATATGCACACGGGCGAAGGGCTCACCCGAGGCCTGGCGGCCGGATTGCCAAACGAGCTGTGGAACCTGTGGACGTATCCGCCGCTGGGGGCCAATCCGATCGGGGCTCGGATGCTCTACTTGCGCACGTTGCTGGACGCGATCGAGATGATCAAGAGCGGCGTCACCACCGTCCAGGACCATAGCCGCGAGTGGTTTCTCTCGCCCGAGGCCAACGCCGAAGACGCCTATTTCGCCGCCTACGCCGAGTCGGGCTTGCGCTTGTCGCTCGCCATCAACATCATCAACCGCCCTTGGCACGAGATCTTCCCCGACCTCCCGCGCTTGTTGCCTCCGGAAGTGGTCGCGTCGATGGTGGGGGCCTCATCGCACTGGCACATTGACCCCGTCGACGACATCATGCGCTTGTGCCAACGGACGGTTCGCCGCTGGCATGGACATCAAGGCCGCGTCTCAGTGGCGCTTGGCCCATCGGCGCCTCAACGGTGCACGGAAGAGTTATTGGGTCGGCTGGGGGACTTGGCCAGGGCCGAGCACCTCGCCCTTCACACGCATCTCCTTGAGACCCACATTCAAAACGACCTGAGCCGGCGTCACCCGGCGGGCTCGTATGTGCCTTATCTGGGGGCGCTGGGCTTGCTTGGCCCGCGCACCACAGTCGCCCATGCCATCTGGCTCAGCGAGGGGGATATTCAACTCCTGGGCGAGGCCGGATGCTGTGTGGTGCACAACCCGGTCTGCAATCTGTATTTGGGAAGCGGCATAATGCCGTTCGCCCGTCTGGCGGAGGCGGGCGTCCATCTGGCCCTGGGTTTGGATGGCACCAGTTCGGCCGGTCGCTTATCGATGTTCGAGGTCATGAAAACGGCGGCCCTCCTGCATACCACCGACCCGGATTATGCGCGGTGGCCCACCGCCCAACAGATCTTGCGCATGGCGACGCAGGGCGGCGCTTATAGCATTGGGCACGCGGGGCGCTTGGGTGTGCTCGCGCCCGGGCAATTGGCGGATGTGATTTTGCTCGATCTCCACAGCCCAGCCTTTACGCCTTTGCATCATCCCTCCAATCAGATGGTGTATTCGGAGACCGGCCGCTCGGTAGAGACCGTGATCATCCATGGAAAGCTAGTAATGGAAAACCGGCGCCTATTGATGCTTGACGAAGCCGCAATTCTGGCGGAATTGCGCGCCCTTTGGCCTGAGCATCAAGCCCGCCACCATCATGCGGTCGAGGTCAGCCAACGCCTGTTCCCGGCCTTGCGCCTCGTGCATCGCGACGCGGCTGGATTGGAGGCCGCCTCGTGACCACCCTGCTGATCAAGAATGGTTACGTTCTAACGCTCGATGATAGCGACCGGGTCTTTGACCCGGGTGATGTGTTGGTGCGTGATGACCGCATTGTGGCGGTCGGCCCACGCCTGGCGAACGACACGGAGGTCATCGACACGGTCATTGACGCCGCCGGCAAACTGGTGATGCCGGGCTTGGTGAATGCCCACTTGCACAGCAGTGAGAATCTGCTTCGAGGTTTGGCCGCTGGCTTGCCGAATGAATTGTGGAACCTGCCGGTTTGGCCCCCGCTGGGGCAGAGCCACTCTTCGCCCCGTCTGTTATATCTCAACACCCTGTTTGGTGCGATGGAGATGGTGCGGGGCGGCATCACCACCGTGCAGGATCAAGATCCCGCCTGGCATCAATCGCCGCATGGCACGGGTGCCAGTGCCTTTGTCAGTGCGTACACGGATTTGGGAATGCGGGCCAACATCGTCACTGATATCGTTGACCTGCCCTGGCATGAGTCCATTTCCGGTTTGGCCGAAGCACTCTCACCTGAAATGGTGGCGGAACTCACTCGCCCCGAAAATGCCGAACACATGGAAGTTGGCTCGGTGGAAAACGCCCTGCGGGTGTGCGAGGCCGCGATCCAACGGTGGCAGGGTCACGCCGGGCTGATCACGGTCGCCATCGGCCCATCCGCCCTCACCCGGTGTAGCGAAGAGTTTTTGGGCCGGGCCGGAGATCTGGCGCGCGCGCATCGCCTCCCGCTCTATCTTCACGTGCTCGAATCGCGCAT
>BJHT01000432.1:2274-5425 GCA_014193395.1 Verrucomicrobiota bacterium
GCTAACGGCGTTGGTTCACGCGGTGTGGGCCACCCAATATGATATTGTCCTGTTCAGCCAGGCCGAGTGCACCGTGGTTCACAGCCCGGTGTCAAATCTGTATTTGGGCAGCGGCATCATGCCCTATGCCCAGATGGTTGAGCATGGCGTCCGCTTGGCGCTGGGCACGGATGGCATGGCGGCCACCGGTCACCTCTCCATGTTTGAGAACATGAAGCTGGCGGCCACGCTTCATACGGCCGCGACCCCGGATTTTGAACGCTGGCCGGCGGCCTCGCATATCTTACGGATGGCTACGTACGGCAGTGCGCGGAGCGCGGGGTTGGCCAGCCAGGTCGGTGCGCTAACGGCTGGCTTAAAAGCTGACATCATTGTATTGGACTTGCACGGTTTGGGTTTTACCCCGTTGAACAACGTGGTCAACCAATTGGTGTACTCTGAAAGCGGCGACTCGGTGGAAACAGTGATCATCAATGGCCAGGTGGTTATGCAAAATCGCCAATTCGCGAATATCGACGAAATGTCGATCATGGCAGAGATCCGCTCCTATGCCCCGCGAATTCAGGATGCCCAAGCCGCCGCCTGGAAAGCCAGCCAGCCTTTGTACCCCATCCTTGACCGTCTCTATCAAAAGTCATGGCAAACACCCGAGGTCTAAGGGCAACCAGACACGTCAGCAAAGGTCACATGTCCCACAAACTCCTGATCATCAACTCCAACAGCAACCCAGCGGCCACCGAACGCATTCGGACCGGGCTAGCGCCGCATGTGCGCCCTGAGACAACGCTCACCTACGTCAATGCTGCCCTCGGGCCGCAGGGCATCGACACCCACCTGGATGTCGCCGTTTCGGCAGTGGAAACGGCCAAGGTGGTGGCGGCTCAGCACGGCCAGTATCACGCCTACATTGTGGCTTGCGGCGCCGACCCCGGCCTGGATGTCTGCCGCCAAATCGTGGATGAGCCCGTCATCGGCATCGCCGAAGCCGCCATGCTCATGGCCTGCACGCTGGGCTATAAGTTTTCGATCCTGACCACATTGGAGGCGGAAATCCCGGGGGTGGAGGAACTGGTGGCGCGCTATGGATTAACCGCGCGCCTCGCGTCCGTGCGGGCGATTGAGATGTCCACCGCCGAATTGGGCCAGCGCGAGGCGGTGGCTCAGCGCCTGGCCGAAGGCGCCCGTCTCGCGGTTCGCGAAGATCGAGCCGAAGTGATTGTGCTGACCGGTTCGGTTATGGTCGGCCTGGAAGCGCAAATCTCCGAAACTGCTCAGGTGCCGACATTGGCGGGGCTGGTGTGCGCCTATCATCTGGCTGAAGCCCTTATGGCCTACGGCCTGAAAACCAGCCGCGCCTACAAGTATCGTCAGTTAAAAAAGCACGATCAGTTACTTGGCTACGACGGGCTGCAAGCGGTATACAGCCAATAAGATCGGCACCAACGTGAAACGCAACGCTAAAGAGGGAGTGGCCCGCGCCCCGGCTTTTCCAGCTTCCGATGAGGCATCCCTGATCACCGGCGCCATCGTCCCAATTGACGCCGTTTTATCGGCCATCTCAATTCATGACAACAGCAGCCTGGAGTTGTAACCACAATGGAAACCCTGATCTACGGCGGCCCGGTGTTCACCGCCGAAATCGACAACTTGCAGTTGGGGTGGGCGGTCTTAATTGCGGATAAACGGATTACGGCGGTTGGCCCCTTGGATGAACTCACCGCCCGCGCGCCCCAGGCGACGCGCCTGGACGTGGGCCAGCGCACAATTCTGCCCGGGCTGATCGATGCCCATCGCCACCTCATCGGCCCCAGCGCGGCGGAGATCACCCCGGAGCTCATCGCGTCCGGCGCTATCCTGGGGGTGCGGGTAGCGCAAGACACCTTGACGGCCGGCATCACCACCGTTCGCGACCCGGGCTGTAAGCATGACGCCATCTTTGAGTTGCGGCGCGCCATTCACGCAGGCCTTGTTCCTGGCCCTGCCATTTACGCCGCTGGGCGCAATCCCACCGGCCAGGCCGCCCCGCGCAGATGGCGCAATCACTATGTGCGCGGCCCTTGGGAGATGCGCCAGGCCGTGCGCGAATTGGCGCGTGATGGCGCGGATTGGATCAAGCTGGTGGCCAGCCACACCACGCCCGCCTCGGGTTGGAAATTCTGTCAACGCTATTTGACGGACGAAGAAATTCAAGCTGCGGTCGATGAAACCCATGCGCTGGGGATGCGTATCAGCGCGCACACCGAAGGCCTAGAGGCCGCGCGGTCGTTGGTGAATGCGGGGGCGGATGCGATCGAGCATGGCACGGTGCTGGACGACGATTTGGTGAGGCGCATGGCCGATTTGGGGACGTTCCTGGTCCCCACGTTATGGCTCTACACCCATGACTATGATCCGGCAACAACAACGCTGGATCAACTGCAAGCCTATCGGGCCTTTGAAGCCGAGCACAGCCGAGGATTTCAGCGCGCGCTTCAAGCGGGGGTGCCAATCGCCGTGGGCACCGATGCGATCACCGATCTGCCGCCGGCCGACTGCCTGGTGATTGAGCTCGAGTTGATGCACGCACTTGGAATGAACACCTCAGCGGCACTGCGCGCGACAACGGTTGGCGGCGCGGGCGTGTTGGGTCTGGCCGACCGCCTGGGTCGATTGGCACCCGGTTACCAAGCGGATGTGATCGCGGTTAAGGGCGATCCGCTCAAAGACTTACGCGCGCTAACTCAGGTCGATTTGGTCATACAGCGCGGCCGGGTTTGTGTCTCAAAACTCGCGTCCACGCACACAACGGGAAGCTAACCTCCAATGCACACACTCAATATCACGCACCATAATCTATTAGGCCCCGGGCCGAGCAATGTTCACCCGGATGTGTTGCAAGCTTTACCCCATCCCCTCGTTGGTCATCTGGATGGTCAATTCATAGAACTGATACGCAGCACCCAGGCTTTACTGCGGTCTGCGTTTCAGACTGAAAACGAATTGACGATCCCGATTTCGGGCACGGGCAGCGCGGGCATGGAAGCGGCCTTATGCAACTTTATTGAGCCGGGTGATCGGGTGCTGATCTGTGTCAATGGATATTTCGGCGAGCGGCTGTGCACGATGGCGGCCCGCTGTGGCGCCGAGGTCAGTCGCCTCGACCGCCCGTGGG
>BJHT01000433.1 GCA_014193395.1 Verrucomicrobiota bacterium
GGTGGTGAGGGGGGTGCGGGGGGGGGTGGGGGGGGGGGCGGACATGTGGGAGAGCGGCGGGGGGAGTAATTAGTGATTAGTAATTAGTAATTAGTCGGTGAGGGGCGTGCGTCGGCGGGTGGCGGGGTGGTCGCTCATTGTAGGTTAGGCATCAACTTTTGTGTCTCGACATGCATAAAGTGCAAAACCAATGCCTGCTCCAACTGATGTGACAGCCAGGAGGGTTTCGTGGGAGAGATGCTCGTCGTAGCAAAAGGGTTCATCGCCTGTCTCATAGCCAAGGAAGAACTCGCGAAAACCCGCAGCATCCCACTGCTGCCGGGGTGGCCCCGGAAGATCGGCAATCTGCTGGCATAGCCGCCGGATTGTTTCGTCTGGGGTGCTCCATCCCAACGGAGCAAAATAAATATAGGCACGATGGCTATCGCATGGGACTACCGTAACTGGCTCGCCCAGGGCAGTGAACCACTCAACGAACTTGTCGTAGGGCTGGTCGGTCTTTATTGCCACCTCCACACTGATGAATTGAGTTTTGCAGCTCATAGCGCGCAATTTGGTCTAACTCTGATTGAGGCTTATCCCGCGTTGTTTCCCATGCGTGAGGTGCCGCAGGAGAACCTCATTTCGGCGCCGGTTCGGTTTTGTCATCCGCCGGTTTCTTTTTGCGGATGGGGAGGGTTTCGAGGAATTGGTTCAGTTCGTCTTCGGTGAATTGTTTCGGCGTGAGCGGCATTTTCTCGGCCTCGGTGGCGGAGAGGGCGGCGAGCTGGTTGGGGGCCTGGATGATGTGGGGCGTGAGGAAGATGATGAGTTCGGTCTTGGTGTCGCTCTTGGCTTTGCGTTTGAAGAGATTTCCGAGCAGGGGGATGTCGCCGAGGATGGGAATCTTGGTGTCGTTTTGCGCGCGGGTGCGGCCCATGAGGCCGCCGACGATGACGGTCTGGCCGTCGGGGGTGACGACGACGGTGTCGGCGGAGCGTTTGTCGATGGCGGGCGCGGTGACGCCGTTGGCGATGGTCTGGCGGTCGGTGTCGGAGACGGAGGACAGCTCGGGGGCGATGATCATTTCGACGAGGCCGTCCTTGGTGATGAAGGGCGTCACTTTGAGAATCACGCCGACGTCGGTGTAGGCGATGGAGCTGATTTGATTGCCGAGGGAATCGAAGCGGACGTTGGTGATGAGGGGGACGGATTTGCCGACGGTGATGGTCGCGGGCTGGTTGTTGCGCGCGAGAATCGAGGGGCGCGAGACGACCTCGGCGTTGCCGGCCTGGGCGATGGCGCGCAGGGTGACCTGGTAATCCTGGCCGAGGACTTGGTAGAGGCCCGCGCCGGTGGCGGTGATGGGATTGGCGGCGGCGAAGCTTTGGACGGGCTGGCCGAAGGCGTTGAGGACGCTGCCGGTGGCGGCGTTGGCGAGGCCGCCGAGGCCGAAGGCGTTGACGACATTGCCGGTGGTGCCGGTGGTGAAGCGGCGTCCGAAGCCGCCTTCGATGCCGATGTCGGAGCCTTTGTTGTGCTGGATTTCGACGAAGACGACTTTGATCAGGACCTGGGGTTTCGGGCGGTCGAGGTTGGCGATGATGTCCTTGATCTGGAGGTTGGTTTCGTCGTCGGTGACGATGATAATTTTGCGGGCCTCGGGATCGCTGGAGATGGTGGCGTGGCCGAGTTCGGTGTTGTTCTGGTAGTCGCGGGCGCTGCTGGCGCTGCTGCTGCCGCCGGAACTGCGACCGCCGCGGCTGGAGGTGGCGCCGCCGCTGGTCGGGGGAAAGAATTGGGCGGAGGCGTGGGTGACGGTGAGGAGGAGTGCGAGGGCAAAGGGGGAGAGGCGCATGGGAATTATGAGGGATGAATTATGAGGTATGAAGGGCGGCGGTTAAGGGAGATGCGGGTGACTGAACGGGCGGTCGTAACGAGGGAGTGGAGCGGGCTTGGTTGAACCACAGAGATGCGATGAACACGGGGTGGCGGAGCCGCTGCCAACGCGGAGCGCGACCCGTCCCCGGTCGCAACGCGTGGGGCGGCAAAGGAGCAGTGGAATACTCTGACGATCGCTCCACTGCGTACGCGGTGCTGGCGGGGACGCTCTGTTCCCGTCCCGGAGGGACGCCGGAGGAGATTAGCCGGGGGCAAGTCCGCCTCAGCGGACGCTGCCCCCGGAAACCGCGCCGTGTGGCTCCGTGCCCCACCGGGGCATCGAAGAAAATGGCCCGAGGCGACGACGGGTGGCGGAAATGCTGCGGGGACACCGCCGACAAAAACTTCTTCGATGCCCCGCTGGGGCATGGCCCGTTCGGCGGCGCAACCGGGGGCCGCGCCCGCTGCGCGGGCTTGCCCCCGGCTAATATCCTGCGGAGTCCCTCCGGGACGCGGAACCAGCCTGCGCCGGCAGTTTGCTGACGGTCTGGTTGCTGCCGACGCAACGGCAATATCCTCGTGCGCCGCGAGGACTTCGGCGCGCGGGCGGTCCCTGCCCGCAGCGGCTCCGCACCCGCGAAGCCGCAGGAAACTTCCAGCGCCCCGGCTCCGAAGTTGCCGCTGCGACCGGGGACCGGTCGCGCTCCGCTTTGGCTGGGGCTCCACCGCTCTGTGTTCATCGTGTCTCTGTGGTTTCAATTCCGGTTGCAACGGCAGTGATGCGGATCAGCGAATGCCGCCGCCGTTACCGCCGCCGAGGCCGGAGTTGCCACCGCCACCGCCACCACCACCGATGCGATTGCTGCCGGTGCCTGAGGATTGGGACTGGCCCGAACGGGTGGTGAGGGCGTTGTTCGGGGAGGTGCCGGTGGAGCGGGCGTTGCGGCCGGATTGGCTTTCGAAGAGGGCTTTGAGGACGGTCTCGACTTCGGAAACGTCGGCGTTCTCGAGGGAATAGACGAAGACTTTTTGTTTCTTGGCGGGGTTGGCGTCGAGGCTGGTGATCATGGCTTCGATTTGTTTCATGAGGTCGCGCGAGGCGCTGACGATGACGGAGGCGGTGCGGGCGTCGGCGACGGCGAGGACGCGGCTTTGTTTCTTGGCGCGGTCGCTTTCGCCACTGGCACCGGCCGCGCCGCCGCCACCACCGCTGGAGCGACGGCCGCCGCCGCCGTCGAGGCCGCCGAAGAAGCTGAAGCGGCTGCCGCCGCCGCTGCTGTTGCGGTCGTTGGAGCGGGTTTCGTCGGGGAAGAGGCCGGCGAGGAGTTCGGCCATTTCATTGGGGTCGGCGTGTTTGAGGCGGAAGACGCGGAGTTCCATGATGTCCTCGACATTGGTGTCCACGGATTTCACGAGGTCTTCGATGGTGGCCATGAGTTCGTCGGGCGAGCTGACGACGAGGGAGTTGCTGCGTTCGTCGGCGACGGCGACGACGCGCGAGGCGGCCGTGGTGCGGCCGTTGCTGGCGGCAGCACCACCACCGCCACCTTCACCACCACCGCCGCCGCCGCCGCGGAAACGGGCGAAGAAGGCGGCGCGGGGATCGGCGTTGTTGTTGCCGCCGCGGCCGCCGCCGGTCTCGGGTTGGAAGACTTCCTTGATGACGGTGGCGACGGTCTTGGCGTCGGCGAAGCGCATCTGGAAGACGCGGATGGTGGCGATGCCGGCGACGGAGGTGTCGAGGGCGCGGACGATTTCCGCCATGCGATGGATGCTGGCCTGGGAGTCGGTGAGGACGAGGGCGTTGCCAGCTTCGTTGGCGGTGAGGCTGGCTTTTTCGGAGAGCAACGGCTGGAGGTCCTTGGTGAGTTGCGCGGCGTTGATGTAACGGATGGGGATGATCTGCGTGACGATTTCGTCGGACTTGGGAATGCCCGCGGGGTCGCTGCCGCTCTTGACGGGGATGTTGCGTTTCTTGGCTTCGTCGCGGCCGACGATGGTGAGGATGCGGTCGTTCTGGAGGGCGGCGTAGCCGTTTTTGTTGAGGACGATGTTGAGGAGGTTGAGGGCTTCGTCCTTGGTGACGGGCTGGTTGTTCCAGACATCAACGCGGCCGCGCACTTCGGTCTCGAGGACGATGGTGAAGCCGGCGGCTTCGCTGAGGTAATCGAGCACCAGTTCGAGGGGGGCGTTGCGGAAGTTCATGCGCAACATGCCGGGGGGCAGCGGGGCGGCGGGCGCGGGGGACTGGGTGAGCGCGGGAGCTGCGTTGGTGGCGGCGGAGGGAGCACCCGGCGCGGGGGCTGGGGCAGGCGCGGTGGGCGCGGCGTGCGCGGCGGGGGTGAGTGGGGGCGGGACGGCGGGGGCGAGCGGGGCGTTGGTGGCGGCGCGCGGGGGGGCGGTCAGGGCGAGGAGGATGGAGAGGGTGAGGAGGGTGGATTTCATAACGGTGTGGTGGAGCTGAAAGTGGTGGCGGTGGCGGCGCGGGACTGTGCGATGGGTGTTGGGATAGTTTTACCGAACACCGCAGAGATGGGAAAGGCGCAGAGGGGGAACGGCGAGAATCGGCGCGGGTTGGCAAGTTCCCACCCCTCACCCTCATTCCCTCTCCCCGTTGAGGGGAGAGGGAGGTCCGAGGCGGGCGCGCATTGGAGCCTTGAGTGGCGCAGCCGCCGACGGGAGGAGGCGGACGGCGTGGGCAATTCAACGATCCGCGTCCTCACGTCGGCGGCCTTAGCCGGCCGGGGAACGCGTCGTGGCCAACCTGAATCTGAACTCCAAGCTCCGAAGCTGATTGGGCAAAGGAATGGGGGCAAAGGAATGAAGACAAAAAGTCTCCCTGTCCCCATTCCTTTGCCTCCATTCCTTTGCCCATAATTCCGCTGCTCCACGCCCGTGCGCCAAGCGGCATCGCGCCATTTGCTGCCAACGTGCATCCTTCCGCCTGCCGGGTACGTGGGCTGTGTGGAGCGGGCGGTCCGCCTCCTCACGTCGGCGGCTACGGGAGTGGGTTGAAAACGGGCGGTCATTTCTCTTCCTCCTTGCGGCGTTTTTCGAGGAGGCGGCGGAGGGCTTCGGCTTCGGCACCGGTGGGGGCAGGGTCGGGTTTGGCGACGACGGGGGCGGCGCCGGGAGCGGGTGGGGACGAGAGGTCAGCGGAAACCAGGTTGGTGGCTGAGGTGGAGGAAATGTTGGTGCCGCTGGGTGCGAGCGGCGCGGCGGTGTAGACGGTGGGTTGCGTGTTGATCTGCCATTCGCGGCGGTCTTCGCGGCGGAGTTGGTGACCGATGCGCAGGGAGATTTCTTTGCCGTCGTTGTCGAAGGCGGCCTGGTTGGCGGCGACGGATTTCAGCTTGAGGCCGGCGATGGTGTCGTTGAGGCGGAGGGCTTTTTTGTATTGGGACGAGGGGCCGTCAATGAAGGCCATTTGGTTTTCTCCGTAGGCGAGGGTGCCGACGAGGGTGAAGGTTTCGATGATGGTCGGGGCCGGCGGGCGCGCGGGCGGCGGGGTGTCGCGGGGCGGGGCGGTGTAGCGGTTGCCGCGGCTGGAGCGG
>BJHT01000434.1 GCA_014193395.1 Verrucomicrobiota bacterium
CGCGAGTTCGAGCACGGGCGCAGCCTCGCGCACCTCCCCGGTACCGCAGGCGCCCCCGCCTGCGAGTTCGCGGGGCGTCTCGCCCCGAGTCGGAACGGGCGGCGAGACGCCGCCGGAACTCGCAGGCGGGGACGCCTGCGGTACCAAGCCAACGGCGCTCGGCGGACACTCCCGCCACGCGAGGTAAAAGCACGCCCACGGCCACACGTTCACGCGGTTGAAACGCGGGCGCAGCGTGCGGAGCAGCTCGTTCTCGCGCAGCCGCGCGCTGGCGGGCGAGTCGCAGATTTCCCACTCGATGCGGCGGACCTCATGCACCAGCCGCACCGTCTTGCGCGAGTCGCGCTCGGGATGCACATGCCGGTAGCTGTTCAACCGGTCCCGCAGATTCTGCGACTGCCCGATGTAGATGATCCGACCCTCGCCATCGAACATCCGATACACGCCCGGCACCGCGGGAATCGCCCGGAAAAACTCCGCGCCAAACCGCTCCGTCAGCGGCTTCGGTGGCGCGAACAATCGCAGTTGCCGCGGTCGCTCCTCCGGGAGCGCGGGCGGCCCGCCCGCAACGATCCCGTCCCGCACCGGCGGCGGCGATCCCCCCTGCCCTTCCGACGGCACCGCTGCCTCAGTGGAAATCATGCGAGACATTTGCCTGCAGCTCCGCGAAGGCCAGCCGCTCAATCCGCAGCGCCTTGATGTGAATCGTGCCATGCCGCGATTGCACGCGGCCCTCGATCAAAAGAAACGGCTCCATCGTGATCGTGAGCCGCTCGGCCTCGAACAAGTCCGCATTCACGATCGCATTGCTGATGCCGGTCTCGTCCTCGAGGCTCACGAAGCAAGTGCCCTTCGCCGTGCCCGGCCGTTGACGGCAAATCACCAAACCCGCGATGCGCACGAGATCGCCGTTGCGCGCCTCGGCGAGTTCATTCGCACACCACACCTTCGGCAAATGTTCGCGCACAAAGGCCATCGGATGCGGCCCCGTCGTCAGCCCCAGCCCCGAGTAATCCGCCTGCAACCGCTCGACCGGATTCATCCGCCGCAACGGCGACGCCTCGAGGCCACCGCGCCCGTAGCCGCCGACGTGAGGAGGCGGATCGCCCGCCGCTCGCGAATCGTCCGCCGCGTCACGCTGACGCCCGCCAGATGACGGCATCTCCCACGCCTTCGCCGGATCGCCTCCGCCCGAGCGCAGCGGCTCCGCGTCGTCGCGAGCAGGACGCCCGCGCCCCTCGCCGGAGCGCCGAGCATTGCTCGGCACGAACGGTTCGGCCGGATTCGTGCCGAGCGATGCTCGGCGCTCCGCTTCATCCCGAGCGAGCGGTTCGTCGCGCAGCACCGCTGAATCCGCCTCGTCACCTCGGCGGCTACCGGGTTCGGGAACTCCCCGCCCCTCGCCGGAGCGCCGAGCATTGCTCGGCACGAATGGTTCGGCCGGATTCGTGCCGAGCGATGCTCGGCGCTCCGCTTCGTCACGCGCGACTGGAGCGTCACGTACCACCCCCGAATCCGCCTCCTCACGTCGGCGGCTACCGTCCGCCGTGAACAACTCCCCCTCGCGCAACGTGCTCTCCGCCTCCCACAACGCTGCGCGGCGATGCGCCGCCAGGCAGTTCAGCGCGCCGATTTCCGCCAGCGTCCGCAGCTCCGGCTTCGTGAAACGCGTCCGCGCCTTCAAGTCATCCAGCGACGCAAACCGCCGCTGCGCCCGCGCCGCCAGCAGCGCCTCGCCGTGATCGCGCCGCAGTCCCTCGACCTGCCGCAGCCCCAATCGCAGCGCGCCATCCGCCTCGATCCGGCAATCCCAGTCCGACTCCGCCACGCACACCGGCCGCACGCGCAGGCCGCGGCGACGCGCGTCCTTGAGCAACGTGTCCGGCGCGTAAAATCCCATCGGCTGGTTGTTCAGCAGCGCGCAGAAAAACTCGGCCGCACGATGCACCTTCAGCCACGCGCTCGCATACGCCAGCAGCGCGAAGCTGATCGCGTGCGACTCGGGAAAGCCATACAGCGCGAACCCGCCCACGGCCTTCACGATCTTGTCCGCGACCTCCGCCTGCACGCCGTTGCGATCCATCGCCGCGCGCAGCCGGGCCGTGACTCGTGCCATCTTTTCCTCGGAGCGATGGAAGCTCAGCGCGCGCCGCAATTCCTCCGCCTCGTCGCCGGTGAAATTCGCTATGACCATCGCGATCTGGAGCATCTGTTCCTGAAACAACGGCACGCCCAGCGTGCGTTCGAGCACCGGCACGAGCCGCTCATCGTAATACGCCACCGCCTCCTCGCCGGTGCGCCGCCGCAGATACGGATGCGCCAGATCGCCCTGGATCGGTCCCGGCCGGATGAGCGCGACCTCGATCACGATGTCGTAAAAAATCTTCGGCTTCATGCGCGGCAACGTGGCCATCTGCGCACGGCTCTCGACCTGGAACACGCCGATGGTTTCCGCGCGTTGCAACAGCGCGAACGTCTCGGGGTCCTGCTCGGGAAGCTGCGCGAGATCCACCGGCCGATTGCGCTCCGCCGCGAGCCGCAGCGTGTCCTGGATCGCGGACATCATGCCCAGCCCGAGCAGGTCCACCTTGATGATGCCGAGGTCTTCGCAGTCGTCCTTGTCCCACTGCGCGACGACGCGCCCCGGCATCGCGGCGTTCTCCAGCGGCATGAGCGAACTGAGTTCGCCCTGGCAGATAATCATCCCGCCCGTGTGCTGGCCGAGATGCCGCGGCAGCCGGCTCATCTGCTGGTAGAGGCTCGCGAACGACGACGCGCGCGGATGCGTCCGCGGCAGGCCGGCCTGTTCCATCTGCGCGAGCAATTCGAGCGTGTGCGGAAAATCCCCGTGCGGAAACAGGTGCGTGAAACGGTCGAGCACGTCGGCGGGGAGGTTCAGCACCTTGCCCAGCTCACGCGCGGCGCTGCGGCCGCGATAGGTGATGACCGTCGCCGTCATCGCCGCGCCGTGCTGACCGTAGCGGCGATAGACCTCCTGGATCACGCGCTCGCGCCGCTCGCCGCTGGGCAGGTCGATGTCGATGTCCGGCCAGCCCTTGCGGCCTTCGCTAAGGAAACGCTCGAAGAGGACGTTGAACTTCACCGGGTCCACGGCGGTGATGCCGAGGCAGAAACAGACGGCGCTGTTCGCCGCGCTGCCGCGGCCCTGCGCAAGAATGTCGTTGTCGCGGCAGAAGCGGACGAGGTCGGCGACGATCAGGAAATAGCCGTCGAACGCGAGCTTGCTGATCAACGCGAGTTCCTTCTCCAGCAGCAGCCGCACTTTTTCCGGCACGCCTTTCGGATAGCGCAGACGCGCGCCCGCGTAGGTCTGCGCGCGCAGGACGCCGGGCATGGTCTCGCCGGGGCCGACGGGGAAGCGGGGAAATTCGTAGCCGAGATCGGCCAGCGTGAACTGGAGGCGCTCGGCGAGGCGGACGGTGTTGGCGAGCGCGTCGGGCTGATCGGCGAAGAGCGCGGCCATCTGCGGCGCGGTCTTGAGATGCCGCTCGCTGTTCACGGCCAGCAGCGTGCCGGCGGCATCGAGATGCGTGTGGTGGCGCAGGCAGGTGAAGACATCGAGCACCTGGCGGCCGAGCGTGTCCGTGTGCAACGGGCCGTTGGTGGCGAGCAGCGGAAGGCGGTGCGCGCGGGCGAGGTCGAGCAACTGGCGGTTAACCGTGTGCTCGTCGCGCAGCAGGTGGCGCTGGATTTCGACGAAGACATTTTGTGGACCGAAGGCAGCGACGAGGCGCTGGAGGATTTCCGCGGGCGCTGGCACAGGTGCGCGCACGGCGGTGGGCGTGCCGGTCAAGGCGCGGCGCAGCGGGCCTTCATCATCGCCGGTGAGCGCGACGAGGCCGCCGGCGAATTCGGCGAGTTCCTCCCAGCGCACGGTGCCCTCGCCCTTGGGTGCGCGCAGATGTGCCCGCGTGAGCATCTGGCACAAATGCCGGTAGCCCGCACGCGACTCGACGAGCACCGGCAGCACCGAGCCATCTTCGAGAATCAATTCCGACCCGATGATCGGTCGCACGCCCGCCTCGCGTGCGGCGCTGAACAACCGCGGTGCGCCATAAACGCCCATGCGATCGCACACCGCCAGCGCGGGCAGCCCAAGATTCGCCGCCGCCGCCGCGAGTTGCTCCGGCAACGCCGCGCCGCGCAGGAAGCTGAAGGCGCTGCGCGCGTGCAGTTCGATGTAGGCGGGCGTGGTCATTTCAGAAGCCGCCCCGTAGCCGCCGACGTGAGGAGGCGGAGCCGCTGAAAGCCGAGGTTCCGTAGGTAGGGCGCGTCTGTCCTCAGTGCGCCGGTTGGACGTTCAAACGGTGCGGCGGCGCGCTGGGGACAGACGCGCCCTACCAGCCACCGTCCCCTCTGCGCTCTTCCAATCTCTGCGGTGTTCTGCTGAATCGCTTCGTCGGCACGGACGCCCGCACTCCGTCCCGGAGGGACACCGCAGGATATTAGCCGGGGGCAAGTCCGCGCGAGCGGACGCCGCCCCCGGTTCGGGTCGCAGATTGGTCCATGCCCCGGAGGGGCATCGAAGAAAGCGCCGCGTCGCGAAAGAAACGTCCTCGCGAGGGAGGTTGGGAATTTTTCTCCGATGCCCCTCCGGGGCACGGCCCTCTTACCACCCCAACCGGGGGCTACGTCCGCTCGCGCGGACTTGCCCCCGGCTAATGTCCGTTGGCGTCCCTCCGGGACGAGGGACGGCGCGGCACCCGCAGGAGCGCGGCCTTCAGGCCGCAGAGACGTCCGCATGGAACGGAGGCGTGGGAGGATACGAGCGCGCCGTGCGTGGTCGGGGCCGTCCGCCTCCTCACGTCGGCGGCTACGAGAATCGGGGCCGCTGCGGCTGGTCCTCGGCGGACACAGTCGCGCTCCGCGGGCTTCTGGTCGCTGCGCTCTGGATTCCTTGTTCATACCCGGTCGCCGCGTTTCAATCCAGCATCCCCTCCACCGTCCAGCCGTCGGGTTGATGGGCGAGGCGGAGGGTCTGGCCGCTTTGGGTGGTGATGTCCCATTCGTCGCGCTGCCACGCGCCGGGTTCCCACCAGTGGCCGGACGCGCGCCACGGGCCGAGGACGATCTTCAGTTTCCCCCGCGCCACCGTGCATTGCAGCGCCACGGGCGTCGGAGCCGCCGCACCAGCCGTCGTGGTGACTTCCGCTTTTTCCGCCGGACGCAATCGCCGCAGCGCCACCGGACGCGCGGTCGTGGTGGCGCGTGAGGACGCGGCGCGCGGCGCATTTTCAAAATCCGGCGGGACCATGCGGAAGGCGTCGGGGCGATGGCTGTTCTCGCGAACGGGCGTGCCGACGCGCTCGGACCCGAGCAGCGCAGTGAGGCGCGCGATGGTGTCCTGAAACTGCTGCGGATCGCGCAAAGCCGCCT
>BJHT01000435.1 GCA_014193395.1 Verrucomicrobiota bacterium
GGCGGGCTTGGTGGGGGAAGGGGGGGGGTAGCAGCCGGGGGGGGCGTTTACGACGGCGGGGTTGGCGGCGAGGAATTCGGGAAGGTCAAAGGGGGCGCGGGTGACGGTGGGAGTGCGAGTGGCAGTGGTGGCGGGGCGTTTTTTGGCGGACATGCGGGTGGTTGTACGAAAAGTGGTGCGGGCGTGCAAGGATGCAGCGCGGGTTTTTTTGCGGGGCGGGCGGGGCGCGGCGTAATGCCTCATTCAAATAGGACACCGAAACGGATTACTGACAGCGGCTCGTTGCCGCACGCTGGCGGACCCGTGCGCGCGGCGGTTTTCGTGGGTGGGGCGGTGGTCCCAAGGTGAGCCAAGCCGGGGCTTCAACTCCTCGTTTTTCCAGCCAGCACTTGTGCCGTCATGCCGGAACTCGTCTTCGGACAGCGCGCGGGCAGCGTCGTTTATTTCACTGGTCACCTGCCGGTCCGCGCACATCCGACCACGCATCTCGCCGCGTTCCGCCGCTGCTGCAGCCAGCTCTTGGCAAAATGGGGCGGCTTCGCAGGTCCAGATCGTCGGCGTGTTGGCCGTGCCGCTCGTCACGGTGCCCGCGAGTGCAAGATGCTCGCCAAGCGGGCGCGGGACGGCGTCAGGCAGCAGCGTCAGGCAGCAGCGTCAGGCAGCAGCGTCAGGCAGCGGCGTCAGGCAGCGTCAGGCGGCGAGTTGGCGGGGCGAGGGGCGGTGTGTACGAGCCAGAGGCCGAGGAGGCAGACGGCGAGGCCGGCGAAGGTGATGCTCCAAGGGAGGACGTTCATTTCGGCAATGCGGGGGCCGACGCCGCGGGGCTGGAGGTGGACGGCAGTGGTGATGAGTCCGTTGCTGAGGGCGTGGGCGATCATGCTGCAGGCGATGGAACCGCTGCGCCAGACGAGGTAGCCAAAGAGCGCGCCGAGAAAAAGTGTCGGCAGCAGGCGATAGAGCGAGGCGTGCGCGATGGCGAAGAGCAGCGACGAAACGCCGATGGCCGGCCAGATGCCCCAACGGCGCAGGCCGGAGAGGACGAGGCCGCGGAAAAAGATTTCTTCGCACAGGCCCGGCGTGACGGCGAAGAGCAGCCACACGGCCCAGAGCGGGACATCGGCGTCGCCGAGGAGGAGCATTTTTTCCATGGCCTTAACCATCGAGTCGGGCGGTGGCAGCAGGCGGATGACGATGCCGCCGGCGACCGCCCACGCGGACAGACCGATGAGCACTGAGCCGAGGACGGCGCGCGCGGCAGGACGGCGGAGGGAGAAGGTCTCGGTCGGGGAGAAGCGCATGAACAGCGCGAGGAGCAGCACGGGCAGCAGGAAGAAGCCGTATTGCGACCCGAGCAGCGTGGCGGCCAGGTTTTTTTCGCTAAGCAAGAGGCTGCCGTAAAACATGACGACAAACACGATGCCGAAGGTGGCGAGCGCAAAGGTGGGCGTGGGCGTCCCGCCGGATTGCGTCGGGCGTTGAATCCATTCGCGAACGGACTCGGTGCCGCCGAGCATGACGTGCTGGCGATGGAAGACGCGCGCGGCGAGGACGAGCGCAACGAGCGCATAGACCGAGGCGGAGGAGAGGGTGAGGAAGATCAATTCGGTTTTCGCTTCGCCGATGAAGAGGCCCTTGATCAGCAGCGCGATGTTGACCATCGGCACGAAGGAGGTGACGGCGGTGAGTTCGATGCCGGGCAGCGAGGTTACGGCCAGCGGCAGCGTGATGCCGAGCATGACGGGCGTGAGAAAATTCTGGCCGTCCTTGAGGTCGCGCGCGAAGACGGCGACGCCCAGGAATATCGCGGTGGTGGTGAAGGTCACGGGCAGCAACGCAAAAAACGTGAGGACGTAGGTGATCGGCGGGATGTTAAAATCCGACACCGGTGCGGCGATGCGGGCGAAGGTCGCGGCGAGGCTGGCGACGTTGGCGAGCGCGGAGAGCAGCACGACGGTCCACGCGGCGAGGAATTTTCCGCCAATGATTTCCACCGGATCGAGGGGCGCGCAGAGCAGCGTCTGCATGGTGTTGCGCTCTTTTTCGCCGGCGGTCAGGTCGAGCGTGACGTAGATGCCGCCGGAGGCCGAGAGGATGATGAGCAGCAGCGGCAGCAGGGAGCCGATGAGGCTGCCGACCTGGCGCTTGGGTTGGGAGACGTTTTCCTCGCGGATGGCGATGGCGGTGGCGAAGCCCTCGGGCAGGCTGCGCTCGCGTTCGCGGCGGCGGACTTCGTCGCGGCGGAAATCAATGAGGGCGTCGTGCAGGCGGGCCTGGGCTTTGCGGGAATCGTCGCGGACGGAATCGTAGTAGATCGAGAGCGCGGCGCGGTTCCCGCTGGCGAGGTCGGTGGCGAAGCCGGGCCAGACGACGAGCACGGCGTCGGCCTTGCGCTCGAGGACGGCGCGTTGCGCGGCGAGGAGAACGGGGGACGGCGGGGGTTCGAGGGTTGGCTCCGAGTCGGCGTTGGTAGTGGCATTGGCGTTGCCGCGTTTTTTCTTCGCGAGTTCGGGCGGCGGTTTGGCGGTGGCGAGTTCGCGCAGGACGTCGGCGGGGAGATCGCGCGCGGGTTCGAGACGGACCATCACGTTGGTTTTGCGCAGCCAGTCTTGGAGGGCGGGCGACGCCTCGCCCCAGACGGCCACGACGGAGAGCTTGGCCTGCTGTTCGGCGACGCGGGTTTCCTGCACCTTGGCGAGCGAGAGGGAGAGCGCGGGGTAGAGCAGGATGGGCAACAGGAACGAGAAGAAGAGCGTCCGCCGGTCGCGCAGGGTCTCGAGGATTTCCTTCCGGAAAATGGTGAGGATGATGGCGGAGCGCATGAGGTCAGCGGGGAAAGCTCAAAGGATAAAGCTCAAAGCTCAAGGGAAGGTTCAAAGTTCAAGGTTCAAAGGCGGGGCGGGTTCAAAGTTCAAGGTTCAAGGTTCAAAGTTTTGAGCGGGCGGGTGATTCCAACATTTTTGGAACGATCGGCGGGTGTGGGTGTGGTCCCGCAGGGACGACAGAAAATAGCCCAGCACTTGAGTGCTGGGATTGCGGTTGGGAAAGCGGAAAGTCCCGCAGGGACGACAGAGGCGTGGGCACGGCGTTTCTGTCGTCCCTGCCGGGACTTGGTAATTCATCGACGCGAACCCAGCACTGAAGTGCCGGGCTATTTTCTTCCGCCCGCTGGGCTGGGGAGGGGAATGCGGGCACCCCGCTCGGAACCTCGCAGCGACGGCAGTTGGTGTTGATGGAGCTTGGAGCCTTGGCCCTTCCCTTGAGCTTTGAGCTTTGAGCTTCATTTCATCCTCTCCCTCACGAACCGCTTGGATTTGCAGTCGGCGCGGGCGCGTCCACCACGGCGGGTGCCACCGTCGGCCGCGCGTGGCGGAGGAAGGCGTCGGTGAGATTGCGCGCGCCGGTGCGGGCGAGGAGTTCAGGGAGCGTGCCGGCGTCGATGAGGCGGCCTTCGTGCAGGAGCAGGATGCGGTCGCAGAGGTATTCGGCCTCGCTCATGATGTGGGTGGAAAAAAGAATGGCGCGGCCGGCGGCGCGTTCGCGGCGGATGGTCTCGACGATGAATTGGCCGCTGATGACATCAAGGGCGGTGGTGGGTTCGTCGAGGATCAGGAGGTCGGGTTCGTGGACGAAGGCGCGGGCGATGTTGGCGCGCTGTTTCTGGCCGGCCGAGAGCGAGCCGCATTGCTGGCCGGCGAAGGCGGTCATCTCCAGTTCGGCGATGAGCTGCTCGGTGCGGCGGGCGAGTTTGTCCTCGGGGATTTCGTAGAGGCGGCCGAAGTAGAGGAGCACTTCGCGCGGGGTGAGGCGGCGGTAAAGCTGGGTGTCGCCGGAGAGAAAACCGATGCGGCGTTTGGCGGCGAGGGTTTGTTCGCGCACGTCCTGGCCGTTGATGAAAACTTGTCCCTGCGTGGGCGACAGAACGCCCGCGAGCATCCGCAGAATGGTCGTTTTGCCCGCGCCGTTGGGACCGAGCAGGCCGACGACTTCACCGGCATTGACGGAGAGGCTGACGCCGTGGACGACCTCGTGCGCGCCGAAGCGTTTGACGAGGTCGGTCGCGCGGAGGATTTCAGCAGAGGCCACGAGAATTGCGGAGGCGGGACGGAACGGCGGGACGCGCCGAAAAGTTGTGACCGATGACGGGCGGACAGAGACAGGCAACAGCGCGGCGGACGCGGGCGCGCAGGGCTTTAGGGTCCCCGGGCGCGGGCCTTGAGCCACTGCACATCCGTCGGGTTGTCCGTGGGCACCTGACATCCGACGGCGTTAAGTTGCACGGCCGACCAGCGACGCATCTCGGTATGTCCGTCCAGAAACGCCATGGTGGTGCCACCGCTGTGAACCGCCGCCGGCTTGTTTTCGAACACCATGGTGAGCGGCGTGGGCAGGTCGAGACGATAGATGCAGTCCTCAATCGACATGACGTCTTCGTGAACGAAGCCAAAGACATCCGAGGGATTGTTGACCTCCGTAGTTTTGCGATACGCCGTATATGTCCCCGAGTTGACCGGACCGGCGGTGCGGTTGAGGAAAATGTTCAGCGTCACGCTCCGGCAATAGGTTTGCGCCTTGGCGGGATATTTGTACTTGTCGGCGGGACACTTGAAAATCGCCGGCGCCCCGGCGTAGCGACCCAGCAAGCCGTTCATGAACGCGGCATTATTGGTGTCAGTTGTGTCGGCGCTCTGCATCCAGCCGGCACACCAGGTGGCATTGGTGTCGGCGAGGTTGCTGGTGGGGTTGTCGTTCAGCACCATCGTGTCATTGTGGTCGCCTGCGTAGAGGGTCCAGGCGAGCTGCAATTGTTTGTTGTTCGCCGTGCAGATGGTTGCATACGCTTTGACTTTCGCACCGGAAAGCGCGGGCAGCAACATCGAGGCCAGGATCCCAATGATGGCGATGACCACGAGCAACTCGATCAGGGTGAAGCCCCGCAGCGGACGGGCGGCGCTAGCTGGCGTGAGCGGAGATTTACGGAGCTTGGAGTTCATGGTGCTTTATTTTTTTGGCGCGTACCTGGGCTGGACGCTACAGCCGGCGACGGCGGCGAACAAGCACAACTTGGAAACACGGCAAGTGGAGCTTCCATCTGCGAAATCCCGTGAACGCAAGCAGCACGCGGAACGGTACCGGCCGACCGCGCCAGTGGTGCCGAGCGCTGTGCTATTGCCACCGAAGTGTGCCTGTCCTCGCTGCACTTTATGCCAATCGCGAAGAGCCGTGGCCGTGTCGTCGCGGAGCGACAGTTTTGGAGTGCGGTGACTGGTCACCGCTCTTGCGCAGGCGACTTGTCGCCGTCGAACCTCCGCGCGGCTCCGGTCACGCGGGCGCGCTGGCGCTGGCGCGAGCCGTGAACGCCCGTCTCCACTTAACGCGTCCCGCACTTTGACGGC
>BJHT01000436.1 GCA_014193395.1 Verrucomicrobiota bacterium
GACGGTGCTATCGCCGCGACCGACGTGGACGACGAAGTTCAGTTCGGCCGCGCCGCTTTCGCCCCGCGCGGTGAGCGTGTAAATGCCGGCTTCGTCCGCGGATTCGAGGCGCACGATGGTCTGCGCGTCGAACTGTTGGAGGGCGGGCGTGAGGGTGCGTCCGGCGGGCGTGGTGATGGTGGCGGTGGCATTTTTCCCAAGACCGGGCACGGCGAGCGCGACCATTTCGCCGGCGCGGAAATTCCGGCTGAGACGCGCGCCGGCGAGGCGGTTTAGCGCTTGATCAAGGAACGGGACGAAGCTGTTGCGGCGCGGCAGGTCGCTCCATTCGTCGTTGGCGGTCGCATTCACAATCAACACGCGGCCCGCGCCGCAGGCGTGTTCGAGCAGCGCGGGCGCGGCGTCATCGAACCATGCGAGGGCCTGGCTGGAGTCGCCTTTCGGGGCGTCGCCGAAGCGGTAGAAATACCGGCCCCGCACTCGGGCGAAGTCGCCGAAGGTCGGATCGAAAAGCGGCGCGAGCAGCGGATGGGTCCAGTCGATGCGCGTGAGGCGGGCGAGTTCGCCGCTGGTCTGGTCGGCCTGCGTAAGCTGGAGCAGCGGGCGCGGGAGGAGGCTGTCGGCGGGGCGCTCGGGATTGTGCAGCTTCGAGTTGTAGAACGGTGCCTGCACGGCGGGGCCGAGGAACAGCAGCAGGCCCGCGCCGGAGCGGACGCGGTTTTCGAGCGCGAGCAGGCGGTCGTCGGTGAGGTGGCCGACATTCGCCAGCACGATCACGTCGGCGTTGGCGAAATCAGGGGCGGCGACGGCGTCGGGTTTGCGGCGCGTGACCTGCACGACGCCGGCGTCGCCTTCGCTGAGCGCGGCGAGCGCCATGCGCAGGGGAAAGCCCGGCTGCAAGGACTCGATCTGCGTGCTGTCGGGTTCGAGGAGCAGCACGCGCACGCTGGCGCGGGCGTCGAGGTTGAGCCAGAACTGGTCGTCGTCGGGGAGGGCGTCGCGTGGTTCGAGCACGAGCTCGGCGAGCTTGCCCTGGAGGTCGTAGTCGTCGGGGAGCGGGAGATTCACCTCGGCGAAGCTGCCGGGCGGTATGGTTACCTTTTGCGAGACATCGCCGAGGCCGGCGAGCTGTTTCACGCGGACGGTGCGTTCGAGCGGCTCGTTGCCGGATGCGCCGAGGCGGGCGTGGAGAAAACGGCGGCCGCCGGCTTCGACAGGGCGCGCGTCGGCGATCCAGGCGTTGCGCGGCGCGGAGGGGCCGACGTCGATGACCTTCACGCTGACCGGGATTTTCAGGCCGTCGCTGAAGGACGCGACCGCGCCCTGCGACCAGACGCCTTGGTGGTGATCGGTGAGGAAAATCAGCTCGGTGCGCGTGTTCGGGCGCGGCGCGGCGAGCATCGGGCGGATGACGGCGAGCGCGGAGGAAAGGTCAGTGTCGCCGAGGCCGGCGCGAGCGGCTTCGAGGCGGGCGACGTAGCGGGTCGGGTCTTCGGCGAGCGGGCCGAGGGCGGTGGTTTTGTTCGCGGTGAGCAGGACGGTGGCGCGGTCGCCGGGAAGGCCTTGGGCGAGGAGGTCACGGGCGATTTTCTTGGCGCGGGCGAAAGGCGTGTCCTTGCCGGGTTGCTCGTAGTTCATGCTGCGGCTGACATCGAGGACGATGAAGCGCTCGGTGAAATGGCGCTGGCCGCTGGTGGAGAAGATGGGCTTGGCGAGCGCGAACACGAGCAGCAGAAGGAACGCCGCGCGCAGGAGGAAGAGCAACACCTGATGCCACTGGATGCGCCTTGAGAGCTTGTGCTGCGAGGTCCGCAGCCAGCGCAGGCTGCTGAAGGGCATCGTGCGCACGCGCTTGGGCTTGAGCAGGTGGATGATGACCGGGATGGCCAGCAGCGCAGCGGCGGCAAGGGCGACGGGGGCGAGGAGGGTGAACATGGTTCAGCCGTGGGAGGGAAAATTGGTGAACCACGAAAGACACGAAAGACACGAAAACAAAGGTCCGAGACGAGGAGCGCGGCCTTCAGGCCGCAGAAGTGTGAGCGGGTCCGTGGGTGTTTGAACGCACCACTCCAGTCCTGGCTTTCTGCGGCGTGAGCGCCGCGCTCCGGGTGCGGGTGAGGCGTCCGTTCCCTTTCGTGGGTTTCGTGTATTCCGTGGTTCCACTTTTTTAGTTCACCCGCGCAGTTTGGCGCGGCGGTGGAGGTAGGCGGTGAAGGCTTGGTCGTAAGGTTGCCGCGTGTTGAGCGGGACGTAGTCGATGCCGACTTCGACGAGGCCTTTGCGGAACAGCTCGGTTTCGGCGGTGAGGTTTTGCAGGTAGCTCTCGCGGACGGAGGCGGGGTTCACTTCGAGTTCCTCGCCGGTCTCGAGGTCGCGGAAGACGGTCGCGCCGTCGAAGGGGAACTCGACTTCGGTGGCGTCGCGGATTTGGAAGACGATGACGTCGTGGCCGTGGCTGCGGAGGAGGCGGATGGATTTGAGCGTCTCGGCCGGGTCGTCAATGAGGTCGCTGATGAGCACGATGAGGCCGCGGCGCTTGAGGTTGCGCACGAGCGCGCGGAGGCTGGCGGCGACGTTGGTTTCGCCGGTCGGCGGGTTGGCGGTCATCGCTTGAATCATTTGGCGCAGGTGCGAGAGGCGCGAGCGCGGCGGGAGCAGGAGGCCGGGCTTCGCGCCGAAGAGCGAGAGGCCGACGGCGTCCTGCTGCTTGATGATGAGGTAGGCGAGGCAGGTCGCGAGGAAGCAGCCGTAGTCCCACTTCGTCACCTTGCCAGTGCCGAAGCCCATCGAGGCGGAGCGGTCGAGGAGGATGTAGGCGCGGAGGTTGGTCTCCTCTTCGTAGCGCTTGATGCAGTAGCGGTCGGTGCGCGCGAAGACTTGCCAGTCGAGATACTTGAGGTCGTCGCCGGGGACGTATTCGCGGTGGTCGGCGAACTCGACGGAGAAGCCGTGGAACGGGCTGCGGTGAAGGCCGTTGATGAAGCCCTCGACGACGAGCTTCGCGATGAGCGGCGAGAGGGTGAACTTGTCGAGCAGCGCGGGGTCGAGGTAACGGCGCGGGTCGGGATTGCGCGAGACTTCGGTGATGACCTGCGGGTTGCCGCGTTGGACGACTTCGCGATGGAAGCGGTTGGCAAGTCCGCGCGCGTGCGTGCGGAGGGCGGTTAGGAGCGAAGAGGGCATCGGCAGGGTTGAAGGGTTGAAGAGTTAAAAGGTTGAAGAGGAGGGGACGGTGCGATGGCCGCACCCTTCAACGCTTTAACCCTTTCACTCATGTTCGCTCACGACGTTGCCCGCTCGCGCACTTCCTTCAGCAGCCGTTCCACGATGCTGTCCGTCGTGATGCCCTCGGCCTCGGCGGTGAAGCTGGCGAGGATGCGGTGGCGCAGCACGGGCTGCGCGACGTGGCGGACGTCGTCGCAGGAGACGTTCACGCGGCCGGCGAGCGCGGCGTGGGTCTTGGCGGCGAGGATGAGCGCCTGGCTCGCGCGCGGGCCGGCACCCCAGCCGACTTGTTCCTTGATGAACGCCGGCACGCCCGCCTCGTGCGGACGCGTCGCGCGCGCGAGGTCCACGGCGAACCCGGTGACGTGGCGCGATACGGGGATGCTGCGGATGAGCTGCTGGTGCGCGAGGAGCGTCGGGCCGTCGAGCACCGGGCGCACGTCGGCGTCGGTGTTCATCGTGGTCTGCATGACGATGTTCTCCTCCTCGTCGAGCTTGGGATACTTGATGAAGGTGTTCATCAGGAAGCGGTCCTTCTGCGCCTCGGGCAGCGGGTAGGTGCCCTCCTGGTCAATCGGGTTTTGCGTGGCCAGCACGAAGAACGGGTGCGCGAGCTTCCACGTCTGGCCGCCGGCGGTGACCTCGCGCTCCTGCATGGCCTGGAGCAACGCCGCCTGCGTCTTGGGCGGCGTGCGGTTGATTTCGTCGGCGAGGACGATGTTGCTGAAAATCGGGCCGCGCACGAAGACGATCTCGCGCTTGCCGGTCTCGTGATTCTCCTCGATGACGTTGGTGCCGACAATGTCCGAGGGCATGAGGTCGGGCGTAAACTGGATGCGCTTGAACTGGAGCGCCAGCACGCGGGAGAGCGTGCTAATCATCAGCGTCTTGGCGAGGCCGGGCACGCCTTCGAGGAGGTTGTGGCCGCCGGCGAAGATGGTGGTGAGGAGTTGTTCAAGCACCTCGCGCTGGCCAACGACGACCTTGCCGAGTTCGGCGAGCATGTCGTTTTGGCAACGGTTCAGCTTCTGGATTTTCTGTTCGATGGATTCTTTGCTCATGGGGGAATGGGACGGGGTGAGGGAGTGATGGAGTAGTGGAGTGGTGGAGTAATGAATTTGGGCGGTCAGGGAAGGTGGGCAAGGCAACGGTGTTTCGGTCCCCTCTCATTAGCACCCGGCTTCAGCCGGGTGTTTGGCGACACGGAGAGACGCAACCGCTTTAGCGGTTTTCCTGCCGTGTCGTGATGCGAAGGAGCGCCGGGGAAGCCGTTAAAACGGCTGAGACTCACCACGCCGGAAAACACCCGGCTGAAGCCGGGTGCTAATGAGAGGGGCAACTGCCACTGCCAGCCCCAACGGGGCTGCGACCTCCAGCCCAGGGTTGCGAGGCACGAGCTACCCTGGGGCAACGAATGGTCCCAGCCGCCAACCCCAACGGGGTTGTGGCCGGTGCGCCGACCGAGCCGCAACCCCGATGGGGTTGTGCTGGTTTGCGCCTGACACCCAAGGTAGCGCCGGGGGCGCAACCTTGGGCTGGAGGACGCAGCCCCGTTGGGGCTGGCCGAGCCGGCGCGCTGTTCGATGGATTCGCTCATAGGTGGAAGTTAGAGTCTGGTTGGTTGGTGGGTGGAGTTTCTCACCTATTCTGAAACCTCGGCTCTGAACGTCCGGCAGATAAACTCGTAGCATGGTCCGTCATCCAAGTAGAAGCGCAGGTGCCGCAAACCCTCGGTCGGATCGCCTGAGCTTTGCAACTCCTGGCAAACCTCTTCGAGCCATGCCGTCCTGGGCAACTCAACAACGCGGTCGTAAGCCGCTCCCATCTCGGGGGTGCAGGAATGGTGATAAGTGACTCGGAACGACTCCACGCCTCCAAATAACAACCGCTCAGATGGCTGCTCGCCATCATGCACAGAGACCTCGACCTCTCGCCTCCCAAGCTGGCGTAACTGGTCGTGAGAGCGACCGGACGAACACGTCGGCATTTTCCAGAGGATTTCCACGAAGTGAGCGCGAAACGGTGTAGCAGAATCTTTCCCCTCAATGACTCAACGCATACGTGATGACGTTGAGCGCCACGCGCAGGGCGTCGGTGGGTTCGAGGCCCTTGGCGTAGGCGTTGGACTCGCGGTTGAGCGCGCTCTGGAAATCGAAGGGCGTGTAGAG
>BJHT01000437.1 GCA_014193395.1 Verrucomicrobiota bacterium
ATCGAAGCTTACTACAACACCCACCGCAAACACTCCTCCCTCGGCTACAAAACCCCCGCCACCTTCGAGGCCCAGCTCAACCCCAAAAACTAACCAAATGCTGGTCCAGAAATCCGTTGCATCTCACGGACCTCCCTCTCCCCTCAACGGGGAGAGGGAATGAGGGTGAGGGGCGCTCCAACCCGCGACTCCCGCCCTCGCCATCGTTCACCAAAAACCATCTCCACTCCCTCCGCCTCTCTCCCCAACTCCCCGCGTAACCATCCCCCATCCCCGCCGTCACCTGCCTGTGTGCAATCGCTCACCGAACCAGCACCCACACCGCCCGCATGGCTGAACCCGCCTTCGATGTCGCGGCCTGCCTCGCGCGGGTCCGCCAGCGCGACGAGGACGCCGCCCGCGATCTCGTCGCGCACCTCTATCCGCTCGTCATCAAGATCGTGCGCGCCCACCGCCCGCACCGCGTCGCTGAGGAAGACCTCGCCCAGGACATCTTTCTGAAAATGTTCACCCGCCTCGATCAATACAGCGGTCTCGTTCCCTTCGCCCACTGGGTCTCGCGCATCGCCGTCAGCACCAGCCTCGACGCCCTGCGCTCCCAACTCCGCCGCCCCGAACTCCGCCGCGCCGACCTCAGCGAAACCGAGTCCGACCTCCTCGACGCCATCACCCACGACGACAAAGCCCCCACGCCCGGCCACGCCCTCGCCGCCCGCGAACTCGCCGAAAAACTCCTCGCCTCCCTCAACCCCGAGGACCGCCTCGTCATCCGCCTCCTCGATCTCGAACAACATTCCCTCGCGGAAATCCAGCAGCTCACCGGCTGGAACACCACCGTCATCAAAGTCCGCGCCTTTCGCGCCCGCCACAAAATGCGCAAATCCCTGGCCCACCTCGAAAAAAGAAAACCCACCCCATGAACCCCGCCCCCGACCGCTGGCAAAAACTCTCCGCCCACGCCGCCGCCGCCCCCCGCACGGCGGCCGCCGATTCCACCGCGCCCCCGTGGTTTGCCGCGCGCGTCACCGCCCGCTGGCTCGCCGGCGACCTGCCGTTCGCGCCGTCGCCGTGGGAGATTTTCTCCGTGCGCTCCGTCGCCCTCGCCGCGCTCGTCATGCTCCTCGCGCTCACCGCCAATTACGAAATCATCCACGACCAATTCACCCACGCCGATCAGCCCGTGGACCTCCTCCTCGCCGCCCTCGCCGAACCATGAAGCTGCCCAACTGGAAAGTCTCCCTCAGCCTCGTCGCCATCTTCCTCGCCGGTGCCGTCACCGGCGGCGTCCTCACCCTGCGCGTCGTCAAACGCATCGCCACGCAACAAGGACAGTTCGAGAAATGGCCGCACCTGATCCTCACCCGGATGCAATCGCGGCTGAAACTCACCCCCGAACAAACCGCCCGCATCCAGCCCGCCATCGAACAAGCCGCCCGCGACCTCCGTGACCTCCGCGCCAGCGCCGGCACCACCATCCTCGCCACCCTCGCCACCCTCGACGCGCAGATCGAACGCGAACTGACCCCCGAGCAAAAACCCCAGTTCGAGAAAATCCGCCGCGACCTCCGCAACCGCATCCGCCCGCCCGCCAAGCCGGGGGAAAAAGCCGCGCCGCCGCCGGAGAAGCCCTGAGCCGCGCTCCTGCCCGCCGAGCGCGGCCTCCCGAGCCGGGAAGAAAAACTGCCGCCAGCCGGTCGCCGCCGACGTGAGGAGGCGACCTCCGCGCTCGAACCGGGGAGCGCACGCGGCCCGCGTGCGGTTTGGGCGGCCCGCCCAAATCCTCGTTCCCCCGTCTGCCATTTCCGCAGTCTGAAAAAGTTTGTGGAACGAGTCCTCGACGGGCCGCCGAAACCCGCACGCCAGCGGCGTGCGCTCCCCGGAGTGGTGGTGCGGCGCCCGTGAACGGTTGCGCCCGGAGTGCGCCCGTCCTCGGGCGCAGCAAGGTGGGGAAACCGGCGGATGGGCTGATCACGCACCCGTGCGCGTTTGAATTTCAGAAGCGACTGCCGCCGGTCCGCCTCACAATTGCAACAGGTCGCGCAGCGCCGTTTTCACTGCCGCATATTGCTCGCTGGGACGAACGCCGAGACGGCGGGTCAGTGTGCGCGGATCAACGCTGGCCAGACCTTGCACATTCACCGCGGAGGGTTTCGGGAGCCAACGCAGCTTGCCCAGGGGAACCTCGCCACGCAGGCCGCGAATCTGCGAGGTGAGCGGCACGACCACGACCAGCGCGCGGGCATCAGCGGGCTGGGGATACGCGAGAACCAAGACGGGCCGGCTTTTCTCGACCATGCCGAGTTCCGCAAACCAGACTTCGCCCGGCTGTGGTTCAGTAAGCACCGAACGCCTTGGTCCATTCCGCCGCCTGTTCGTCGGAGGAGAGAAAGGATTGGGGTTGAGTGCTGACCTGGAACGGAAGCCCCTTCCGTATTTCGATCTGGGCCAGCAACATATTCAGCGCATCCGATGGCGTAAGCCCCAGCATGTGAAGAATTTTCTCGGCCCGTTGGAGGCGTCGTGCGGGCACGCGGGTTTGAACGACCGCAGTTGCATTGCTCATGCCGCGAACATGTTCGCCGCGACTTCGTGCGTCAACGGCGGCGAGGCGGCGGGAAAGGCTCACACCCCGCGGATCAGCATGGGGAGCGCACGCGGCCCGCGTGCCAGTTTGGGCGGCCCGCCCAAACCCTCGTTCCCCAGTCTGCCTTTTTCCGCGACGGGAAAAAGTTTGTAGAACGAGTTTTCGGCGGGCCGCCGAAAACGGCACGCCAGCGGCGTGCGCTCCCCGGAGCGGTCGGGTGCCACCCGTGAACGGTAGCGCCCGGAGTGCGCCCGTCCTCGGGCGCAGCAACGTGGAAAAGTCACGGGCCTGAACTTTTTCAACGCGCCCAGTACGGTGAACGTTTCTGCGCCCGGGGACGGGCGCACTCCGCTGCGCCCGCGCGCAACCGAGACCTCCGCAGTGACCTCGCTGTAGTGTCAGTAAAACGGCCAGTCCGGCTTCGGCCGGCCCAGCGACTCCTGTTCAAAGTTCGGCCGCCCGCGCTCCATGTGCAGCGCCTGAAAATTGCGCTCCGAGCGCTCCCGCAGATCACGGAGGATTTCGAAGCCCGCCTCGTCACTGTCGCCGAAGTGATGAAACTCCAGCGTTGCCGGCAGCCGCTTGAGCAACGCCACCGTGGCGGAGCCGGGGAAGCTGGTCTGAATTAGCAGCACGCCCGAGCGCAGCTTGGCCAGTTCGTGAAAACTCGTTTCGTTCTCCACCGTAAGGCAGCGAACGGCGGTGGTGTCGATGGCTTCGGCGCGGTCGATGTCAGATTGGGAAAGTCGGAAAGCCCCGTGCAACCGGCCGAGGTCGAGCCACTCGCCGTCGAGCTTCAGCCGCAGCGGACCGTGCGCCAACACGGAGCGCGGGTTGGGGATTATAGAACTCGTCGGAGCCGCCAGCGTTTTCTTTCGTCCCTGCCGGGACTTGGGCGGATTTCCACAACCATTCCCACCGATAAATCGGTGGGCTATTTTCAGCCGTCCCTCGCGGGACTTGGGATGAATCATCCAAGGCGAATGACACCGACCGCATCCGCCATCAACCCCGCAGGGCGACCGAAAATAGCCCAGCGTTTCAACGCTGGGATGCGCGTCCCCTATCAGTCCCAAGTCCCGTCAGGGACGGCAGAGGAGGCGAGACACGGCAATGGCTGCAAGGGCTTGATGGAAATCGGCCCATCATTGATGCACCCCCATCTGTCCAGTGTCGGGATATTCGCGTCCACTCTTCGGGGCTGCGAATACGGTCACCGGTTTGGGACAAATCAGGATGGGCCATTGGACGGGAATAAGCCCGACACCCGGCGTAGGTATTCCCAACCTATGTGCTCTTGGGGGAGTCTGCGCCCAGATGCAAGCAGCGGGCGGATCGATTCCGCCAAGTCGCCGATCCAGGCCAAGTCGGCATCAGAAACATCGTCGTCTTCCTCCACGACCGCATCGGCAGCGTTGAATCTCAGCAGTGCTTGGTAGCTCCAGACGTGCGGCTCGATTTGCGGCAGACTCAGCCGCAGAGCCCGCTCCGAAGCGCGGCGCGGGATGCGCAAACCGGCGGAGTCCAAATCGCCGAAGTAAAGCACGCGCCGCGGGCCACCCAGTTCACGAAAGATTTCGTTTAGAAAGCCGACCGCCTCCACGAAGCGATTGCCACCGCCGTAAATCACCCCGCTGAACTGCGGCGATGCTTGGTTCCAACGGTCGTAGCTGTGCCAGGTGGCTGCATTCTCCAGCACGATCACCGGACCTGTGTTCGCCGCCGTCGGTCCGCGCTTCCAGCCCAGCGGCTCCGCCACGACCTCATATCCAAGTTGCGCAAGGCTCAAGCGCCCTTCTCGAAACAACACCGAATCCGCGAGCATATCCAAACGCTTCTCGTCGCCGAAAATCTGCAACGAACGTTCCTTGATCGGCACCTGGACACACGCACTCCCATCGTTGGCAAGGAATTCGTCCAAGCGGCGCAAGTCCTCAAACGGCAGGCCAATTCGCGCCTCCCGCAGAAAGGCCAGGGGCGGCTGCCACGAATACTCCCGAATCCGCCTTCCCTCCTCATCTGAAGGCGGAGTGAAACCAAAGGCCGCTTTCCAGCGCCCTTCCTGGTCCAGCGGGATCACTACGCGCGCGATGAAATGCGGACGCCCTCGAACCGACTTTAACTCCAGCCAGCCTTCGCCCTGCAGCGTTCGCACATCCCGCTCCGCATCGCCGCGTTCCACGGCAGAGACGATGCCGCCGTCTTCCAGCAAGTCTTCCCACCCGCGCGAAAATGGACGGATTGCCGCATCTTCCCGACCACCCCGGGCGCGCTGCCACTGCTTGAACAGCTCGCAGGCAATGGGTATGCGGACGAGGGTCATGTCACGACAAAGCCTCCAGCGCCTCGGCCATCGTGGTGAGCAGCGGAATATTATTGATCCGTGTGACGTACCCCTTTTCGTCGCTTTCGACTTCCTTCTGGCACATCACCACGGTCTGCGCGTGCGGCACCATCACCCCCAACCGCTCGGGCGGGAACGCCATCACGAGTTGTAGTTGAAACGTCCGTGCGAGCGCCAAGCAGTCCTCGATGCCATCACCGGAAAGTTTGGAGAACGCCTCGTCCATCACCACCAATCCAAGCTGCTGCGAGCGCACCGAACTCCGGTCGCCCCGGTCGTAAACTCGGCGAAAGGCGGCAAGTATCGAAATGAAAAACGGGGCTTGGCCCTCGCCGCCCGAGAGATTGGTTCCGCTGCGTTCGAGCGAAATCGGAGGCGCATCCAACTTGTCGGCGGGGACATACTCCAGATCGTAACGATGGTAATTGCGATAATCCAAAAGCCGCCGGGCACCGTCATCGC
>BJHT01000438.1 GCA_014193395.1 Verrucomicrobiota bacterium
CGTCAGCGGCGACGCGCAGCACGCCGCGGTCGTGCGCGACGTGCTGCGCTACGTGCAACGCGACATGACCCACGCGCGCGGCGGATTTTATTCGGCGGAAGATGCGGACAGCGAAGGCAAGGAGGGGAAGTTCTATTGCTGGACGCGCGCGGAGTTGGAGAAGCTGTTGAGCGCGGCGGAGTTCAAGGTGGCGGCGCGTTATTTCGGGATCACGGAGAAGGGAAATTTCGTCGATCACAGCGATCCTAATCCGCTGCCCGAGCAGAATATTTTGAGCATCGTCGATCCCAAGCTCACGGCGGAGGAGTCGGCCCTGCTGGCGGCGGCGAAGCAGAAAATGTTCGACGTGCGCGCCAAGCGGGTGCGGCCGCATTTGGACGACAAGGTGCTCGCGTCGTGGAACGGGCTGATGCTCGGGGCGTTCGCCCGCGCGTATGCGGTGCTGGGCGATGACGCGTTCCGCGCTGCGGCGGAGAAGAATCTGGCGTTCATTCGGGGCGCGTTGTGGGACGCCGGGACGAAGACGCTCTACCACCGCTGGCGCGACGGCGAACGCGACACGGTGCAGTTGCTCGCTGCGTATGCGTACCTGCTCGCGGGCGTGATCGATCTCTACGAGGCGACGCTCGCGCCGCAGCATCTGGAGTTCGCGTTGGCGCTGGCGACGACGATGATCACGAAATTTCACGATCCGGCGGAGGGCGGTTTTTTCACGAGTCCGGCGGGGGCGGCGGACCTGATCTTGCGGACGAAGGAGGATTACGACGGGGCCGAGCCGGCGGGGAATTCCGTGGCGGCACTGGCGTTGCTCAAGCTCGCGGCGATCACCGACCGCGCCGACCTGCGGCAGATTGCGGTGAAGACGGTGCGACTCCTTGGTTCGCGGCTGCAAAGCGCGCCGCAAGCGGTGCCGTATCTGTTGCAGGCGCTCGCGTTTTCGCTCGAGGAGCCGCGGCGCATCGTGATCGCCGGTGATCCCAAGGCGGCCGGCGCACGCAAATTGATCGGCGCGGCGCATGGGGTTTTTCAGCCGCTCAAGGTGGTGCTCGGCAACACCGGGCTGGTCGAGGCCTTCGCGCGCACGCTGCCGGCGACCAACGGACCGACCGCCTATGTTTGCACCGGCACCGCGTGCCAGGCGCCGACGCAGGATGGGGACAAGTTGAAGGCGCTGCTGCGGTGAGGGGACGGAGAAAAAGCTCCAAGGATAAAGCTCAAAGCTCAAGGGAAGGGGGCGAAAGCTCCAAGATAAAAGCTCAAAGCTCAAGGTAAGGGCCAAGCGCCAAGATCCATTCGGGGACGCGTGGACAGGGCTGGCCAGTTTGTAACTCCAGCGGCGGCGTCGGCAACCATCGCACGGGACCTTTCCTCCTGAGTAACAGAGCGCCGGATCTGTTCGCCAAGGCCGCGACGCATCATCCTGAAACTTCACGGGCTTCCGCGCCCCTCTCATTAGCACCCGGTTTCAACCGGGTGTTGCCGGGCGGAAGACCGAAAAACCGTTTTAACGGTTTTTTCTCGGGCGTGGGGAAAACCGCTGAAGCGGTTGCGGGTCGTTCGCTCGCCTGCACCCGGTTGAAACCGGGTGCTAATGAGAGGGCTGCACTGGCACACGCGCCCCAGTTATTCTCCCGTCGCCAAAGCTCCGCCGTTCCGCCTCTTCCGGTGCTTCCCTGTGCCGGTCCGGCCTCGCACTGAGATCAGCTTGGTTCTTGGTCCTTGGTGTTTCCCTTGAGCTTTGAGCTTTATTCTTTGAGCTTTCCCCGTCTCCCCGACATTTCCCTTCCGCAACCGCACGGCCCTCGCTAGCTTCCGCGCCCATGTGGTTGGTCGTAACACTCATCGTGGTTGGCGCCATTCTGCTGCTGTTGGAAACCGTCCTGCCGGGCGCGGTGGCGGGCATTGCGGGCGCGGTCTGCCTGTTCGCCGGGGTGGTCGTCGCGTATCGCGACCTCGGCGTCGAGAGCGGCAACCTCACGCTGGTCGGCGTGATGACGGGCCTGCTGGTGGGCACGATTTTCTGGATCAAATATTTTCCCCAGAGTCGTTTCATCCGGCGGTTTGCCTCGGAACGCACCAGCGGGGAGATCGGCACGGAACGCCCGGAATTGCTGCACCAAACTGGCGTCGCGTTCACCACGCTGCGGCCGTCGGGCACCGCGCTCATCAACAACCAGCGCGTGGATGTCGTCACCGAGGGACCGCTGATCGAACGCGGCACGCCGGTGAAGGTCATCGCGGTGGAAGGCATCCGCGTCGTGGTGCGCGCAATCTAATTTTCAGTCGTCATCGCAACCTAAATCTATGAACACACCAAATCTGCTGGCCGCGCTCTCCACCTTCGAAATGATCGTGGGCGCCATCGTCTTCGTGTTGGGCCTGGGCATCCTCATCTGGGCCTTCAGTTTCCTCAGCATCTTCATCCGGGCCGCCGCGTCGGGCGCGCCGGTCGGGTTCTTCGACCTCATCGTGCTGAGCCTGCGGAAGGTGCCCGTGGGCATGGTCGTGGACTCGCGCATCACCGCCGTGAAGTCCGGCCTGCCGCTCACCATTGACCATCTCTCGACCCACTACATGGCGGGCGGCAGCGTCGAGATGGTGGTGCTGGCGTTGATCGCCGCGCGCAAGGCCGGCATTCACCTCGAGTTCGACCGCGCCTGCGCCATCGATCTCGCGACCAAGGGCACCGGCAAGACCGTGCTCGAGGCCGTGAAAACCTCCGTGAATCCGAAGGTCATCGACGTGCCCGCGCCCAGTTCGGGCAAGACGACGATCGACGCCGTGGCCAAGGACGGCATCGTGATCAAGGCCAAGGCCCGCGTCACCGTGCGAACGAATCTTGATCGCTTCGTCGGCGGCGCGACCGAGGAAACCATCATCGCCCGTGTCGGCGAAGGCATTGTCACGACCATCGGTTCCTCGAACAGCTACAAGGACGTGCTTGAAAATCCCGACCGCATTTCCAAGACCGTGCTCGGCAAGGCGCTCGACTCGAACACCGCGTTTGAAATCCTCTCCATCGACATCGCCGACCTCGATGTCGGCGAAAACGTCGGCGCGAAACTCCAAGCCGAACAGGCCGAAGCCGACAAGCTAATCGCCCAGGCGCACGCCGAAAGCCGCCGCGCCGCCGCCGTCGCCGTCGAGCAGGAAATGAGCGCCCGCGTGGCCGAAATGCGCGCCCGCGTCGTCGAGTCCGAAGCGCAGATCCCCCTCGCCATCGCCGAGGCCTTCCGCTCCGGCAATCTCGGCATCATGGATTACACCCGCCTGAAAAACATGCAGGCCGACACGCAGATGCGCGAAACGATCGCGGGCGGCGCGCCGGGTTCGCCCAAGACCTGAGCGCGCTGGCAGCCGCCGCGCGCGCTCACCGCACCAACCGCACTCACCGACCATGACCGGCCTCGCCTTCATCCCCGCGTTCTGCGCGACGGCCGACGGGCTGTTGTTCGCCGCCAGCGTCGAGGGGGCGATCATCCTGCTGGTGCTGTGGCTCCTTTCCGCCTTGTTCGATTGGGTCAAACGTCGCGCGGAAAAGAAACAGTCCGAATCGCCCGCTCCGACTTCGCCTCCGATGTGCCCGGGCCAGCATCCAGCACCCGCGCCCGCCACCGTTCCGCCACCGGCGGCGAAGACCTGGGAGGAAGAACTCAAGCGCCTGCTCGAAGGCGAATCACCCGTCTTCACGCCGGCACCGCCGCCGCCGCCGCCGCCCGTCGCGCCGCCGATCATTGTCACCGTTCCCCCGCCGGTGCTCGCCCCGGCGCGAACTCCCGCGCGCGCGCCCGCCACCCGCCGGACCGCGGCGGTCGAGCCGATGAGCGAGGAAAGCGACGCGCCGTCCCGCCCCCTCGCAACGCTGAGTGAATCGGAATCCGCCTACCGACGCGGGAGCACGCTTGACCGGCGCACCGGCGAACGGCTCCAGAAGGTTCACGCGCTCGGCACCGCCGAAGCGGCCTACAGCAGCGCCAGCCAGCTCCATGAGCGTGTCGCCGCCCGGATGCGCAACGTGATCGATCATACCCGCGAAGCCAACCCGTCATCGCCCGAAACCCGGCGTCGCCACGTCGCCGCCACCGCTACGATGGCGCTGCTGCAAAGCCCCCAGTCCGCACGTCAGGCCATCGTGACCGCTCTCGTCCTCGCGCCGCCCAAGGCGATGGAAAACTAACTCAGGCTTGGGGCGCCCCTGCCGATACCATTGGCGAGCCGCCGTGCGTATCCAGCGGCCGCTACGGAAAGCTCTGTAGGCCCGGTGATTGAAATTGACTTTCGGCCGTTGGCCCCTGATTTTCGCCGCAGCTAATTCTCGAACTGGAAGCAATGAAACCAACCCGGGAAATCCCTATGAAAACCTCGAATACATTTGTGCGCTTGTTCACCACCACCCTCGCGCTCCTCGGCGCGCTGCTCGCCACCCCGCTGCCCGCCGCCACCCCCGCCGGTGCAATCGCTGGCAAAGCCGTGGTCGCCAAAGTCACGGGCAAGGCCGACTACGTGGATGCCAGTGGCAACTCCGGCACCGTGCGCGAGGGGATGACCCTGAAGCAAGGGACCAGCATCATCACCGGCCCCGGCGCCTCCGTCGTCTTGGATTTGGGCGAGAATGGCGAAACCTTGGTCGTCCGGCCCGACTCGACGTTGTCGCTGGACACGCTGCTGCTGGTCCCCACCGGCATTGAAAAAGCCGCCACCACCCGGCTGGACATCAAGCGCGGCAGCATGGCCTTCAGCGTCAAGAAACTCTCCGCTGCTTCCAAATACGAGGTCCGGACCGCGAACGGCGTCGCCGGCGTCCGCGGTTCGGAAGGCATCATTTTCTCCACCGGCGTTTTCCAATGCACCGACGGCACGATTTTGGTGACGGTGACAAACCGGACCACCGGAGTCACCCAGACGTATACGGCGACCCGCGGGAACACCGTGAACGCCTCGGGCACCAACGTGGTGCTCACGCCCATTCCGCCGGCAGATTTCAATCGGATGCGCCAAGAGGTCGGAACCGCTACATTGGCCACCCAGCAAGTAACGGCACCGACAGGCACGGCCCCCGCGGCGGTTGCCGCCCAAGTGGCCGCGCCGTTCATTTCCCCGGCCAAATAGCTCGCCACGCCCAACCGTGAGCCATCTTCACGGAACCCGGAGCAATGTCTTATTGCTCCGGGTTTTCTGCTTTTCCGGGTCGCACGTCACGCGGGTGTACGAGATAAAAGTGGGGGCTACGAGCGGGAAGCCCAGAAATCTTCGAAGCGGTCGGAGAGCAGACAGGTGCGGAGCGCGAGGATGGCGTTGGCACCGCGGACCGACCACCGCATGCCGGAG
>BJHT01000439.1 GCA_014193395.1 Verrucomicrobiota bacterium
CCTGCACGAGCTGGCGCGCGCGGAGCAGGTCGCTGCCGGGCTGGAAGAGGAGCACGACCGACGAGAGGCCGAGCACGGACTTGGAGCGGATGGTCTTGAGGAACGGCGTGCCGTTGAGCGCGCCTTCGAGCGGCAGCGTGACGAGCGCGTCCACTTCCTCCGTGGAGAGTCCGGGCGCTTCGGTTTGGATTTCCACCGTGGGCGGCGCGAACTCGGGAAACACGTCGAGCGGCGCGTGCTTCACGGCGCGAACGCCGAAGACCACCAAGGCCAGCGCCAAGGCGAGGACCAGCACGCGGAAGCGCAGCGCGGCGGAAACGAGGGCGGCGAGCATGGGCGCGTTCCTATTTTCCGCCGCCCAACTCGGTGCCGAAAAGTTCAGCCGCGCCGGCGGTCACGAGTTTTGCGCCGACGGGCGGACCGCTCGCGAGCACCGCGTCGTTGCCGACCACGCGCTCCACGACCACGCGGCGGCGCACGAAGGTCTGCGGCGCGGTCTGTTCGTAAACCCACTGGCCCCCGTGGATGTCGTGCAACACCGCGGCCCACGGCGCGACGAGGTTGCTCTCCGCCGTGGTCAACGGCAGCGAGACGGACACGCGCTCGCCGGGGCGGAAGCGGGCGTCGGCGTTCGGCAGCTCGAAGTAGAAATCCACCGTGCTGGCCGGGGCGTTGGCAGAGGGCGGCGCGGCGGTGGGCTTCGCTGAAATGCCCGCGTCGCCAGCCTTCGCGCCGAGGCGCGTGACGTGTGCGGCGGCGTTGGTTTGCAGCGTGTTCGCCTCGCCGGCATAGACGGGCACGCGCAGCCAGAGCGGGTCAAGCGCGGTGATTTCCAACAGCACCGCACCGGCCGCGACCTGCTGCCCGTCGCTCGTGCGGACGACCATCACGAAGCCGTCCAGCGGCGCGGTCACGGCGAGGGCCGTGATGCCGCCGGCCTCGAGATCTTTCAACACGGCGGCGAGCGTCGCCACGCGCGTCTCGGCGGCTTTCAAGTTGGCGTCGCTGACACTGACGGCGGCCTGGGCGTCGTCCACGGCGCGCTGGCTGCCGGCCTCGACTTTCCGAAGCTGCTCGGCGCGGGCGAGGGTGACGCGCGCGGCGGCGAGCGTGGCCTTGAAACCGGCGACGGTGCCCTGCGCTTCCGAGAGCGTGGTGGCGACATTGACCCGCTCGGTCGGGGAAAGAATGGCGCGGAGCTGGCAGAGGGTCTGGCCGCGTTTCACCGGCGCGCCGGGTTGCGGAAGCGCGCCCACGACGGTGGCCGCGACGGGTGCGGTGACGGTGAGTGCGCCGCCCGCGCGAATCATCACGTCGCCGCCGAAGCTGCGGCTGCGCGGGACGGACTTGCGCTCGACGGCGACGGTCGCGATGCCGAGCCGCTGCTCGGCTTGGGGCGTGAGCGTGATCGTGTTGAGGTCGCCTTCCTTGACGAGCGTCCCGACCTTCGCGGGATTGGTGGATTTCAGCGCGTCCGCGGCGGGCGCGGCAAGCGCGGTCAGGAGGGCGGCGGCGGCGGCGAAGGAAGCGAAGAAGCGATCGGGTTTCATGGCTGAGTGAATGCCTTCACTCGGGCTTTGGAATGCAAATGCGATCTCTCATTGCGAACGCAAGGAAGCGGGCGTGTAGCGGCTGCTGCCTTTGAGCGTGCCGAGGTCCATGCTTAACACGACGAATGCCTCGACCTTCGGAGCGTCGCGCGTGACGCCGAGGAGCGGCACGAGGTCCAGGTGGAAGCGCGACCCGAAGCGCCACTGCACGCTGGGGCCGAGCATGTAGGTGATCTCGGGCTGGCTGCGCGAGCCGCGGGCGGTCTCGTGGGCGAAGCGCATTTCCAATCCCGCGCTCAGTTTTCGGTCGATCACCGTGTAGCTGATGCCCTGGCTCCACGCCATTTCCGTGGTGCGGCTCCCGCCCGCTTCCTGTTCGTAAATGAGATTCAAGCCCCAGTGCCAACGGGGCGCGAGCTGTTCGCCCAGCAGCAATTTTATCTCCCACACGTCCGGCCCGCGCGTGTGGTCGGTGAACTGCCACTCGGCATAAACGGTCGGGTTCAGCGGGATTTTTCCCCACTCGGCCAAGGCCCAGCGCAGTTCGGGCGCGACGCCCAGATGCCGCATCCGGCCGCGCTCGTCGCTGGTGAATTTTTCGTAGAGGTCGAATTGAAAGCGATACGGCAGGCCGATCTCGAACTCGGTCTGGAACTTGTGCGCCTGTTTGCCGTTCTTGAGAAAACGTCCGCGCCACCATTGCTCGAAACCCATTTCCCATTCCTCCTTTTGGAGGTACACGCGCGTGGTCGGGAAGCGCCGGTGGAAGGTCCACTCGGGCTGCTGGTTGATGCCGATGCGGGACTCTTCGCTGGCGATGTCGTGCGCCTGGCCGAACACGGTGACCTCGGGGAGGCGGGTGATGTTGGTGCCGGTGGCCGCGCCGCGCGCCGGAGCGGCGGCGGTGAGGAGCGCGACGACGGTGAGCGAAGCGAGGGAGACTAGGGAGCGGAGTACTTTCATGGTTGGTCGGTTGGCTTGGTTATGGGCCGCTGGTGTTGCGGCCTGCTTTGGAGATTGGCGGAGAGCGATCCTTGCACCGCGTCTTCGAGGGCGGCGAAGGCGAGGCGGGTCTTCGCGAGCGTGTCGAGACGGGCGAGGCGGCCGGTGTTGAGTTCGAGCTGCGCGGTGAGGAGGGCGAGCCGCGAGAGTTCGCCGGCGGCGACCATTTCTTGCGTGGATTTTTCCTGCTGTTGCAGGCGCGTGAGCAGCGCCTCCGCCGTGGCGGCTTTGGCGAGCAAGGCACGATAGCCGGCCGTGGCGCGGTCGATCTCGCCGAGCACGCGGGCTTGCAGCGCGGTGAAGCGCGCGGCGGCTTCGGTGCGGCGGGCGTCGGCTTCGGCGATCGCGCCCTGGTTCTGGTTGAAGACGGGGAGCGTGAGGGTGAGGCCGAGCGACCATTTGTTGTCGGTCTGGTCGAGCGTGTAGCCGGGGCCGAGATGGAGGTCGGGATATTGTTTCGCAATTTCCAATTGGAGCGCGGCCTGGGCGGCGGCGTATTCCGCGAGCACACCGAGAAGGTCGGCGCGATTCAGCACGGCCTGGCGGCGCACGTCGGGCGCGGGAAGCGGTGGCGGCGGGGCGGTGTCGAAAGTGAGCGTCACGCCATCGAGCGCGGTGGCGGGGACGCCGAGGGCGTCGGCGAGCTGCGCGCGGGCTTCGGCGGCCTGGCGTTCGGCGTCGTGGAGGGCGAGGCGCGTGGTGTCGTGCGCGACGCGGGCTTGGGCGACTTCAAACGGCGACATCGCGCCGGCGGCAAGCTGGGCTTCGAGCAGCTTCACGACGGCGGCCTGGGTTTCCTGCTGGCGCTGGAGCAACGCCTCCGTCTCGCGCGCGGACTGCAGCTCGAGCAGGCTGCGGCGCACGCGGCTGCGCACCTGCCACGCGACGGTCGCGATGTTCAGCCGCGCGGCCTCGGAAAGATGGCCGGCCTGCGCGATGCGATGGCCGCGTTTGCCCGCGGTCTCGACGGGGAGATCGAAGCTGAGGCCGAGAATCCACGGCGGACCGATGGTGGAGTTGTAGCCGGGCGCGAAGCTGACGGTGGGATTGGGCCGCTCGCCGGCAGTGATCTGGCCGGACCGCGTCACGCCCCATTTGGCGCGCGCCACATCGAGGTCGGGATGGAAATAGAACGCGGCGAGCGCGAGCCGGGGGAAATCCCATGAGGTGAGCGGCCAGGTGACGATTGCAGCGGGGAGATTGGTTTCGAGGAAAGTCTTCAGGCCGGGATCAGCCAACGTGCGCGTGTCGAAGTCCGTCGCCGTCTGCTGTGCGGCCAGCGGCCGGTCGTGAAAGCGAGCGCAACCTGCGAGCGCCAGCACGGCTGCGGCGCAAAGCCAGGACACTGCGCCGCGGGAAATCAGGAGCGGGCGAATTCGGTGCATAAAGCGGCGATTGAGACCAAGCGCGATCAGCGCGGGACCGGGAATCCGACGCAGCGACCGAGCGCTGCCAGTTCGCCAACGGCCGCCGGGAAGATCAAGGCCCATTGCGACATTTTTGTGCCGGCCGGCACCGGATGAGTTTCCGCGTCGAGGAAGGGATGCGCGTTTTGGGGACAGCGTCCGAAATGCGCTTCCGGCTCCTGACGGGAGCAGGGAAGTTACGGCAGAAAAATGGGGGCAGAAAAATCGGAATAGGGGAGGGCAGCTTTAGTTGATTGGTGACCGCCCTCAGCCAATTCCGACACCGTCTTCTTTTCCTTTTTTTTCTGCCCCCATTTTTCTGCCTTTGTCTTTTCTGCCGTCCGGTCTGCGGCGGGGCCTACTTCCCACCGAGGTCGATGCAGGCGAGTTCGCGGCCGTCGCGGACGTAGAGTTTGCCGTCGGCGTAGGCGGGGAAGGACCAGGTGTTGCCGCAGACCTGGAGGCGGGCCAGTTCGGTGTATTTCGCGGGGTTGGCGGCGAGCAGGAGCAGGGTGCCATCCTCGGTCAGGACGAGCAGGTTTTTGCCGCTGACGAGAGTGGAGGCGTAATCTTTTTTGCCGGAGCCGAAACCGGGCTGGGACCATTTGGCTTCACCGGTCTTGGCGTCGGCGCAGATGTAGTCCTTGGTCGGTCCCTGGCTGTAGAGATGGCCGTCGAGCAGGGCGGGCGTGGCGATGTTGATGGCGAGTTTTTTGTTGGTCCATTCCTCGGTGGCGGTCCAGCCGCCGGGGCTTTTGCTGATTTTGAAACTGACGAGGCCGAGGGTGAAGGAGTTGATGAGGACGCGGTCGCCGATGATGACGGGGGAGCCGGTGTTGCGCTTGGCCCCGGTCTTGGCGGGCGTGCGCCAGAGGAGCTGGCCGGTCTTGCGATCGGTACCGGTGAGGGCGTCGGCGTTGAGGTGGACAACCTGCCGGACGCCGCCGATGTCGGCGACGAGCACGGCGGAGTAGGCGGCTTCGTCGGTGCCGGATTTCCACAGCCGTTTGCCGGTGAGCTTGTCGCAGGCGACGAGGGTCGCGCCGTCGGTCGCGCCGACGGGGATGATGACGGCGTCGCCATCGACGAGCGGCGAACCGTTGTTGCCGCGGCGCGTGGCGGTGCCGCTCTTGGCGGCCATGCCTTCGTATTTGGTGTTGTAGTCCTTCTCGAAACTGAGGCTCCAGACGACCTTGCCGTCCTTGAGGCTCAGGCAGCGAAACTCGCCGCCGGTGGATTGCACATAGGCGTAATCGCCGGCGAGGGTGGCGGTGGCGCGCGGGCCTTTGCCGAATTCATCGCCACCCGCGGGGGCGTAGGGCGTCTTCCAGATTTCCTTGCCGGTCGCGGCGTCGAGCAAGTG
>BJHT01000440.1 GCA_014193395.1 Verrucomicrobiota bacterium
GCGGTTCACCGTCACCGTGTAATTCGCCAGCGCCGTCTGTGCGGTCGTCGAGAGCGTGACGACGCGCTTCGCCACCGGGTCCAGCGCCGCGCCCAGCACGCGCACGCCGCCGGACACGGTGAAGTTCAATGTGCTCGCCACCGAATCCGCCACCGGCTTGGTGAAGAACACGCACACCTTGTTGCCGCCCGGCTGCCCCACCGCGCGATACAGCGCCGGCGCATCATTCGAGCCGTCGCGCCCGATGACCCCGGTGATCGCATTGAACCAGCCGCCCGCCATTTTGGCGTAGCCGCTCTGATTCGGATGCACCCCATCCAACAAGTCCGCCGCGCCCACCAGGCTGCGCAAATCCACGAACGTCACCCGCCGCCCCAACGCCGCCTGCCGTGTAACAATCCCCGGAATGTACGGATTGAACTGCGCCTGGATCGCCGCCTCCGTCCACGCGTCGTCCGTGCGCAAGAGCAGATTGGAAACGAGGATGCGCGCATACGGCCGCGCCGTGGCCACGCGCGCGATCAGGTTTTCCAGCCGGTTCGTGGCATTCGCGAGATCGTAATTCTGTGCGAAGTCATTGGTCCCGATCAGCAGCAACACCACATCCGGATCGGGGTCCGCGTCCAACCACAAATCGAGGCCGGCGTTCAGTTGGTCCATGCGGAATCCATTGTGCCCCTCGTGATCGCTGTCCGGCAGACCCGCCGCGCCATTGCTGGTTTTGGTGCCGACAAAATCCACCGCGTAGCCCGCATTCACCAACCGCGCATACAACGACGCCCGATAGCCCCCGGCCGCGCCCACGCCCGTCGTGATGGAATCCCCCAGCGGCAGAATGCGCACCGGCGCCGGTGGCTGATTGGAAGGAGCGCCCGCTGCCTGATGCGCTGCCAGTGCGGCAAACCCGAGCAACCAGCCCACGACCGTCACGGTGCCAGGCACGCAATGCCGCAGCAAGTTCCGCGGGGAAAACCAAACGCTCGGCAATATTTTCATCGCCGAAACTACCACCGCCCCGACCAGGTTGCCAAAAGCCCGTCGCGATCCCCCGCCCCGCCGCCGCTGCCTTCGGGCCGCACGCCGGCCACTTCAATTCCCGCCCACCGCCGGGTCCATCCACGGCGTGTCCGCCCAATACCATTGCGATGCCTTCATCTGCGCCACATGGCCATCCACAAAGGTAATGGTGCTGGTCTGGGAACCGCCATGGCGCAGATCCGGGCCGCACCAGTCCCGCCAGTTGGGATGCTGGGCCGCGCTGCCCGCCAGCACGGCCGTGCCCCAGAAATCGGTTTCATTGGGATTGGTCAAAATCCAGCCGCCCGATTTGTAGAGCGAGGTCGGTGTGACACACACCAGTCCGTTGGTGGTGTTCACCGCCTGCGTGCCGCTGTCGGCGATGTAAACGGTGCTGGCGGGCTTGACGACTTTCTCGCTCGAAAACGGCGTCGCCTCCCGGGGCGAAATATTGAAATTCACCGCGTAGTTGTTCGGATTCTGACCCGCCGCCCAAATCCGCTCCGTTCCATACCGCAGGCTGCCGTTGATGACCGCCGGACAGCGAAAAATCGCGGCGGTCAGGGTGTAGGGTACGAGACACTCGGTCCACGTCGGTCCGCGCGGCGCGGGAATATTGTGACTGGGCGGAAACCGCAGGTTCTGGTCATCCACGTAGAGCAGCATCGCCAGCCCGATCTGCTTGGTGTTGTTGAAGCACTTGGCGTCATACGCCTTCTGTTTGGCGCGCCCCAGGGCGGGCAACAACATCGAGGACAGGATGCCAATGATGGCGATGACCACTAGCAATTCGATCAGTGTGAAACCGGTTCGGCGGGACGGGCGGGGCATGAGACTGATGGCTGTTGTCGGTCCGCAATGCCGGGAGACTGACTGCACTTTCAGATTCATGGCCGCTCAACTTACCGCTCGGTCTGCGGAAGCCAAGCGGGCTTTTCGCGGCTTCCGCCAGCGCGAATCGCGTGTGGAATACCTGCACGCTGCAGCGTGCCGTGCTCCGGGCGGATGCGACCGTGGTGCCGCGTGCGAACAGCGCGGCTGGATGAACCACGCGCTCCACCGGTTCGCCTATCGCGATGCCTGCCTTCAACCCGGCCTCCGAGGGGAAAGGGGGAGAGCGCACCCACCCTCGGGTGCTGTTTTCCGCGCCCTCGCGGAAAACCCGCGTGGCACGAAAGCGCGCGGAAGTTGGGGTTGCCCGTCCGCATCGGTCAGTGCGATAGTCCGCCCGCTGTTCAGTGACGGGTGAACCGCCGGATCATGGTCGAAATCACCATCAAACTACCGGACCTGCTCGCCAGCGCTTTTGGCGCGACGCCGGAGGCGCGCGCGCAGCGGCTCACCGAGGATGCGGCCATCGAGGAATACCGTGCTGGGCGGCTTTCCCAGCGGCAGGTCGGCGAGATGCTCGGCCTAGATTACTGGCAGACGGAACATTTCCTGACCGACCGCAACGTGGCGTTGAACTACTCCCGCGGTGATTTGCAGGCGGACCGGGTGACGTTGAACGAAGTCCTGGGCCACCCGTGAGCGCCGTCGTCTCCGACACTTCGCCGCTCCACTAACTCGTCGAGTGCGAGGCGATTGAGATTCTTCCCGCCCTGTTTCAAGAAATCCTCATCCCGCCGACGGTGCTGCGGGAACTGCAACATCAGCGAACTCCTCCGCGCGTGCGGACTTGGGCGGAGGCTCTGCCGCCGTGGGTGAAAGTCCGGGCACCGGCCGTTCTGGATGAGTCCTTGAACGTGGACCAAGGCGAGAAGGAGGCCATCTGCCTCGCGCGTGAAGTGCGGGCCGTCGCCATTCTCATGGACGACCGTAGAGGCCGCGCTGAAGCAGTTCGGTGCGGACTGCGCGTGGCCGGCACCCTCGGTCTCGTCGAGGCGGCGGCGGCGCGCGGGTTGGTGGATTTCGCCGCCGTCATCCAGCGGTTGCGGCAGACCAATGCCCGGCTGGATGAAGAATTGATTCAAGCGGCGCTACTGCGGAATCGCCCGCGTTGAACGCCGAGTTCTGCGTGGCGTGGGTTAACGTGGATATTTCGCTCACGTCCGCTCCGATCTGGGAGGCACAGGCTGCCAGCCTGTGCCGTCCGGCGACTCGCCGGACGGAATGGGTGTGACGTGGTGTTGGCCAAGGTGCGGTGAAATCCAAACACGCCCCTCTTCATTCCGCCGGGCCAGTGGCCCGGCGGCACGGGCGAGTCGCCCGTGCCACCCGTCGGCTATGAAATATCCCGGTTAGCACCCGGGGCTTCGCCTGCCCGCTTTTCCATTCCGCAGACCCGACATTTCACCCGCCCGCACACCCTCTCGCCCGCCCGCCGGCGCAATAACGAATTCACCACCGGACCCCGCAGTCTGCTAGCGCGATGCGATTTTTGAGTTTCCTCCTGACCGTGGCGGTTTTCGTCTCCGCGCCCGCGCCCGTGGTGCGCGGGGCCAATCCGGCCCCGGATTTCAATCGTGAGGTGCGCCCCATTCTCTCGGACAAGTGCATGCACTGCCACGGCCCCGACGAGGCCGCGCGCAAGGGCAAGCTCCGCCTCGATACCGCCGACGGTGTCGCGAAAATCATCAAGCCCGGCCACGCGCTGGAGAGCGAATTCTACAAGCGCCTCCTCACGACCGATCCCGATCTCCAGATGCCGCCGCCCGAGTCGCCGATCACCAAGCAGCTCACGCCGCGGGAAATCGCCACGCTCCGCGAGTGGCTGCAGGCCGGCGCGCCGTATTCCACCCACTGGGCCTTCGAGGCGCCGCGTCAGGCACCGCCGCCCGCCAGCCCCGATCCCGCATGGAACAAAAATCCCGTCGATCGTTTCATTCACGCACGCTTGCTCAAGGAGGGCCTCCAGCCCGCGCCCGAGGCCGATCGCGCCACGCTCATCCGCCGCGTCACGCTCGATCTCACCGGCACGCTCCCGACGCTCGGCGAGGTCGATGCTTTTCTGCGCGACACCCGCGCGGATGCCTACGAACGGCTCGTTGATCGCCTCCTCACCTCGCCGCATTACGGCGAGCGCATGGCCCTCGCCTGGATGGACCTCGCCCGCTACGGCGATTCGAGCGTGTATCACGCCGACGGCCCGCGCGACATGTGGGGCTGGCGCGACTGGGTCATCCGCGCTTACAACCGCAATCTCCCGTTCGATCAATTCACCGTGGATCAAATCGCCGGCGACCTCGTCCCCGAGGCCACGCTCGATCAGAAGATCGCCTCGGGCTTCAACCGCAATCACGCCACCACCGACGAGGGCGGCGTCTTCCCCGAGGAAGCACGCGTCGATTACGTCGTGGACCGCGTGAAAACCACCTCCTCGACCTGGCTCGGCCTCAGCCTCGAATGCGCGCAATGCCACGATCACAAATACGATCCCATCACGCAGAAGGAGTACTATCAGTTCTACGCCTACTTCAATAACACCAAGGACACCGGCATGCAGACGCGCCAGGGCAACGCCGAACCCAAGCTCGAAATTCCCGATCCCGAGGCCGACATCAAGCGCCAGGCCGCGCGCGAAATCACCGAGGCCGCCCGCGCCAAATACACCGAACTCCGCGCCGCCACCGCCGCCAGTCAGCCGTTCCGCGACTGGCTCGCGAGCAAAAATCCCGTGCTGGTTTCCGAGGACGTCGAACTCACCACGCCCGCGCTGCCCGCGCATTTCTTCCCGCTCATCAACGACGCGCGCCGCAATTTTGTTGCCGACCTCGACGGCTTCACCGGTCTCTTCACCGAGGGCCGTTTTGAATACAGCGGCCGTCCCGGCGGTGCGGGCGCACGCTTGAATGGCACGACCATCGCCACCTTCCTGCGCGGCCCGGAACTCGAGCGCACGCAGGCGTTTTCCTTCGCCGCGTGGCTCAAGGTCGCAACCAACAGCCCGTCCGCGCCGGTCTTCGCGCGCCTGAATCACGCGGAAAATTTTCAGGGCTGGGACTTCGCGCTCGACAGCCTGCGGCCCGGCCTTCACCTCATCCACCGCTGGCCGGAAAGCGGGCTGAAAGTGACCGCAAAGGCCGAACTCAAGCCCAAGGACTGGCACCACGTCGTCGTGACCTACGACGGCTCCTCGAAGGCCGCAGGCGTGAAGATTTACGTCAACGGCCAGTTGCAGGAAAACGTCGTCGAACGCGACACGCTCGACGGTTCCATCGCCAACGCCACACCCTTCCGCATCGGCAGCCGCTCCGACACGATCAAGTTCAAGGGCGAGGTCGATGAACTCGCCATCTACCACCGCGCACTCACGCCCGGCGAAGTCCGCGCCGCCGCAAACCCGCTGCCCGGCCTGTTTC
>BJHT01000441.1 GCA_014193395.1 Verrucomicrobiota bacterium
TTCTGCTGCCGCCGGATACTTCTCCGCCAGGTCCGGCATCGTGGTCAGTTCCTGCCGTTGCCGCACCGGCCCGCGCTCGTAAGGCACCTGCGGCCCGCCCGTTCCCGCGGCCTCTTCCGTTGAACCTTGAACCTTAGACTTGAAACTAGGAATTTCCCCCCCACGCACCAGCAAATCCCCGTCTGGCACATAATCCGGCGGCACAACCATTTGATACCTCGCCACCGCCTCGGCGTTGACCGGCAGCCCCCGCGAAATGGCGTTGCGGAGGTGCATCTCGTGGCCGCGCTGCACATTTTGCGGCAAATCCCAATCCAAATTGCGCTCCGCAAAATAGGGTGCCGACGGGCGTTCCCACTGCATCCGGCCAGTTAGGTCCAACAAATTCACCCGCGCGCCGGATGGCGTCGCCGCCGTCCAATATTCCCCCGGCGACATCTCCGCCGCCGCCCGCGGGGGCGCGGGTGGTTCCGCGGGGGCGCGCAACCCGGCGTCCGGCTCAGGCAGACCCAGCACCTCGAACAAACTGCGGGGCGGTGGCACCGGCTCGACTGGCGGCGAACCTTGAACCTTGAACTTTGAACCTTGAACCTCGACCGCCCTTGCCGCCGCCCGCGCATTGGCGAGATTCTCCTCCGCCACCGCGACCGCCCGGCGCGCCTCATCCACCGGCGTCCAGCGCCGCGAACCACCCGGCACGTCACCCACGGTTACAGTCGGCGTCTGGCTCGGGTCCGCGCCGGTGAGCGCCTGCTGCTCCACGTCCGCCCGCAGCCGGTCCGCCTGAAACTGATCGTGCAGACTCACCGGCTCCTTGGGAAACGCCGCGTGCTTCACGATGGCCGCGGGCATCGCCACGCCGGCCACCAGTTCCGCCGCGGTCCGCACCTTCTCCGACAACGGCGCGCCATTCGTGGGATCGAACGCCTCCTGCGCCGCCTGCACTGCCTCCGGGACGTGGCTGGCCATGTCCGCCGCAAACCCCGCCTGCAACGCGCCCCCGAACGCCCGCGGGGCCGCGCCCGCGCCCAGCGTCCCGATGGCGTTGCGCGTGTTGAAGAACGCCGCCAGCCCATGCCCCGCCTGCCCCAGCCCGGTCATCACCTCCGCCGGCCAGCCGGTGAGTCCCAGCAACTGCCGCAGCCCGTCCAGCGACTCTTCGCGCGTGGGGGGTGTGTAAGGCAGGATAGGGTCATTGCCCGTCACCGCCGGCAGTTGATACCGCTCCGGCACACCCGGCAGATGGGTGAAGGCCCGCAGCAGGTTGTCTCCCAGCACGACTGGATTGCTCTGCGCCAGCACCTGCGCGCCCGTCTCCGCCGCGCCGATCCCGAGCCGCGCCAGATCAATCCCGCGCCCCTCGGCGCGCAGTTCCTCCTGCTGCTGGAGCAGCGCCGCCTTGCGGGGGGAGACCTCGCCCACGGGTTGCGTCTCGTCCCACGTTGGCACGCCACCCGCGGCACGGGTGTTGTCCCACGTCGGCACCGTCACAACCGGTCTGGTGCCCTCCCACGTCGGCGTCTCAGTCGGCATAGCGTATGAATTCCTTCGTGACCGCGTTGAACACCGCCTTGCGCCCGTCACCCGTCTCCCGGATCACTTCACGGGCGGCGGGCGCGGACGGCGGCGGCGGAGATGCCGCAGCGGGTGCCGCCGCCGATGAGTCTCCGGCTGGATTGCTGAACCATCCCCTCACCCGTTCCCCGATGGACGGCGAAGCGGGCGGCGATGGGGCCGTAACTGCGCCCGGTGCGGTGAGTCCCATCTTCTCCAGCATGGTCATCGGGGCGGGCCGCCAGCCACCCGCCTTCTTCCCAGCCCAATAGAATTTGCCCGCGGGTGAATCCCGGATGATCGGTGCGGCATTGGGATCAACCTCATCCTCCATCTGCTTCCACTTGTTGCCCTCTTTTCGCCATTCCCGCCCGTTGGCATCCGTGTAGAACTGCGGCGGACCCTGCTGGTCGGGAATGATTTGAAAATTGTTACCTGCCGCCTTGGCTATCCAAGTCTGCGTCGGTTGATGGAATGTCATCGTCACCGGGTGGTCTTCTTGACCACTCCCATTCATCTCCTTCGCCGCCTTGGCCATGTATTCCAGCGCGTGCGCCTGTTTCAACTGGTCATCCGGTTGCACTCCATAGCGGGCCGCGGTCCGCATGAAATCCGCCGGCGTCATCCTCTCCATGCGCGGCACGTTCACACTGCCCAACCCGCCGGGCACCGGGGCCAGTCGCGCCGCCGGCTGATTGGCCACGTCGAACATCTGCCCCGCGTCCATCGGCACCCTCTGTGTCGAGGCCAGCGCGCCCAGCGCATCGAGCCGTGACTGCATCTCCTGCGGGTCCGGCGGGACCATCTCCTGCTGGACATTCGGCGGCCCTTGCAACGGCACCGCGTCCTCGCCGCCGACGTAATCCGAGAAACCTTTTAGCGCCGCCGCCCGCGTGGCCCGGTCCGCCAGCGCCGCCTTGTTCGCGTCGAGATGCTGGCGGTAAAGGTCCCCGTGCAGCTTCATCTGCGCCATCTTCGCCGCCTCATACTCGTGCGCGTTCTTCACCTTCTTGCCCTCGATGAAGCCCGCCAGCGCGCCCAAGCTGCTGTGCTTGTCCAACACCTCCGGGTCGAGTCCCATCGCCTCGCCTTGCGTCTTGTAGCTCTCGACCAACCGCTTCTCCATCTTCTTCGTGTCGAGTTCCTTTTGGACACGCTCCCCCAGCGAGCTGATCCCCTGCGCGAGGAACTGGTCCCCGCGATACTGAATTCCTGGTGCGTATGGCATAATGATTTTTCTTTCTTAGAGCGCCGACAAGGCCCCCGCGCCACCCGCGGCTCCGGCCACCCCCGCGCCCTCCCCACCGATCAGTTTGGCGATGGCCATTCCCTTCCGAAACCCCTTCCCGCCCCCGCCGTTCCCGTAGAACGAGTCGATGAAATTCGTGTCATCCACGCCGCCCACGCCGTCGTCGCGGCCCACCGCGCTCATCGGGTCCGGCTGCAAGCCGGTCGTCTCATTGAACGCCCGCAGGAAATCCTTCGAGTGATCAATGCCTTGCGCCGCGTCCCACGCCGCGCCCACGTTGCGCCCCGCGTTTTGGAAGGCCGAGGAATAATCGAACGGCGCACCGCCCGCCGGTCCCATGAATCTGCCAGTGTTGTAGGGCATACCTAAATCGCGTTTCCTTCCGCGTCGTGATGCACGGCCCACGACTCTTCCCACAGCGGCGCGGTCAACCGCTGCGCCAGTTCCCGCCCGCCGGTGATGATCGCCACGGCGGACACCACGAGGTTGCCGCAGCACCGCAGCACGTCCGCCATCCGCTTCCGGCCCACGCGCGCGTCGCGTTCCCACACCGCGCTCGTCACGTAATGCACCTCGACCAGTTCGAGCACCAGGCTCAGCGCCGCGCCGTTCCGCAGGTAGAACGGATGCTGCACCACGTCCCGCAGCAACCCCGGCAACGCCACCACCCGCGGCCAGGCCCGGTCCTCATCCACCAGATCGTCCAGCGCGTGCGCGTAAACGTGGAACTTGACCAACCAGTCAAGCGCCGCCGCGTCGCCGTTGGCGGCGTCGCGCACGAGTTGTTCGGTGGTGTTCATTGGCGGACCTTGCGCACCCTGGGAACCGTTAGCCGTTCCTGAATATCCACACGGGTCATCGCCAACGTATACGATCCCGGCTTTGCTTTCGTCAGGTACCAGCTTTCTTTTCGGCTGCGCTGACGGAATTCCACCCCGTTGGCCGTTAGCCAGTCCGTGAGCAGCCGCACCAGTGTGCTCTTCCCGCTGCCAGATGGCCCCGCAATCGTCACCTTGAGAATGAATAAATTTTTCTTCATGCCATGTTCCCCCGCTTGGCACCCAACCAATACACAGCGTTCACCCACGACGATCCATTCACCGTCTTCACCAAGTCGATTACGTTGCCGCCTTGGTGACAGTGGAAGCAGTAAAAAAGGTTATGACGATGGTTCAACACCATGTCGCGGTCGGTTTCGTTTCTGTGTCCCCGCAAAATACACGGCACACGGGACAATCCGTCGGCTTTCTCTTTCACTCGCGCCCCCCGAAGGCGTTCCCAGACATCTCCGATGTCGCTCTCCGCCATGACACGATCCAGTTCCTTCTGCGTAAAGAAACCATTCCGCACCCCCATTTCTCCCTCATCTATGGTGTTCATAAAGTCAACGACCGCCCGATTTCCTTCAACGCCTGCTTGATTTTAGTCACTGTCCCCCGCCCGATACCCCTGCATGACAACAGTCCTTTGGCGCTAAAAGAACATAACTCCTCCAGTGTTTCGATGCCGAGTTTCTCCAGCAACACAACCGTTCTGTCATCCAAATCCAATTCCGAGACAGGCACCCGGTCAACAGGGGTTTCAGTAGTTGCGTAATCCTGCCGCAGGTTCCGCCCGATTGTTCGCAGCCCGCTCTCGATGTCTGCGACGTGATTTATTCCAGTGTTTCTCCACTGCAATATTTCCCAACCGCTGTAACGGCACAAATCTCCGACTGTCAAAACCCCTTGATGGGCCAAAAGGCGCTTGGAATATTCCCGCAACTCCAGTCGTTCCACCGGCATGGAGTCACCACTCGCCACGTCCCGTGCTTTGATCTCCCCCATGATTCGATCTACCACCCGGTCCAAGTTATCCGCGATCACGGCGCGCAACCAGTTTCTTACCCGCTCATTGTTTGTTAGTTCATTCACTGTGCTCATGTTTGTTTGTGTGTTGTGTTTCTACGCATCCACCCAATCCACCGCCGCGCTCGTGGGCGAATCCGCCCACCGTTGCACGTTCAAGATCACCGTCGGCCGCCACGCTTGCAGCCAGTGGGCGTCCTGCGGCCCGATCTGGAACGCCCGCCCGCAAAACCCGCCCATCTCGCAGCGCCACTCCTGCCCCGGCCGCCGCACCCCGATGTCCGCATCGAGCGACCACAGGCGCAGCGTCGAGTTGATGCGCGGATGCGTGTGCGCCGTCACCCGTTCTTCCGCCGGCACCCACCACAGTTCCACCTGCGTCCGCGCCCAGCGCCACACCACCACGCCGCGACACCGGCCATGCCGGTGAAACACGGACGCCAGGAGTTGTCGCAGCCAGTTCATGGAGGGTCACAGCGCCGCGCCCATAGCCGCATTCCCGACGGAATTGCCGCCCTTGGCCGTGCTCGCGACTGCCTGCGCCTGCACCGCGTCATTGTGGTTGATGGCCCCGATGCGCTCCGCCTGGTCGCGGTTGCAGAGCGAATTGAAAACGTCCGAGGCCTAGGCATTGAAGGGGTTCGCCAAACCCGCCACGCCCC
>BJHT01000442.1 GCA_014193395.1 Verrucomicrobiota bacterium
CGTTGGCGGAGAGGCGGGCGTCGGCGAGCGTGCCAGTGGTGATTTTCGCCGCGTCCAGATTGGGAATCTGACTCGTGGTGAAGGTGCCGGTCGTGATCTGGGCGGCGTCGAGTGCGGGGATCTGCGTGGTCGCGAGGACGCCGCTGAGCGCGGTGGGCGGCAGGTTGGTGAGGTTGGCGGCGTTGCCGGAGAAGCTGCCGGCGAAGTTGCCGACGAGCTCGTTGCTGGCGTTCGTCGCGACGAGGGCGGCGGCGAAATTGTTGGTGCCGGTGAAAAAATTGGTGCCGTTGAGCAGGGCGACGTTGGCGGATAGGCGGGCGTCGGCGAGCGTGCCGGTGGCGATCGTTGCCGCATCCAGATTGGGGATTTGATTGGTGGCGAGCGTGCCGCTGATTTTGGCGGCGGTCACGGAGTTGTCGGCGAGTTGCGGCGTGCCCACGGACCCGGTGGCGAGTTGCGACTCGGTCATGGATTGCCAGATGCCGTTGCCGACATATTGCAGCGGGGCGCGCCGTTCAACGCCCCCGCACCGAAGTCGAGGATGACCGTGAAGAGGCCGTTGCTCACGCTGACGCCGGCGGGCGTGGTGAGCACCACCGCCGAGGCCGGGACACCGCCACTCAGGCTGTCCCACAGGGTGAACTCGAACTGATAAGTCCCCGTGGCCGGCGTGCCGCCGACCGAGAGCCGGCCCTGATAACTGAAGGCGGTGCCTTGGCCGAACGAGTTGAAGGGCAATTGCAGGAGCAGCACCCACGCCACGAGGCACGCCCGGAAGCAGTAAATTTTCATGTTATTGGGCCTTTCGACTCCTCCCTCACAACGATGCGCTACGCTCATTCAATTGGCACAAAACCCGAGCCGGTAGCACAGTGCCGGACGGAGCAGCCATTAGACGCAGCGCTTGCTTGAACTGTCAAAATAGTCCGCATTTTTTCAAACTGGTCCGGAGAGATGTAGGCTGCTCTGCGCGTGCCTAAACCGCGACGATGCCATCAGTGCTGGGTTCAGCGCGGCCACCACCCGCCATGGAAACGGGCGTCCTGTCGCGGGCGGGCGAAGATCCGGAGCAGCTCCGATCCCGGCGGTGGTTTTCACTCATTCTCTTGCGGCCGAGTTGCTGTCCCTGCGCCGGCATGAATTAAGGCGAGCGACCGCATTCCGACGGCGTCGCACCACGCCCAAACCCATAGAAAGTCCCCGAAATAGAATCTCCCCTTCCCATTTTTCAGCCCCCCATTTTTCTGCCATTTCGGCTTGCAGCAGCACGACCGGCGCCCGCTCGCCCCAACCAATCCGCCCAACAAAAAAGGCGGGGTCCGGCACCCGCCGGACCCCGCCGTGAAAACTAATATCGCTTAATAGCGACCGCGACCGCCGCCGCCGCCACCACCGCTGCCGCCGCCGTATTCACGACGACCGCCGCCACCGCCGCCGCCGCCGGTGCGTTCTTCGCGCGGCTTGGCCACATTGACCGTCAGCGCGCGCCCGTCGATTTCCTTGCCGTTCAGCGCGGCAATGGCTTTCTGGGCTTCGTCCGCGTTGCTCATGGTCACAAAGCCAAAGCCACGGGGGCGGTTGGTCATGCGATCCATCATCAGGTTGGTTTCGGTGACCGTGCCATGCGCGGCGAACGCGTCCTGGAGGTCATTCTCAGTGGTGTTGAAGGAAAGATTTCCCACAAACAGTTTATTACTCATATGATGTTTTACTGTCCGACTAACCGTTACTTTCCACAGACTGTTCCCGAACGTCGGGGCTAAAATCATCACTGAACTAAGTTCACCTGAGGATTTACCATGCCTTGAAAGAGACAAGCTATCTTACAGACGGGCGCACCATCACGCATTGCCGGGCGATAGCAACAACTATCGGCAATTATCTTTTTTCACGTCCGCACGCCACGCCGGTTAATTTCGCCTCCAGCATTTACATTCCCCCGCGCCGCACCCATCGTGGCCACTGCCGTCGGCGAAACTATCATGCCACCGGTAAGTCAACTCAGAGTAGAAAGCACACATCATGGGCGATAAATCCCCCAAATCCACGCAGAAGAAGTCCACGCAGAAGCAGGCCAAAGCCAGCAGCGCGGACCAGAAGAGCAAGCAGGCCGCCGCCGCCAAAGCGGCCTCCGGCAAGAAGAAGTAGCTTCCTGCTCATCACTGTCTCTCCTGCTGTGACCGGCAGGAGAGACAGATTTTTCCACGGTTCTTCCCGCTCTCCTTTTCCTTTCCTTTCCCCGCTCACCTCTGTTCCCCGGCCTCGGGTTACCGCATCCGGTGGTCACCGGCGGGCGGCCGCTTCAAAGTTTGATCCATTTCAACCGTTTGTTCGCGGCCACGCAGTCAAACGCCTCGGGATCAAACTTTTTGCCCAGCCACTCCCGCGTCTCCTCGTATTCGGGATCCTTCGGGTCCGCCAGAATGTCCACCAGGCGGTAATAGCCACTGATCCCGCCGCAGTCCTCGGGCGGACAGGCGTTCGCACCGGCGATGCAGAGCGGTTGCTTGAGCAGCGGATCGGGCGGCAGAACTTTCTCCACCACCACTTCGTGCAGCCAGCCGTCGCCGAAATCGTATTCGTAAAAGAACTTCCGTTTCGCCCGCGGCGCAATTTCCGCCAGCGTGTGCTCCTCCTCATCCAGGACCTCGTTCTCCGCGAAACCGAAGTCTGGGTCGATGACGGAATAGCGGACCCGGTTCGCCCGCGTGGTGCCGGTGACAATCTCGTGCATGTGGTCATTCTCCCAGCCCATGGCGAGTTGAATGATGTGATGCACGTAGTCGAGCGGTACGTCCTCCGGCACGATCACCTGCCGCCAGATGGACGGATTGGAGTCCACGAGCGTGATCTTGAGTTGATAGCGGCGGACGGGGGGCGCGGGGGTTTTGGCAGGGGATTTTTTAGCGGGCATAGGATGTCTTTCGTTCGAGGATTTCATTCAAGTATCCAGCCGCGGCGCGTCCGGCGCCGCGGTGGCGATGGTGACGAAGGCGCTGAATCCACCTTTCACCGTTGCCTGTACCGCCCGTGGCCGCCGCCCGACGCTCGCCCGTCGCCGCGGGGCCCGCCCGATTGCGCTCCGCCACCCGGCCGATTCGGCCGCTGCGGTCCGCCCTGTCCGTGCGATCGCTGCTGCTGCCGGTCCCCGCGAGAATTCTCCGCCGGTGCCGCGCCGGCCGCCGTGTAGTTGAATCCCTCGGCCCGTTTGCGCACGAGGCCGCGCCCGATGAAACGCTCCAGCGACCGCAGCTCGCCCTGATCCTCCGGCGTCACAAAACTGATCGCGTCGCCAATCGCGTTCGCGCGCCCCGTCCGCCCGATGCGATGCACGTAATCCTCCGCGTGCATCGGAAAATCGTAGTTCACCACATGCGAGATGCCGTCCACGTCGATGCCGCGTGCCGCGATGTCCGTCGCCACCAGCACGCGCACCGCGCCGGATTTGAAATCGTTCAGCGCCCGCAACCGCTGGTTCTGCGAGCGGTTCGAGTGCAGCGTCCCGGTGCGAATCCCCTGCTGCTCCAGCGCGCGCGCGATGCGATCCGCCCCATGCTTCATGCGCGAGAAAACCAACACCATGTTCATCTTCGGATCGCGCAACAGATGCAACAGGAGCGCGGGTTTCAGATGCTTCGGCACCTCATACACCAACTGCGTGACCGTCTCGGCCGGGTTCGCGCGCCGGCCGATCTGGACGATCTTCGGCGCGCGTTGGAACTCATGCGTCAGCGCCTCGATCTCCTTCGAGAGCGTCGCGGAAAACATCAGCGTCTGTCGCTGCTTCGGCACCTGCCGCACGATCTGGCGGATCGACGGCAGGAAGCCCATGTCCAGCATCCGGTCCGCCTCATCCAGCACGAGAAATTGCAGCCCCGAGAAATCCCCGTTGCGCCGCCCGAGCAAATCCAGCAGCCGTCCCGGACACGCGATGACTACATCCGTCCCCGCCCGCAGCGCGCGGATTTGGGGATTCTCCCCGACCCCGCCGAACACCGTGGCGACCGTCAGCGACAGATACTTCGCGTAGGCGCGGATGTTCTCCTCGATCTGCACGACCAGCTCGCGCGTCGGCGCGATCACCAACACGCGCGTGCCGCGCCGCGCGCCGGGTGGTTCCGCCGCGAGCTTTGTGAGGATCGGCAGCGTGAACGCCGCCGTCTTGCCCGTGCCCGTCTGCGCGATTCCAATGAGATCGTGCCCGGCGATGATCGGCGGGATGGCGGCGGTTTGAATCGGCGTCGGCTCGGTGTATCCGGCGTCCTGCACCGCGTGTAAAATTTTGGCATCAAGGCCAAGACTGCGAAAAGACATAGCCGGCCACCCTGACAGCCGAACGTGTGAAAGCACGATCTAATAACGTTGGGGCAAACGAGCGCCTGCGCGGGGAAGCTCAGAGACGCGAAGTTCGAAGGCACAAAGTCCAAGGGAAGCTCCAAGCAGACCAAGAACCAAGCCACGTTAAGAATGAGGGGATAGGGTCGCACGCCATCCGGTTGGTGGTTGAAGCTTGCTCCTTCCCTTGAGCTTTGAACTTTGAGTCTTGGTGCTTTTTTCCTGCCTTGGCGCCCCGCAATCTCCGCTGGCGGTGCAATCCGCCGCGCAGGGTGCTAGCGTCGGTCTGAAAAATGGCCAACGAACTGCAACTGGTGGACGTGAGTCTGGAATCGCCGGCGCTAAACCTCGCGCTGGACGAGGCGCTGCTGGAGCACTGCGAGGCGGACGCGGGGGCGGGCGGGGTGCTGCGGTTCTGGCGCACGCCGGAGTGTTTCGTGGTGGTGGGTTATGGCAATCGCGTCGCGGCGGAGGTGGACGTGGCGGCGTGCGATGCGGCGGGGATTCCGGTGCTGCGACGGTGCAGCGGCGGCGGGACGGTGTTGCTGGGGCCGGGCTGTCTGAATTACGCGCTGGTGCTGCCGGTGACGGAGTCGGGGCCGTTGGCGAGCATCACGGGCTCGAACGCGTTCGTGATGGAGCGCAATCGGGAGGCGGTGGCAGGGTTGGTGGGGCAGGCGGTGAAGATCGAGGGGCACACGGATCTCGCGATGGCGGGGCGGAAGTTTTCCGGGAATTCGCAGCGGCGGCGGCGGCGTTGTCTCTTGTTCCACGGCACGTTTTTGCTGGGGTTCGAGCTGGAGTTGATCGGGCGCATGCTGCGTCCGCCGACGCGGGAGCCGGCGTATCGGCAGGGGCGCGGGCATGGGGAGTTCGTGATGAATCTGCCGGTGGCGGAGGGGGATTTGCGCACGGCGTT
>BJHT01000443.1 GCA_014193395.1 Verrucomicrobiota bacterium
CAGCTCCAACGGCTCACCAATGTCGCGCTTGGAGAAGAGCTCGTCCGCCGGGTCACGGCGCTTGCGGGATTTGTAGCGCCTCAACTGGCTCGTGACTTCGTCCTCCACGATGCGCCGCGAGCCGCCGAGTTCGCGCAGGCTGTTGAAGTAGCCCAGCAAGGTCATGTAGGGATCGGCGGGATTCTTCGGCGACTTGCCCCCCGCCTGCTTGTAGAGCGTCTGTCCCGCCGACAGCAGCGCCAGCGCAGTGCGCAGCAGCACGACCTTGAGACTGCGCCCCTGCGCACCCACGCCCAGATACCAGCGTGCCGGGCTTTGGCTGGGCGCGTGGGTGATGGCAAAGAACGCATCGCGCCGGTTGGGACCGGGCGGAGGAAAGACCATCGAATGGGGGCGGGCAAAGAGCGCGTGGATCTGCGTGGCGGCCTGCCGCACGGTAGCGGTGCTGGCGATGATCTTGGGGCGGAGTCGTCGCCCATTCCCGAGGTCACGTTCCGCCAAATAGCCGATGGCAGTTTCGTAAACACCCGCAATCGTGCCGAGCGGACCGGAGATGAGGTGCAACTCGTCCTGAATAATCAACTCCGGCGGGAGCAACGGCCCGCCCAGCGATTGTCCAAGCCCCGGCTCGGCGGCACTATAGAAGCCCTCCTTGTCGAACCGCTCCACCTGGCCGAACAGCTTTCCTGATTCTCCAATCCACGGCAGCGCGGCGAACTTGTCCACGGTGGCGATGAGAAAGCCCGGCAATCGCCGGTAGATCGGTTCATCCACCGCGATGATGGGCAACGGACGATCCCCCGTGAAGGCGCACAGCGCATTGGCGCAGGTGATCCGCAGGTCTTGAGGATTGGCCTCGGAGGGCAGCAGGCGGAATGATTGCGTCTCGAACTTCGTGCCGCACCAGGGGCAATTCTCCAGCGGAATGGGCGAGGGATTCTGCCGCGAATTGCTGCGGAACGCCCGGAGCCGGCGATATGCGGTCTTGTCCGCCCCCGCTCCCTTGTCACCGGGACCGCCCATTCGATTGGGCGTGGCCGCCGAGCCGACCCACAGGCCAATCTCGAAAGGCCAGTCGCCGAGCCGTGCGTCGCCCCGGGCATTCCGCTCCTGGCGTTCCAACTCAAGGGCGCAGATCAGCGCGGAGGCGCGGCCCAGTTGATCGAGCGTGAGCAGGCGCAGCGTGTAACGCATGAGCACGTTGACGCCCGCACCGCGACGGCCCGGATTGCGGAGTCGGCGCAGCACGAGCGAGAACGCCGCGAGACCAAGGTAGGCTTCCGTCTTGCCGCCGCCCGTGGGGAAGAAGAGCAGGTCCACCAACTCGCGTTCGGCGTGCAGCGGATCGTGCAGGCCGCGCAGGTTGAGCAGGATGAACCCAAGCTGGAAGGCGCGCCAGGTTGGGGCGCTGACCAAGGCTGGAGTGGTCAGGTATTTCTGGGCTTCACGCTGCCGCGCCTGTCGCGCCATCGCGCGATTGGCGGTGCAAAAAGCTTCGCGCACATCCTCCAGCGCCAGCAATTCGATGCCCGCAGCCATCCGACTGGCGGCGATGCCGGCCTGGCGCAACATGAACTCCGCATTCTCCCGGCGCTTCGGCTCCAAGAGGGTGTTGCGAAAGGGTCGGACGCGAACTGCGAAATCATTGGCCAATTTACAGATTTCCTTATTTCCACTACTTTGTGTGGAGCAAACGTTTGCGAACGGGCGCCTCAGCAAACCCACATGGTAGCGCGGGTTTCATCCACATTTGGCTACCCATAAAAACGCACATACTCGGTGTCGGGGACGCAGATGCCCTTTTTCCGTAACCAAGTCGCCGAAATCCAAGCACTTACGCGAACTTTCGCAACACCCTCTCCAAGCCCACCTCGGCATCAATCTCTGACTTTTGGACAATGATCCACGCCTGGTAGTGCTCGACCAGTTTGCCGAGTTGGGCGCGGGCCTCTTCCACATTCGCGAGCGTGGCCAGCGCCTCCATCCCCAGTTCCACACCGGGCAATGCGGCAGCATCGAGATGACCAACAAACTCGACGCCGGCCGACGGAATCCAGCAGGTCTGCACCACATGGCAGGCTCCGCCCTCCTGCATGTCCACGGGTTCTCCGGCGCAGCCAATGCCCGACACAAAATCAAACGCCCGGCGATATTGCAGATCCGCGACCTGCTCATCCCAATCGTCTGCGCGGAAGCCCTCATCACCAGCTCGCAGATCGGGCCGGGCGACGAAGCCCGCCTCACACTTGAGCTGCAAATGTGCCTGAAAGGCGTTGCCCTGATACGCGCGTTCAGCGGCTGGGCGGCTGTTCACCAGAAACACGCAGACGGCGCGTGTGCCTTTGGGCAACCGGCTGTGGCTGTCCTGGGCAATCGGTCGGGCGGTGACGACCAGGCGCAAGCCGCCGTTCGAGCCGCTGTTCGGCACGGGGAAGGAAACCGGTTTGCCATCCGCAGTGTGCAATTCAATCCCGACCGATTCCCGGCGGGCCGACCGACGATAGCCTTTGGGCGACGGCGCTGGACTGGGTTTGGCGTCCGGCTCTTCCTTCAGGGCTGCGGCGGATGATTCAGGTATTTCGTAAGACTCTGGTTTGATCTCCTCCTTGAGACCGAGTCCTTCGTCAGCCGGTTCTTCGACTTCTTTGGTCGGGTCTTCCCAATGGTAATCGCCCCAAGTCACCTCGGCGTGGAGCTTCGAGGCACCGGCGGGCACGAGCACGCTCAATCCCATCGAGCTGGGCAAGAGACTGGGCGACGCCGCCTTGTCCGGTGTGCCCTCATCGCCATTGCCACCGCCTTCGCCACCGGCATCCACTTCCTCCCTCGCCTCGGCATCGCTGCGGTGCTGCACCGGCGCGGTCTCCGGCACGAGGTAGCCGGTGAGATACCAGCGCGTGGGATTCTCCGGCAGCAACTCGTGGGCGAAGGGATGACCGGGCCACGGGCCGATCAAGTCGAGCTTCAGGGCGTCCACCAGCTTGCTGCGAACTTCAGGGGAGGTCATGGCAATGGAGCGGGCGGGCGGCGCCGGCGAGGTGCATAACGCCTTTGGCGTCCCTCGATCACATGGCCCGGCGCGCAAGCGGCGGGATCGGGCAATTCGAGTCCGGCAGCTCGGGATTTTTCGATGGCGGACGCGACGAGGGGCGCATCAGTTCGCAAGGCGGCCAGATCGGGATTCCCGCCATTCCAATACCGCTGATACCAGCGCCAGCGCGTAAAACGGGCTTTGAAGCGGCGCAGTTGCAGCTTCTCAATCGTTGTCCGTGCCTTGTCCCTGACGTGCCCCGGCAGGCGGTCCGTCGCCACCAACTCGAACGAGGGCAGCAGCACCTCAAACCACCCCTCCTGCACTTCACAGGGATCAACCACCTGATCGTCCAGCGTCCCTTTCAGCGAATTGATCACCCCGCTCGCGTAGCGGTAGTTCGACCATTCAAAGGCAAGGTGCCGGTTGGCGGAGGCCGTGCCCTGACGCGGGCCGCAGGAAAGCCAATGATCCACTACTCCGTCCAACTCAATGCTCGTCGCCAGCCAGCCACAGCGGTAGCGAAAGTGCTTCGCAAGATTCGGCTGGAACTGGCTCCACCACTCACTCTGCGTGTGCGGATCCTTGTCCGGGTGCGCCGCCAACCAGTCCGCTCCGGGCAGGCGACAGTTCAGATCAAAGAACTCAGGCTCGTTTGCGCGTGTGAGTGGTGGGACGGGGATCATGCTCCTCCCTGTTGCTGGCGGTAATAAGGAAGCCAAAGAGGCCAGTAAGGATCGCCGCCGTCGAGCGTCCGCTTCAACTCCGTATGAATCTGTTCACTCGTCTTCAAACCCTCCTTCAGCTCGCTCAAATACCCGGCCATCAAATCGTCCGCCGCCTTCATGGCGGTTTCCGCCTCGCGCGAGTAACCGCTGTCCATGTCGAACGCTGGCGAGGTCAGCCAACCCGAAGCGTCGCCGAACTTCGCCCACTGCACTGTTTCCACTTCCACCCGTCCCACGCCTTTCTGCTCGAAGTTGAACAACCGATCCGTCGCGGCCTGGAACTCGGTCTCCATCGAAGACAGCACCAACGGCGCGTGGGTGGTCGCGATCACCTGTATCGGCATGGCGGCCCCCGTCATCAGTTTCACCGCCTTCAAGATGGCGGGCAGAATCCGGCGCTGCCACTGCGGGTGCAAGTGGGTCTCGATTTCATCCAGCAGCAACACAATCCGGTGCGCCTTCGTCGCCGTGTTCTGTGTCAGCCGCAACGCCCGCCGGTGTTCCACCCAGGCCCACACCAGCGCGTAGGCCAGCCCCAGCATCCGGCGCACCCCGGCGGAGACAAACTCGAACAGCACCGGGTGCTCCGCAAAGGGCGTGACCATCGTCGGCAGCTTCCCCGGCCAGCCGAACAGTTCGCCCAGCGGACCCAGCTTGAAGGGGCGCTGCCGATCGGGCGAAAGCTCCGCCAGCACCTCCCGGAAAAGCTCCGCCGCCTCGGCTTCCGTCGGGTCCAGTTGCCACGAAACAATGTCCTCGATCAGCCCGCGGCAGATGACCGCCTCCCGGTTCTTCTCATACTCGTCCTTGCGCGTCCGCCAAAGCCCCGTCCAGATTTGCTCCCGGTTGAAATGATACGCCGTGGGCCGCCGGGCCGCCGTCGGCGGCGCGGCGCTGTCCTCCCGCCAGTAATTCCTTGCCGGATCCCAGATGGAAAAACCGCCATCCACCCGTGCATAAACGATTAACCCAGGAATGGGTGGGCGGCGGCGTTGCGGCAGCCTCCATTCGGGCGGTTCCGCGCTGTAATCGAATTCGCACCAGCAAAACTTGTTGGCACCCCCAACCCCGTAAACATGGTAGCCGATCTCGGGCTTGCCGGGATTGTTCGGATCGGGCTGTAGCATCCGATTTTCTGCCCACGTCCGCGTCAACGCCCACCAGGCGGCGTCCAGCACGAAGGTTTTGCCGAGTCCGTTGTCGCCTGTGAGCAGGTTCAGCCGCTCGCCGAAGCGCAGCTCCATGGCCGCGCTGGGGCCGAGGTTCTTGAATTCGAGGCGTTCGAGCATCGCGGTTGTTTTTAGATTATGTGGCGCGGTGCGGCAAACTTTCCTTCACACGTCACCCGAAAAAGGGCGCATGACAGAATTCTTCAGTCACGCCGCGAGGGCCAGGCAGTCGTTGCGGGCGCTGTGAGCATTGAGGCGTTCTTTCCAGAACGCCGCGAGTCGGCGGCTGGCGTGGAGGCAGCGCAGCGCCA
>BJHT01000444.1 GCA_014193395.1 Verrucomicrobiota bacterium
AGGCGAAGCTCGGGCAGCAATATCAAAAACTCATCGGCTCGCTCACGGTGAATTTTCGCGGCGAGGAAAAGACGCTGGTGCAGATGGGTCGCTATCTCGAGGAGCCGGACCGCGCGCTGCGGCAGGAGGCGTGGGAGCTGGTGGCGAAACGGCGGCTGCAGGAGGCGGACAAGTGCGCGGAAAACTTCGAAGCGCTGCTGGGGTTGCGCGAGCAGATCGCGCGCAACGCGGGCTTTCCCGATTATTTGTCGTATGCGTTCCGGGCGCGCGGGCGGTTCGATTACACGCCGGAGGATTGCCGGAAATTCCACGACGCCATCGAGTCGGAGGTGATGCCGGTGTTGCGGGCGTTGCAGCAGGAGCGACGCGAGCGGCTCGGATTGCCGGCGCTGCGGCCGTGGGATTTGTCGGTGGACCCGCTGAACCGTCCGCCGCTGCGGCCCTTCAACGAGGTCGAGAAGATGGTGTCGGGATCGCAGCAGATTTTCGATCAGCTCGACGGCCGGCTGGCGGAAGGCTTCGCGACGATGGTGCGGTTGAAACTGCTGGATCTGGCGAATCGCAAGGGCAAGGCGCCGGGCGGGTATCAGTCCACGCTCGCGGAGACACGGCTGCCGTTCATTTTCATGAACGCGGTCGGGTTGCAGCGCGATCTGGAGACGATGCTACACGAGGCCGGGCACGCGTTTCACACGCTCGCGGCGAAGGAGGAAAATCTCTACGCGTATCGCAGCGCGCCGATTGAGTTTTGCGAGGTGGCGTCGATGAGCATGGAACTGCTGGGGAATGAATTTCTCGAAGTCTTCTACGCGCCCGCCGAGGCGAACCGCGCGCGGCGCACGCATCTCGAAGGGATCATGAGCATCTTCCCGTGGATCGCGACGGTGGATGCGTTTCAGCACTGGATTTACAGCCATCCGGGCCACACGCGCGCCGAGCGCACGGCGGCGTGGGTGGCGTTGATGGACCGCTTCGGCGGGACGGTGGACTGGAGCGGCTTCGAGGACGCGCGAGCCAACCTCTGGCACCGGCAACTGCACATTTTCCTCCATCCGTTTTATTACGTGGAATACGGCATCGCGCAGTTGGGTGCGCTGCAAGTGTGGGCGAATTCGAAGCGGGACAAGGCGAAGGCGCTGGCGGATTACCAGGCGGGACTGGCGCTGGGCGGGTCGCGGCCGTTGCCGGAGTTGTTCGCGGCGGCGGGGTGTCAGTTCGAGTTCAGCCGCAAGACGGTGAAACCGCTGGTGGAATTAGTGCAAAGCGAGTTGGCGAAGCTGGCTCCGTGAGTGGGGGCGGGCGTCTCGGCGGCCCGCAAAGGCTGTGTGAAAACGTCGCTGCGCCGAGGTGCCGAGGCGGAGGCACCCGCCGGAAAGCCGCGGAAGCACGCCTGCAGACGAACCCCTTTCATCGGCCGAGGCCAATGAGCGAATGCTGCACCGTTTCGGAGCCCGGCTTTTCCTCAAGTCGGCGGCCAAAGCGGTCCGCCGAACGCGACTCTCAGAAACGGATTTGGCGAAGGAATGGCGGCAAAGGGATGGGGACAAAAAGTCTCCCCGTCCCCATTCCTTTGCCGCCATTCCTTTGCCCTAAAAACCCATTGCCCCACACCCGGCCCCGCATCCACCCCGCATCGCTCGCCGCCAACGTCCCCCGCTTCGCCTACTGAGTACACCGGCGTCACGCGCCTCCGTTTCGGCGCTCAGCTTCTCCCCACGTCAGCGGCTACAGCGTGCCGGCGGATGTCACTCTGGCTCTGAAAGCCGCGCGCCGGTTCGCTCCCGTTGAAACCAAAATGGGCTTTGAAACGCCCGTGACTTGGGGGTACTGTCTGCCCGCGATGCTTGATGACCGGCCATATATGCGCACCCCGTCGTGGGAGTCGGGACGGGGCGTGACATTTTACCTGCTGATAGTGACGACCGCGTTTTTTGTACTGCAAAGCGTGGTCGAGTACTACCTCCCATCCTTCGCCAATCCACCGACCTCCGGCATCAATCGCTATTTTGCCCTGAGTCTCGAGGGCCTGTCCAAAGGCTATGTCTGGCAGTTGCTCACCTATCAGTTGCTCCACGGCGGCGTATGGCATCTCGTCTTCAATCTGCTGGCGATCTACTTTTTTGGCCGGGCGTTGGAGGAAACACTGACGCGGGCAGATTATCTCCGGCTCTACATTGGAAGCGGGGTCTGCGGCGGATTGATGCAGGTGCTCTTTGCCGCGCTGTTTCCGCACCAATTTGGCGGGGCGGTCGTGGGTGCGTCGGCGGGGGCGATGGGCTTGGTGGCGGCGTTCGCGACGTTGTTTCCTGAGCGCCAGTTAACGCTGCTGGTGCTGTTGATCATCCCGGTTTCGATGCTGGCGAAAACACTCTTGTACATCTCGCTGGCCATCGCCGTGTTCGGATTGCTGATTCCCACCGGTAACATCGCCAACGCCGCGCACCTCGGCGGCCTCCTCGCCGGCATCGCCTACATTCGTTGGGCCGTGCAATCGGACTTCCTCGCGGATTCGCTGCGCGCCCTGCGGCCCAAGCCGCGCCCGCGCCCGCGGGAACTGGTGAGCACCGAGGCGCGGAAACCCTCCGCCTGGCCGGTGACGAAGCCCGCAGCGAAACCCACGGCTGACCACCTCGACCTGCCGGCCGGTGAATTCATCAGCCGCGAAGTGGACCCGATCCTCGACAAGATTTCCGCCCACGGCCTCCAGAGCCTCACCGAGCGCGAGCGGAAAATCCTCGAACTGGCGCGGGCCAAGATGGGCAAACGGTGAGCGGTCCTGGATCCAAAACGCCCCCGCGTTCCGCCCGTCGGCCCGCCTCCCCCGCCATGAAACGGCCGCCCCGGCTCGAAATCCCGCGCAAAGCCATCTACCGGCTGTCCATTTACCTGCGCTGCCTGCTGCGGCTGAAGGCCAACCGCCTGCCCACCGTTTCGAGCGAAGCCCTCGCGCGCGCGGCGGGCGTGAAGTCCACTCAGCTTCGCAAGGACCTGACTTACTTCGGCCAGTTCGGCACCCGCGGCCTGGGCTACGACGTCGAGCAACTCGCCCAGCTCATCACCGACCTGCTCGGCACGAACAGCCTGCAGCCCGTGATCCTTGTGGGTGTCGGCAATCTCGGCACCGCGCTGTTGTCCTATCGCGGCTTCGAGCAGGAGGGCTTCGAGATCATCGCGTCCTTTGACATCGAGCCGCGGCGCGGACGGCATTCCACCAAGCCGTTGCTGCCGATGGACCAACTGGCCGCCTTTGTCCACGAGCGCGGCGTGAAAATGGCGATCCTCACCGTGCCCGTGACCGCAGCCCAGGAAGTCACCAACCAACTGGTGGCGGCGGGCATCACCGGCATCCTCAATTTCGCCCCGATCGTTCTCCAGGTGCCCGAGGACGTGATCGTGAACAACGTGAACCTCGCGATTGAACTGGAGAATCTCAGCTATTTCATCCAGGGCTGACGATCCGATGCCGGCTCTCAGAGTCTGTTGGCAAAGTCGCTCGCGCCGCGACGGTCGGGGCTTGGAGTTCCGCGTTTACGCGGCCCGCTGGTCGCACCACGCACGAACCGCGTGAACGCGGAACACCCAGCCAGTCTTTTCCCACCGACCCTCACCAGCGCCGCTGCTATCACGAAACGCTTCCCGCTTCGCCTCCCCGCACTCCGCCACGCACCACTCCCCAGACCGCTCCCTCGCCGCGGTCCGTCCGGCGCGATAAAAAATAAACCGAGTTGCACCTTGCAAACTTTTGGGAAACCAGCACTGTCCGGCGAGTCTGTCGGATAGCTTGTCACTTTCTAGGCTTGGTGAATCCTCAGGTGAACTTGGTTCAGTGATGATTTTAGACCCGGTAGTCGGGAACAGTCTGGTGAAGGCAACGGTGAGTCTGGGACATTATCATCATATGCAAAACAAACTGTTTGTAGGAAATCTTTCCTTCAACACCACGGAGAACGACCTGCACGACGCGTTTGCCGCGCACGGCACGGTCGTCGAGGCCAACCTGATGATGGACCGCATGAGCGGCCGTCCTCGCGGTTTCGGTTTCGTCACCATGAGCACCGCTGAAGAAGCGGCCAAAGCCGTCGAAGCGCTGAACGGCTCCTCGCTCGGCGGTCGCGCCCTCACGGTCAACATCGCCCGTCCGCGTGAAGAACGCGCGCCCGGCGGTGGCGGCGGCGGCGGCGGTCGTCGTGAATACGGCGGCGGCGGTGGCGGCGGCGGCGGCGGCGGCGGTCGTGGTCGCTATTAAGCCCTAGGCTTTGTCTCGCATCGAGGTCCGGGTCACCCGGACCTCGATTTTTTTTCTCGCGGCTTTCCGGGGACCGGCTCGGCGCTGCATTTTTTCCCTTTATCCCAGAAGCGGTGTCCCCAGTTGCCAGCCATGAAAGAAGAACATATCGAAGTTGAAGGCTGCGTACATACCGTGCTCCCCGGCACGATGTTTCGCGTCGAACTTCCCAACAAACACCTGGTCCTGGCCACCATCTGCGGCAAAATGCGCAAACGCTGGGTCCGCCTCACCGTCGGCGACCGCGTCAAGATGGAGATGTCCCCCTACGATCTGACCAAAGGCCGGATCGTCTGGCGCTTGAAATAAGCCCGCATCGCCGGATTCCGCCGTCGGTCTCCTCACCGCCGGTTCCGTTCGTACTCCTGCACCGCCCGCGGCAGCAACTGCTGCAAGCGCGCGATCCGCGTGCCATGCGACGGATGCGTGGACATGAACTCCGGCGGCTGCCCGCCCCCCGCCGAACTCATCCGCTCCCAAAACGTCACCGCCTCGCGCGGATCGTACCCCGCCCGCGCCATGTAGAGCAGTCCCGCCTCGTCCGCCTCCGACTCGTGCTCGCGGCTGAACGGCAGCAGCACCCCGAACCTCGCCCCCGCCCCCAGCGCCCCCAGCACCGCCTGCCGCTTCTGCGGGTCCATGTCCCCCAGCGCCAGCGACGACTGCGCGCCCATCATCACCGTGTTGGCGAGCTGCGTCTGGAGCACCCGCTGCGCCCCGTGCCGCGACGTCGCATGAGCCATCTCATGCCCCATCACCGTGGCCAGCCCCGCCTCCGTTTTCGCAATCGGCAGAATCCCCGTGTACACCACGATCTTCCCGCCCGGCAGGCAAAACGCGTTCGCCTGCGGACTCCGCACCACGCTCACCTGCCACTCGAACTTCCGCCCCGCCTCGCCCGTCGCCGCCGTCAACCGGTTCGCCACCCG
>BJHT01000445.1 GCA_014193395.1 Verrucomicrobiota bacterium
CCGCGCGCGCCGGCGGTTCAAGCCACGCGAGCGCCGGCACGGGCGCGGCCCGCACGAGCACCTCCGTCGTCGCGGGTTCCCAAGCTTTCCACTGCAAACACGCCGCCAGCCGCTCCTGCTCGCGCCGTCCCTCGGCGTGATAAAACAAACGCCACGCCGCCGGATCGTAATGCCGCAAAATCTCCGCCGGCCACGCGCGCCCCACCGTGGCCGCGGCGATCACGGCGTGCAGCGGCTTGCGGCGAAGGGGGTGCGCATCATCGAGGAACTCAAGGCAAGCCAGCGCCGCGGCGACGCCCAACTCGGCGGCCTGCTCGGGCAGTTCGGGAACTGACTGGCCGGAGTCGGCGGCGTCCGCCGCGCGGCGCGCGAGCGCGCGAGCTTTGGCTGCGATCGTGGGGGCGGAGTCTTCGAGGATGACTGCCGCGGGCGGTGCAGCGAGGGCGTCGCCGAAGAGCGCAACGCCGGCGAACAGGAATGCGAGAAGGCGGAGGTCACACGACCGTCGCGGGCGGGCCGCCCGCGTTCCTTGCGCTGCCATTTCCACCGGCCGCCTCCTTGCCGGGTCGGTCACAACCCTTCCCTATTCAGGAATCACGAGCGGCACACCGCTGCCCTGGCCCACTTGGAAGATCGGGGTGCGTTTCAGCGGGCCGTTGGTCACGAGCAGTTCGCCGCGGGTGTAACGCTCGATCTCGGCATCATAGACGATGTTGAGTTTCGTGAAGCCGTCTGGGTTTTGCGGCGAGCGCCAGAAGAGCGTCAGGCGCGCCGAGTACTCGATGATGTCCTCGAAGTTGCCCGTGGGCCGGTCCTTTTTCCACTTCACCACCAGGTCGTGAACCTTGATTGACCGCGCGGTGCCGGCCGTGTGGATGCCATCGAGAATCGCCTGTGGCAGGAACTGTTTCATCCGCAGCGGACGGCCCTCCTCGTCGCGTTCGATGTCCTGGCTGGAATTCAAATACATCTCGAAGGAGCGGCGGTCGTTTTCATCCCCGTCGTAGCGCACGGGCTGCGGCGACGCCTTGCTGTAAAACGCCCGCGCGGGCGGCACCTCACCCGGGTCGCGTGCCTTGTCGCGCGGGATCGTGACCGGCTCCGGCGTCGCGCCCGGACGCGGGTCGGGGATCGTCCGCACCGCGCCGCCGCTCTGGGCCGCGGCCATTTGATACCACTTGAGCGGCTCCGCGGCCTCACGGGTGGGAGCCTCGCCCGGGCCGGTGCGCACGGGCGGGCGCAGCGAGGGGTCCACCGGCTCGACTTTCGCGAGCGCGACCGCCTTTGGCGACTGAACCGGCACCGGCTTGCCCTGCGTGATCGGATTCGCCGGCACCACGAGATTCGGTTGTACCGTCGGGACCGGCACAGGCGCAGGGGCGGGGGCCGGTGCGGGCGCAGGAGACGTGTCCACTTTCACCACCGGCGCGAGCGCGGGCGGGTTCGCCACGGTAGTTGTGACCACGGGCGCACTCGGCGGAGCAACCGCGACCGCGGTGCTGCCGCCGCTGGCCCGCGCGAGGATGGCATTTTCAATCTTGGCGATCTCGGCCTTCGACGGCTCGTACCCCAGCTCCGCCGCGCTGATGAACCACGACATCGCCTCGTCCTGATCCTGCGGCCGCGTGCCCTTGGCGCAGATGATGCCGAGATTATGCAGGGCCTGGGGAAATTTCTGCTCCGCCGCCATGAGATACCACCGCTTGGCCTCGACCAAATCCACCGCCACGCCGCGGCCCTGATGATACGCCAACCCGATGTTCGATTGCGCCGTCGCATCGCCCTGCGCGGCCGCCTGGCGGTACCAACCCAGCGCTTCGGAAGCATCCTTCGGCACGCCGGTGCCGGTGTCGTATCGCCAGCCCATCGTCATCTGGGCCTGCGCATCGCCCGCCTCGGCCCGCTGCCGCAGCGCGTCCAGCGTGAGCGCCGGCTTGGCCCCCGCGGCCTGGGAAAAACCCCGCGGCGCAAATCCACCGGCCCCCGCCACCGCGGCGAGGCAGCCCGCCAGCGCGAGCCGCACGATCCTGAAATTCGATTGCATCATGATGAAATGAAGATGCCGCCAAAACAGCGGGCGTGAAGTGTAAACAGCAAACGCGCCGGGAAAGAAAGCATGGAATCACGGCACACAGCACGGCAGGGCACGGCGTATCGGCAAAAGAATTGGCGAAGGAATTGGCGAAGGAATTGGCAAAGGAATGGAGGCAAAGGAATGAGACCTCAGTGTTCCATTCCTTTGCCCCCATTCTTTTGCCCATCATCCCGCCTCGCTGCAGGTGAACGCCGCCCCGCTACTTCTTCGGTTGATCCTTCCTTGGAAACAACGCCACCGGCTCGCCGATCGTCGCCCCCGCCCTCAGCCCGCCCCACGCGGCGGTCGACAGCGGCACCGTCGCGTCGGGCAGGCCGAGTTGCCGGAAAATTTTCGCCGACGTGCCCGGCAGGAAGGGCTGCAACAACACGCCCAGCACGCGGCACGTTTCCGCGAGATTGTAGAGCACCTCGTCCAGCCGCGCGGCCTGCGCCGGGTCCTTCGCCAGCTTGAACGGCGCGGTCTGATCCACGTACTGATTCGCCCGCGTCACGAGCTGCCACACGCTCACCAGCGCGCCCTGCAGCTCGCTTGCGCGCAGATGCGTGAGCGTCTCCGTCATCGCGCGGCCCGCGTCTGCCGCCAGTTCGTCCGAACGCGCGGGTACCACGCCGTTGCGGTAGCGCTTGAGCATCGAGAGTGAGCGGTTCACGAGGTTGCCGAGGCCGTTCGCCAGCTCGGCTTGATAGCGCCCGGCGAAACCCGCATCCGTCCAGTTGCCGTCCGGGCCGATGTCCAGTTCGCGCAGCACGTAAAACCGGAACGCGTCCAGTCCCCATTCATCAATCACCGCGCCGGGGTCCACCACGTTGCCCGTCGTCTTGCTCATCTTCACGCCGTCCTTCTGCCACCAGCCATGCACCAGCAACTGGCGCGGCAACGCCAGCCCCGCCGCCTTGAGCATGATCGGCCAGTAAACACAGTGAAATTTGAGGATGTCCTTCCCGATGATGTGCAAGTCCGCCGGCCACAACTCCACCGCCGCCCCGCCTGCGTCCGCCGCCTGCCCGATCGCCGCCAGCACCGCCGCGTCGCCGCGCGCCGCCGGGACGCTGATGTAATTCACCAGCGCATCGAACCACACATACGTCACGTAACCCGCGTCGAACGGCACCGGGATGCCCCAGTTCAACCGCGCCGCCGGCCGCGTGATGCACAGGTCCTCGAGCGTGTTGTTCTTCAGAAAACCCAGCACCTCGTTGCGCCGGTAGCTCGGTGCGATGAACTCGGGATTCGCCTCGATGTAGTCGATCAGCCACTGCTGCTGATCCTTCAGTTTGAAGTAATAATTCTCCTCCACCAACTCGACCACGTCGCCGTACGATGGATCAAACGTCCCGTCCGGCCGCCGGTCCTTCTCGGTGAGAAACGTCTCCTCCTTCTGCGAATAAAAGCCCCGGTATGGTGACTGGTAGAAATGCCCCTCGCGGTGCAGCCGCGCGAGCAACGCCTGCACCGCCGCCTTGTGCCGCGCGTCGGTCGTGCGCACGAAGTCGTCGTTGGTGAGCTGGAGCTTCGCCGCGAACCGCCCCCAGATCGCCGCCAGTTCGTCGCAATACGCCTGCGGACTCTTCCCCTCGGCGATGGCCGCCTGCTGCACCTTCTGCCCGTGCTCATCCAGCCCGGTCAGGAAAAACACCTCGTCGCCCAGCAACCGATGCGCGCGGGCAATTACATCGGCGATAATTTTTTCATACGCGTGGCCCAGGTGCGGCTGCCCGTTCACGTAATCAATCGCGGTGGTCAGGTAAAAACGTTTGCTCATGTGCCGCGCACTGTGGGGGAGCGACGCGGGCAATTCAACCACCGCCATTGCGGGCGGCGCACGCAGGTACCGCAGACTTCCAAGTCTGCTGTAGCGCGGGTTTCCAAACCCGCTGACCGTCCGGCCAACCACAATGCCCCGGCTTGTCGCACGCGCCCGAAAACCCGTGGCCTCCGCCGATTTGGAAATCGGCGACACAGCAGGTTTGGAAACCTGCGCTACGAGCGTCGGCGGCGGCGCGTCCCAACACCCGTCTCCATCTTCCCCCTTTCGCGCTCTCTGCTCTCTGTCGCGGCCAAACCCGGCCACCCCCTACCCCGCCATCTGCAACTCCCGCACCGGTGCCGCCACCGGCACCGACGGCTGATAATTAAACAACTGCCGTGCCTTGATCATCAGCGCCACCACCGGCGGCACCATCTCTTCCCACGAATCATCCCCCGCGCGAATCCGCGCCAGCACGTCGCGCGACAGGATCGCCAGGTTCGCCTCGTCGAAATCCCGCATCCCCTCGATCAGCCGGTTCTCCAGCAGATACGCATACAAATGCCGCAGATGCGGCGCGACCCGCAGATTTCCTGCCGTGATCAGCGACCCCGTTTTCGCCTCGAGCAGCGGATATACGTAAAGCTTCAGATCATTCTTAAACAACCGCCCGAACGACTCGAGAATGCCGCCCTCCAGATCGAGATAATATTTCTCATCGAAAATGCTCTGCAGCGTCGGCACGCCCATCGAGATGCCGATCATCTTCTTCGTGCAGCGAAAGAGATACGCCGCCAGCCGGTGAAACTCGCCGAAGTTCGAGATCAACACCGTCTGCCCCAGCGCGCTGAGAATATCGACCCGGTCCAGAAAATCCTTCGCGTCAATCCCCGACTCGGTCGTGAGATTCCGCATGGTCATCTCCATGAGCACCATGATCTCCTCGTCCTTCACCTTTGGCTCCTGCACGAACTGCGCCTTCGCACACTTCAGCATGTCCAGCGTCACCTTCGTCACCGGCCGGAAGCTCCCGCGCTCGACCAGAATGCACTTCTTGTACAGCGCATCCGCCGCCTGCACCACCTCGCCATCCGCGCGGAACATAGCCGCCTGCGTCAGCCCGAGTTGCACCAACCAGCAGGCTCATCACCCGGTTGTCCACGTCGAAAAACGCCGGCCCCGTCAGCTTCACCATGTCCACCTCCACGCGCTCCGTCGTGAGATTG
>BJHT01000446.1 GCA_014193395.1 Verrucomicrobiota bacterium
TTTGGCTGGGGTGGGGCGGGTGGAATCGAGTCGTGGTTGCAGGCGGGGACGGCTGGGGCGGTGGACGCGGTTCTCGCGGAAGGAGTTGAGAGTCTCCTTACGTCGTCTCCTACAAGGGCCCGCATTGTTGCGACGATGGTGGCGTTGCGATAGCGTCGCGGCATGAAGACTTGGATTGTGATTTTTCTCGGGTGTCTGGCTTGGGCGCTGCCGGTGGGCGCGGGGGCGGTGGAGGCGAAGGAGAAGGCGAAGACGGAGCTCAAGGTGGTGGTGCTGCCGATCCGCGAGGACATCATGCCGCCGCTGGTTTATCTGGTGCGGCGCGGGGTGAAGCTGGCGATCAAGGAGAAGGCGGACGTGCTGGTGCTGGACATGGACACGCATGGCGGGCGCGTGGATGTCACGGGCGAGATCGTCGGGATTCTCGGGCAGTTCAAGGGCGAGACGATCACGTTTGTGAACCGGAAGGCGTTTTCGGCGGGGGCGTTCATCGCGGTGGCGACGCAGAAGATTTACATGGCGCCGCAGAGCGTCATCGGGGCCGCCGCGCCGATCATGTTGTCGCCGGATGGCAGCGGGCCGACGAAATTGCCGGACACGGTCGAGGCGAAGATGACCTCGGGGATTCGCGCGCTGGTGCGCACGAGCGCGGAGAAAAACGGGCACAACATCGCCGTGATCGAGGCGATGATCGACCGCACGAAGGAGCTGACGGTGGACGGCGAGGTGCTCAACGAAAAGGGGCAGATTCTCACGCTCACGAACAAGCAGGCGGAGAAGTCGTATGGCAAACCGGCCAAGCCGTTGTTGTCGCTGGGCACGGTGGAGTCGCTCGACGAACTGCTGAAATGGTCGGGGTTGTCGGCGGCGAAGCGGTTCACGATCGAGCCAACGGGGGTCGAGCGGCTGGCGACGTGGATCAACACGATCAGCCCGCTGTTGTTGATGATCGGCATCGCGGGGATTTATATCGAGATGAAGACGCCGGGGTTTGGGCTGCCGGGCATCGTCGGGGTCACGGCGTTCGCGATTTATTTTCTCGGCGGTTATGTCGCGGGGCTGTCGGGGATGGAATGGATCGCGGTGTTTGTAATCGGGCTGCTGTTGGTGGCGCTGGAGTTGTTCGTGTTTCCGGGGTCGATGCTGCTCGGGTTGATGGGCGCGGGGGTGATGCTGGCGGCGCTGGTGATGGCGATGGTGGACGTTTATCCGGGTGCGCCGACGCTGCCGACGTTGCCGCAGATTCAGATGCCGTTGATGCGGATCATGTTCTCGTTTCTCGGGGCCGGGGTCGTGTGCTGGGTGCTCAGTCTGTGGCTGCCGAAGACGTCGATTTACGGGCGGCTGGTGACGAACTCGGCGAGCGGCGAGCAGACGGTGGCGCTGATCGCGCAGCAGCAGGCGAAGCGCGTGGGGCAGGTGGGCGTGAGCGTCTCGCCGTTGCGGCCGGGTGGCAAAGGGCGGTTCGGCGACGAGGTGATCGATGTGATTTCGCAGGGGGAAATGATTCCGCCGGGACAGGGGATTCGCGTGATCGGGCACAGTGCGTCGGAGGCGATTGTGGAGCCGGTGTAGTGCGCACGGGAAAGCTCCAAGGATAAAGCTCAAAGCTCAAGGGAAGGTTCAAGGGGCAAGGTGCTAGGGGGGTAGGGAGGCGCGCGGGTGGTCCCCGCCCGCAGCGGCAGCGAACTCGCGGAGGCGCTCGGAAACTCCAACGCTCGTCGCGTGTTTGCACGCGCTGCGACCGGGGACCGGTCGCGCGCCGGGAGGTGGAGCAAAAGAAAGTTTCACCGCCGGAGTCGCTCTGGCTTAATCCGCCGCGATGAAAATTCTCGGCATCATTCCGGCGCGCTTTGCTTCGACCCGTTTTCCCGGGAAGCCGCTGCATCCGATCGCGGGCAAGCCGCTGATTCAGCGGGTGGTCGAGCAGTGCCGGCGCGCGCGGTCGTTGTCGGAGGTGATCGTGGCGACGGATGACGAGCGCATCGCCGCGGTGGCGCGGGGTTTCTGCCGGGTCGAGCTGACGCGCGAGGATCATCCGAGCGGCTCGGACCGGATCGCGGAGGTGGCGGCACGCTGCGAGTGCGACGCGGTGGTGAACATCCAGGGCGACGAGCCGTTGATCGATCCGGCGGTGATCGACGCGGTGGCGGGCGCGCTGGCCGGGGCTGAGATGTCCACGGCGGCGACGCGGTTGCGCGGGGCGGGCGAGTACGACAACCCGAATGTCGTCAAAGTCGTTGTCAGTGCCGCGGGGCGCGCCCTATACTTTTCGCGTCGCACGATTCCGTTTTTGCGGGATGCCGCCAGCCGTCCGGTGGACGAACAGTTGGCGGCATTTCCATTTTTGAAGCATCTCGGGATTTACGGCTACCGGCGCGCGACGTTGCTGCGGTTGGTGCGTTTCCCGGTTTCGCCGCTGGAGCAGGCGGAGCGGCTCGAGCAGTTGCGGGCGCTGGAAAATGACATCCCCATCGCGGTGGTGACGGTGGATTACGACAGCGTGGGCGTGGATGTGCCGGGGGATGTGGCGCGGGTGGAGGCGTTGTTGCGGGAAGCGTGAAGGGTTTAAAAGGTGAAGGGTTGAAGGGGCGGAGACGGGGTGAAGGGTTGAAACGTGGAAGCGGTGGAAGGATTGGGCATGAAATACATTTTTGTCACCGGTGGGGTGGTGAGTTCGCTCGGCAAGGGCTTGACCGCGGCGGCGTTGGGCACGCTGCTGGAGAACCGCGGCCTCAAGGTCGCGCTGCAAAAGTTCGACCCCTATCTCAACGTCGATCCGGGCACGATGAGCCCGTTCCAGCACGGCGAAGTGTACGTGCTTGATGACGGCGCGGAGACGGACCTGGACCTCGGGCATTACGAGCGCTTCACCAGCACGAAGCTGAGCCGGCTGAACAATCTCACGAGCGGCCAAGTGTACCAGACCGTGCTGAACAACGAGCGCGAGGGGAAATACCTCGGCAAGACCGTGCAGGTGATTCCGCACGTCACGGACGAGATTCAGAAACGCATCCACGACCTCGCGGCGAAGACGAAGTGCGACGTGCTGATCACGGAGGTCGGCGGCACGACGGGCGACATCGAGGGGTTGCCGTTTCTCGAGGCGATCCGCGAGTTCGCGCTCGAGGCGGGCGTCGGCAATGTCTGTTTCATCCACGTCACCTACGTGCCGTTCATCAAGGCGGCGGGCGAACTCAAGACCAAGCCCACGCAGCAATCGGTCGCCAAGCTGCGCGAAATCGGCATCGCGCCGCATATTTTGGTGTGCCGGTGCGAGCATCCGTTGAACAAGGAGCTGCGGAAGAAAATGTCGCTCTTCTGCAACGTGCCGTTCGACGCGGTGATCGAAGAGAAGGACGTGGACCACTCGATCTACGAGGTGCCGCTAATGCTGCAGCGCGAGCGCATGGACGACCTCGTCTGCCAGTATCTGCATCTCAATGTGCCGGCGGCGAACATGACGCACTGGCAGGACATCATCCGCAAACTCATCGCGCCGCAGCATCGCGTGCGCATCGGCGTGGTCGGCAAATACATCGAGCTGCAGGACGCGTACAAATCGGTGTACGAGGCGATCATTCATGGCGGCATCGCCAATGATTGCGGCATCGAATTCGTGCGGGTGGATGCGGAGGTGCTCGGCGCGCATGAGGTGGCGGAGACGTTGAAGGGGCTGGGCGGCATTCTCGTTCCCGGCGGCTTCGGCGAGCGCGGGATCGACGGGAAAATCCTGGCGGCGAAATTCGCCCGCGAGCACAAGATTCCGTATCTCGGGCTGTGCCTCGGCATGCAGATCGCGAGCATCGAGTTCGCGCGCAACGTGCTCGGGTTGGCGGGCGCGCACTCGACGGAATTTGATCCGGCCACGCCGCATCCGGTCATCGCGCTGCTCGATGCGCAGCGGAACGTGACGCAGAAGGGCGGCACGATGCGGTTGGGTTCGCAGCCGTGCCAGCTCCAGATGGGATCGATTGCGGCGCAGCTTTACGGGGCGTTTCTCATTCATGAGCGCCACCGGCATCGCTACGAGTTCAACAACGCGTACCGCGCGCAGTTCGAGGCGGCGGGTTTCACGTTCAGCGGCACGTCGCCGGACGGGCAGCTCGTCGAGGTCATCGAAATCAAGGGCCATCCGTTCTTCGTCGCGTCGCAGTTTCACCCGGAGTTTCTCAGCAAGCCGAACGCGCCGCATCCGCTGTTCCGGGGCTTCATCGCCGCGGCGCACGCGCACATGCACAAGCGGCCGTTGTGAGGGGCGAGATCCCGCCGAATTATTGTCCCGCCTGATGCATGACTCGGACAAGACAGCGAACGGTCAGGATGGATCAGTCGCGCAACGCGATCCGATCCTCGACCTTGAATTCCCCGACTGGAGCGGCATGAAACCTCGGCTCGTGTCCGTTCCATTTTGGAAAGCGGTCGCGGAAAATGAGGAATTGAACCGCTGGTTTCCCGCCCCACCCGAAGCCCACCGTCTGCGGCTGGAGCGCAAAATTGACGTGCCCTTCGAGCTGTAATCGTGGACGCCCGCGCCACGGAAACCGCATGACCTACGCTGAAGCGATCCAATTCCTGCACGGCCTGCGGATGTTCGGCCTGCGGCTCGGCTTGGAGACCACGCGCGAGCTGGCCGCGCGCGCGGGCAATCCCCACGAGCGGCTGCGGTTCATCCACGTCGCGGGTACGAATGGCAAGGGGTCAACGTGCGCGATGCTCGAGAGTATTTATCGCGCTTCGGGGCTGCGCGTAGGTCTGTTCACGTCGCCGCATCTCGTGGCGTTCGGCGAGCGCATCCAGATTAATCGCCAACCCATCGCGGAGGCGGACATCTGTCGGCTGGTTGCGGAGTTGCGGGGTTGGCTGGGTGCGGATGCTGCGGCGGAGAACGCGCCGGCCGAAGGGCGTCCGTTGGCATTGGAGCCGACTTTTTTCGAGGCCGTCACGGTGATGGCGCTGCGCTATTTCGCCGAGCAGCGTTGCGATCTGGTCATCTGGGAAACCGGCCTCGGCGGACGGCTCGACGCCACGAACATTGTCACGCCGCTGGCCAGCGTCATCAC
>BJHT01000447.1 GCA_014193395.1 Verrucomicrobiota bacterium
GGTCTGGTCCTTGGTCAGGTTCAGGTCGGTGCGGACGGTGCTCTCGGCGACGGCGATGGCGTTGCGGCTGATGTAGGCGAGCGCCGCCGCGGCGCAGAGCCATGCGAGCACGCCGAAGCGGATATGCGTGGGCGACGGGACGTTCGCGGCAGACGGGTTCACGGCGCGAGACGCTGCCAGAGGTGAGAGGCGGGCGCCAGCGTGGAGAACTGCCCTTGCGACGGCCAAATCACCCTCCTATCCTGACGCCATGAAGAACGCGAAATCATCGCCTTTGGCGCGCACGGAACTGGGCCGATACATCGTGGCCGATCCGGCGATCTGCCACGGCAAGCCGACTTTCAAAGGCACACGCATCATGGTCTGGCAGGTCTTGGATGATGTCGCGGAGGGCCGGTCGTGGGACTTCATCTGCAACACGCGTTGGGGCGGCCGGCTCCCGCTCGCCGCCGTGGCCGAGGCGGTGAAGCTGGCGGAAGAGGCGTGGCTGGGAAAACCCGCGCGCCCAGCGCGCAGGGCGGCCGAACTGGTCGCCGCGTGAACCTGCTCGACGAAAACTTCCCGTGCGACCAGGCGGCCTTGCTCGTGGCGTGGCGCGTTCCGTGCCGCCAGATCGGTCATGAGGTTGCCCGGCTCGGAACGCAAGACGAGGAAATCATTCCACTGCTCCACCGTCTCCGCCGCGTCACACTGTTCACCCTCGACGAGGATTTTCACAAACGCCGGCTTGCTCATGCCAGCTATTGCCTGGCCTGGCTGGATGTGCGGGCGGACGACGCGGCCCTCACGGTCCGGCGGTTTCTACGCCATGCACGCTTCAACGCGGTGGCCAAACGCATGGGCATCGTCGCGCGCCTCGGCGAATCTGGCGTCCACTTCTGGCAGCGGAACCAGACGGCGAAAATGCGGGTCGGATGGAATCTGTCGTGACCCGGACGATGCTCGTTCAGAGCAGGCGGGCGGGCGAAAAACAGCAAGTCACGGCAACGCGGTGATCAAAACCCACGCCGGACTTTTGCCGCAGGGATGAACGGCGAGGGGCGCGAGCGCGCCGGTGGCGGGGTCGAGGCGATAGACGGCGAGGCGGTTGGAGGATTGGCCGGCGGCGATCAGGAAGCGGCCGGTGGGATCAATGGCGAATTCGCGCGGCGTTTTCTCGGTGGGCGTGTGCCCGAGGGCGGTGAGGCGGCCCGTGGCGGCGTCGATGGCGTAACGGGCGAGGCTGTCGTGGCCGCGGTTGGAGGCGTAGAGGAACTTGCCGTCGGGCGTGATTTCGATGTCAGCGCAGGAGTTGTTGCCGGTGAAATCGGCGGGGAGGGTCGGGAGAGTGTGGAGGGCGGTGAGGGCGCCGGTCTGGGAATTGAACTGGAAGGCGGTGGTGCTGCTGCCCTTTTCGTTGACGGCGTAGAGGAATTTTCCCGAGGGATGGAACGTGAGGTGACGCGGGCCGTCGCCCTTGGTAGTGAGGATTTCCGGCGGGGTATTGGGCGTGAGTTTTCCGGTGGTGGTATCGAACTGATACTGGAGGATTTTGTCCGCGCCGGTGTTGGACACGAAGACGAACCGGCCGTCGGGCGAAGGCACGAGGCAGTGGGGATTCGCGCCGGTGGGGTGCAGGCTGGTGGCGGTGGACTGCACGATGCCGTCGGCGGCGATGGGATACACGGCGGTTTTGTTGCCGGTGTAGTAGGCGGTGAGGAGATGTTTTCCCGAGCGGTCGGGCGTGATGTAAACGGGGTTGCCCGCGACCTTGGTGGTGCCGAGGAGTTTCAGCGCGCCGTCACCGGGAGTCACACGGAGGGTGGCGACGGATTCCATGGAACGCACGGCGGCGTAGAGGAATCGTCTGTCCGCGCTCAACGCCAGCGAACCGGGCGCGCCAGGGAGCTTGGTGTCGTCGAGATGCAACAGGTCCCCGGTGTCGCGCTGGAGACGGTAGCGACCGATGGCGTTGTCGCCGCTCGCGGCGATGTAAACGATGAACGACGCGGGTGCGATTTCCGCCGCTGAGACAGGCGCGGCGAGGGTGAATAGGCACGCGGTGGCGAGGGCAACCGTCAGGGCGGAGGGGAGAAGGTGCATGGGGTAGTTGGGTGCAGCGATTTTGTTCGGCGGACGATAGGCATGAGGAGAAAGGCCGACAAGCGGGGAGAAATGCGGCGGCAGAAAGTCGAGGCAACTTGGCGAGTTCTCGCTTCCACCGGGATTGCGTCGCCAGTTTAGATTCGTGCGCCGCGGACCAACGTGCATGAATGGCGCCGCTCTCCGCAGCGGGGAGCCGTGCAACCACCTAATTCAACTCGATCCGACCATGAACCAACCCACTGTCGCCCAAAAAGCCCCCTACCCCGTCGCCGTCGAGGCCGGCAAAACCTACTTCTGGTGCGCGTGCGGCCAGAGCAAATCGCAGCCGCTGTGCGACGGTTCGCACAAAGGCAGCGGCTTCAATCCGACCCCGTTCAAAGCGGAGAAGACCGCGACCGTTTATTTTTGTGGCTGCAAGCACAGCGCCAATGGCGCGCTCTGCGACGGCAGTCACAAGCGGCTCTGAGCTGGGCGCGCCGCCCGCGCCGCCAGTTCCGGGGAACGGGGCGGGACGCGCCGTTCACTCGCAGCCGAGACGGCTGCGGTACGCGAGGCGGGGCGCAGTGGCACCGAGTCGCGCTTGGGCGAAAATTTTTGAAGGGGGAAGTGGAGCGGGCGAAGGGAATCGAACCCTCGTGTGAAGCTTGGAAGGCTTCCGTTCTACCATTGAACTACGCCCGCAACCGCGCGCACCGTAGCGAGGGCGCTTGCGTTGTCAATTCGCGCGCCAGTAGTCTTTGCGCCCAATGAGTTCTCTGTTGCTCACCGGCGGCCGCGTCATTGACCCCGCCAACCAACTCGACACGACCGCCGACGTGCTGGTCGCGGCCGGCCGCATTGTCGCGGTCGGGCGCGATGCCGGCGCGGCCGCCCCGGCGGACGCCATTCGCATTGATGCCCGCGGCAAGGTCGTCTGCCCCGGCTTGATTGATCTGCACGTTCACCTGCGCGAACCCGGACAATCGGCCAAGGAAACCATCGCCACCGGCATCAAGGCCGCGGCCAAGGGCGGCTTCACCACCGTCGTGTGCATGCCCAACACGACGCCCTCCATTGACAGCACATCGGTGGTCGCGTTGTTGCGGGAGAAGGCGGAAAAGGAAGCGTCGGTCAATGTGTTCGTCACCGGCGCGATCACCAAGGGCATCGCGGGCGAGGAACTCGCGCCCATCGGACAGCTCGCCAAGGCCGGCATCGTCGCGATCACGGACGACGGCCATTGCGTGCAGAACAACGATCTCATGCGTCGCGCGCTCGAATACGCCCGCATGTTCGGACTGCCCGCGATGGATCATTGCCAGGACTACGCGCTGGTGACCGACGGCGTGATGCACGAGGGCTACTGGAGCACGGCGCTGGGTCTGCGCGGCTGGCCGGCCGTGGGCGAGGAGGCGATTGTGCAGCGGAATATTTTGCTCGCTGAGTTGACCGGCACGCCGGTGCATTGCCAGCACATGAGCACGGCGGGCAGCATCCGCCTGCTGCGCGAAGCCAAGCAGCGCGGCGTGCCGATTTCCGGCGAGGCCTGCCCGCATCATTTCACGCTCACCGACGCCGCGGTCGCGGGCAGCGAAGCCTTCTGGGCCGAGGACGGGAAGAGCGTCTTCGGCTACGAACCCGACGCGAGCCGCCGACCGGTGTGGCCGTCCTACGACACCAATTTCAAAATGAATCCGCCGCTCCGCTCGGCCCGCGATCGCGAGGCGATTCTGGCCGGACTGGCGGATGACACGCTGGAAATCCTGTGCAGCGATCACGCGCCACACTGCGATTTCGAGAAGGAGGTCGAGTTCGATTCCGCGCCGTTTGGCATCACTGGTTTGGAAAACGAACTGGCCCTCTCGCTGATGCAGCTTTACCACGCCGGGCGCCTCTCGCTCGCCAAGGTGATCGAGAAATACACCATCGCCCCCGCCCGCCTGCTCAAGCTCGAGCGCGAACGCGGCACGCTCAGCCCCGGCGCCATCGCGGACATCACCGTGATCGACGCCGACGCGCACTGGGTTTTCGAGCGCGCAGACACCGCGAGCAAATCGCTGAACAACCCCTTCTACGGCTGGCCGCTCAAGGGCAAAGCGGTCGTCACCATCGTCGGCGGCCGCGTCGTCTGGCGTGATCCCAGCCTCGCCCATAGCATCGCACTCGCATGAAAATGAATCGCTCGTTTCTCCTCGTCGGACTGGCCGCGTGCCTGATCTGGAGCGGTTGCGAGAAAGATGAGACGCCCCCCGAATGGCTCACCGATTTCTCCGCCGCGCAGGCGAAAGCAAAGGCCGGAAAAAAACGAATCTTCCTAGATTTCACCGGTTCGGACTTCTGCTCGGCCTGCAAAGCGATCAAGAAAAAGGTCCTGACGAGCACCGAGTTTCTCGCCTACGCAAAGACGGATCTCGTGTTAGTGGAAGCTGATTTCCCGCTCAACACGCCGCAGAGCGACGCGCTCAAGGCCGCCAACAAAGCGCTCTCCGAGAAATTCAAAATCGACGGCTACCCCACGCTGGTCGTGACCGATGCCGACGGCAAAGAACTCTGGCGCGAAGAAGGCTACGACGACGAAACGCCGGCGCAGTACGTCGCCAAGCTCAAAGCGATCAAGCCGAAGTGAGCGCACGTCGGCGCGGCGGGCGGCGGGGCACAGCGCTCCCGGAGTGCGGCCGTCCCCGGCCGCAGCGACGTCCGCACGACCGCAGGCCACCGCAATTTTCCCACGCCTCAACCCACTCCACCTCGCTGCGCCCGGGGACGGGCGCACTCCATCCCCGGGTGTGTGACGAATAAGTAACCCAAAAGCGGCGCGCCTTGTCGGGCGTGCTTTTTTCGGGTTGCTATATTGTATTTGTATAGATACAAACACCCATGCCTACTTCCCAGCAAGCTCTCCGTTCCCAACGCGACGCCGTGCTCGCGCAGATTCAACAGATCGACCACCTGCGCCGCGGTTCCTTGAGCCGCCAGTTCTTTCAAACCCG
>BJHT01000448.1 GCA_014193395.1 Verrucomicrobiota bacterium
TGCGCTATTCCATGCGCCCTGCCACGACTACACGCGCGAACTGTTGGCGGCGATGCCACGCCTGGTTCGTCCGCGAGTTGTCGCATGAACAGCGCCGTACTGCTCTCCGTGCGCGGCCTGCGCGTCGTGCATCGGAGTACCGGTCTATTGGCGCGAACCGAACAGACGGCCGTTGACGGCGTGGGCTTCGACATTGCCCGTGGTGAGACGCTGGCGCTGGTGGGCGAGTCCGGATGCGGCAAGACGACCACGGCGCGGGCGATTCTGCGACTGATCGACGCGGACGCCGGCACCGTGCGGTACGACGGCAAGGATCTGCTCGCCCTGCGCGGCGAGGCGCTGCGCCGCCACCGCCGCCAAATGCAGATCGTCTTTCAGGATCCGTTTACCTCACTCAATCCTCGGCACTCGGTCGGCGCGATCGTGGCGGAAGGACTGATCGTGCACGACATCGCACGCGGCGCCGAGGCGGAGGCCCGTGTGGCTCGCCTGCTCGAGGAAGTCGGCCTCTCGGTGGCGGACGCGTCGCGCTACCCGCATGAGCTGTCCGGCGGCCAGCGCCAGCGTGTCGCGATCGCTCGCGCGTTGGCTGTGGATCCCGAGTTTCTCGTACTCGACGAAGCGGTGTCGGCACTCGACGTCACCACACAGGCCCAGGTGCTGGCCCTGCTCGCCCGCATCCGCGCGGCGCGGTCGCTCACCTGCCTGTTCATCGCGCACAATCTCGCCGTCGTCCAGCAGATCGCGACGTCGGTCGCTGTGATGTATGAAGGACGCATCATCGAACAGGCGCCGGCCGCAGCGCTCTTTGCCGCGCCGCAGCATCCATACACCCGCGCGCTGTTAGACGCCGTGCCCGTCTCGGATCCGCGCGACCGGCATGTGCGCATACCGCTGGCAGGCGACCCCGTGACTGGTCGCGCGCGCGCGCGCGGCTGCGCATTCTTTCCCCGCTGTCCGCATCCTCTAAAGAACGCGGACTGCACGACCGCCGTACCACCGCTCGGCGAGGTCGCTGCACACGCCTTCGCGGCGTGCATCAAGGTCCACACCAACTTGGAGACGACGTGACCCTCCCCCGCCAGACCGGATTCTTCGGGCACCCGGCAGGCCTGCGAACACTGTTTTTCGCCGAACTGTGGGAGCGCTTCTCCTACTACGGCATGCGTGCACTGCTCGTCCTGTTCATGACGGCACCCATCGCAGCGGGTGGACTCGGCTGGGATGTCGCCAAGGCGGGGCCGATCTATGGCCTGTACACCGCGATGGTATACCTCTTCTCGCTGCCCGGCGGCTGGATTGCCGATCGGCTCATCGGACAGCGCAGCGCCGTGTTCTGGGGCGGCGTGCTGATCATGTGCGGCCACATCGTGCTGGCAATTCCGTTCGAGGCAAGCTTCTTGCCAGGACTCGGATTCGTCGTACTCGGCACGGGACTGCTCAAGCCGAACATCTCGACCATGGTCGGCCACCTGTATGCGCCAGACGATGAACGGCGCGACGCGGGCTTCTCGATCTTCTACATCGCGATCAACATCGGCGCGCTGCTCGCTCCCCTCGTTACGGCATCGCTTGCACAAGAGCAGTGGTTCAAGGACGTCCTCACCGGCTGGGGCATGTCGCCAGCGTCATCGTGGCATTGGGGTTTCGGAGCCACGGCGGTCGGCATGGCACTCGGCCTGATCTGGTACGTCGTGGACGGCAAGACGCTGGGCGACGCGGGGATGAAGCCGGCCGTGACCGACGCCGCCGACGCAGCGAAGGCGAAACGTCAGTTCTGGACCGCCGCCGCGGTGATTCTCGGCTTTGTCGCGCTCGTCGCGGCGCTGCAGGTCTCCGGAACGATCACCCTCACCACGCAGAGTGTCAGCAACGCGTTCGGCGTGTTCCTCCTACTCGCCGTGCTCGCGTTCTTTTCCTGGCTGCTGCTCGATCGCAGCTGGACGACCGAAGAGCGCAAACGCCTCGTTGTGACCGCCGTACTCTTTCTCGGCGCCGCCGTGTTCTGGTCGGTGTTCGAGCAGGCCGGATCGACGCTCACGCTGTTCGCCGAACGAAGCACACAAAACGAACTGCTCGGCATGTCGTTCGGGTCGGGCAAGTGGCAATCCGTCAACTCGCTCTGGGTGGTCATCCTCGCGCCGATTTTTGCCTGGCTCTGGGTCAGGCTCGCCAGCCGAAACCCGTCAAGCACCGCGAAGTTTTCTCTCGGACTCGTCTTCGTGTCGGCGAGTTTTATCTTGATGGTGCCGGCGGCGCAACTCGCGGCCAGCGGCGACCGTGTGGGCTGGTGGTGGCTGCTCGGCTGTTACTTCTTGCAGACCATCGGCGAGATGTGCATCAGCCCGGTCGGCCTCTCCGCCATGACCAAGCTCGCGCCGGCGCGCATTGGTTCCATGATGATGGGCGTCTGGTTCATGGCGACGTCGGTCGGAAACTTCATCGGCGGACAGGTGGCCAGTGTGTACGAGAAGTTCTCGCTGCCACAGTTGTTCGGCGTCGTTGGCCTGTACGCGCTGGTATTCGCCGGGGTGATGGCCCTCCTCGTGAAACCGATCAAGCGGATGCTGGCGCGAACGTAGGCCTCATCGACGGGCAGCAGATGGAACCACGAAGGCTCTCCGATGCGGAGGGCCTTCGTCGTTACTGCCCCATCTTCTTCTTGAGCTCGGCGAGTTGCGCCTCGCGCCGCGGGAGTAGCTGGTTCGACCGTCGCGGAGGTTAGGTTTCAGGTAACCCGAGCTGGTGCGCACCTGCTTTATATCTGCCTTCCTTCACATAACGAAGCCTCCACCGTCGGCGTGCTGCTGTGGCGCATCCGAAAGGTGTTTCAGGACTACTCCCGCGAGTATGAAGTGCTCGTCTATGACGACGCGAGCACCGACTCCACGCGGGAGACCCTCGAGCCGTACGTGAAGGTGATGCCGCTGACCGTCCTCGGCAGCGGCACGAGGGTCGGCTACGCAGGCGCGGTTGATGCCTTGTTGCGCGCGGCCAATCAACGGACGCAGTATCCCAGACGCGATGCCATTGTGCTGATGCAGGCCGACTTCACCGACCAGCCGGAGCATCTCCCGGAACTGGTGAAGCGATTTGAAGGAGGCGCCGACCTGATCGTCGGCGAGCGCACCGTCGACGGCCCGGCACCCGAGCCGGTGCAGACGCTGCTCAAGCGGCTTCGCTGGCTCAGTTCCGCCTGGCCATTCCGAAAGTTCGTCGGCGTGCCCGGTGTCGCCGATCCGTTCGGCGCATACAAGCTCATTCGCGTGAGTGTCGCACGCGACGTGCTGAAGGCGCGCGAGGGCCGGCCGATCGAGGACATTCCGGTCGCCGCCGCCAACGCGGAGCTCGCCCGCGACACCGCGCGAATCGCGCGGCGCGTCGAGACCATTCAGCTCAGCACACGCTGGGACCTGCGCCCGCGTTCGACACGCATTGACGCGTGGCGCGAGGCCGTGGACGTGACCAAACGCGCATGGGCGACCCGCGGCAGCCACCGACCGGCTCCCGCGCGGGGCACGTGACCCACCGCTGGCGGCGAGTGGCCGCTGGCATCCTCGCGTCCGTCATGGCCGCGGGGCACAATCCAATTTCCGCCCAGGAACGCCCACGCACCGGTGCCGTCCCGTGGGCGGCCGGTGAATATCTCGAGTACTCACTCAAGGTCGGTCCGATTCCCGCGGGATCAGGCCGGATGCAGGTCGTGGGCCGCGACACGCTGCGCGGCAGGCCCGTCTGGCGCTTTCGCTTCGACTTCTCGGGCGGAATGGGGTTCCTTCGCGTCGACGACGCCTACGACAGCTGGCTCGACGCCGAAACCCTTCGCTCGCTGAAGTTCGAGCAGCGTCTCTCGGAGCTCGGCAAGTACCGCCATCGCGTGTACCAGATCTTTCCGGACCGCGCGAAATACCAGCTCAACAACGAATCCGAGCGTGAGTCGGTCGCCGATCCGCTCGACGATGCCAGCTTCTTCTTCTTCCTTCGCACGATTCCGCTCGAAGTCGGCAAGTCATACGACTTCAACCGCTACTTCGACAACCGTGCGAACCCGGTGACCATCCGCGTACTGCGACGCGACACCGTCGAGGTGCCGGCCGGCCGGTTTCCGGCCATCGTGCTCCAGCCGATGATCAAGACCAACGGGATTTTCGCTGAGGGCGGCCACGCCGAGCTCTGGCTCTCCGACGACGAACGCCGCATTCTCATCCAGATGAAGTCCAAGCTCCCGTTCGGGTCGCTCAATCTCTACCTCAGGAAGCTGACGCTCCCTCCACTCGTGCCGGCAGATGCCGCTCACCCAACCCGCAAATGACCCCCGATCGCAAGGACCGCCCACCGGAAGCTGATCTGTCGGCGGTACGCACCGTTCCGATTGGTGGCCGCGCGAGCAAGGTCCGCGCCGAAGCGTTTGCCGCACCCCCCGCCCACGATCATTCGTTCGGCACGTTCATCGGGTCGCTGCCCGACATCCTCGTCGCCCGCGACTTCCGCCGCGTCGTGGATGCCGTCGTCGCTGCACACCGGGCGAAGAAGGGTGTCATCGTGATGCTTGGCGGTCACGTCGTGAAGACCGGCCTCTCGCGACTGCTCATCGACCTCATGGAACGGGGCGTCATCACGCACCTCGCGATGAACGGTTCCGGCGCCATCCACGATTATGAAGTCGCGCGGTTTGGCTCCACGTCGGAGGACGTCGCCGCCGGACTGCGCGACGGCACCTTTGGGATGGCCGAAGAAACTGGTCGAGGGATGAACGAAGCGTTCACACGTGGGCATGCCGAGGCCTTGGGAATGGGCGAATCGCTCGCCCTGGCACTCGGAGGTGAGCCGCATCTGGCGCATCCCGAGCTTTCTGTGGTGATGGCGGCCCAGCGGCTCAGCGTGCCCGTGACCGTGCACGCCGCACTCGGCGCGGAGATCATCCACCAGCATCCCGCAGCCGACGGAGCCGCGATCGGCGATACGAGTCACCGCGACTTCCGGCGACGCGCGGCGAGTATCGCGCAGATCGACGACGGTGGCGTGGCGCTCAACATTGGCAGCGCCGTCA
>BJHT01000449.1 GCA_014193395.1 Verrucomicrobiota bacterium
GCGACGGCCACGACAAGGGCACGCTCGCCGCGCACAGCGGCTCCGCGCAGGCCATCCGCCCGAGCGTCGGCGCGTGGGTGAGCTACGGACTCGGCACCGAGAACCGCAACCTTCCGTCCTTCATGGTTCTCGCGCCCGCGGCTCCCTACGGCGGCGCGCAAACCTGGGGCAGCGATTTTCTCCCCGCCTGTCATCAAGGCACGCACGTCGTGCCCGGCAAGGAACCGCTCCCCAACCTCAAGCCCAACGCGCCCGCCGCGGAATTGCAGGCGATGGAACTCGCGCTCCTCGGCAAACTCAACCGCTCCCATCTCGAAACCCGTGCCGCCGATGCCGCGCTCGACGCGCGCATCCGCTCCTTCGAGACCGCGTTTGGAATGCAGCGCGAAGCCCCCGAAGCCTTCGACCTCTCGCGTGAGACCGACGCGACGCTCCAACTCTACGGCCTCACGCGCGGCGCGAACACCGGCTTTGGCTGGCAATGCCTCGTCGCCCGCCGCCTCGCCGAGCGCGGGGTGCGCTTCCTCGAACTCATCGACGTCGGCTCCAGCGCCAACTGGGATTCCCACGGCAACATGGGCGACCACGAAAAACTCGCCAAAGCCATCGACCAGCCCATCGCCGGTCTCCTCACCGACCTCAAGCAACGCGGGATGCTCGACCGCACGCTCGTCGTGTGGACCACCGAATTCGGCCGCACGCCCTTCAACGCGCAGGCCAACCACGCCGGCCGCGAACATCACAACCTCGTCTTCACCTCGTGGATGGCCGGCGGCGGTGTGAAAGGCGGCCTCGTCCACGGCCAGTCCGACGAACACGGCATCCTCCCCGGCACCGGCGCCGTCCACACCCACGACCTCCACGCCACGATGCTGCATCTCCTCGGCATCGACCACGAACGCCTCACCTATCGCTACGCCGGTCGCGACTTCCGCCTCACCGATGTGGCGGGTGAAGTGGTGCGGCCCATTCTTGCGTGAACTGTTGGGGCATTCTTAGCCACGGAGGAAACCCGGATTGAACACTGAGAAGACAGTGAGAACGAAGCGATGCCTCCATTCGCCCACTGACATGAACCCCGCGCACGCTTGAGCGAATCACCCTCACCCCCGCCGCCACCGACCCGTCCGGCCTTGCTGCTCGTGGCCTTCATGTGGTTCGCGTACTTCCTGAACTACTGCGACCGGCAGGCGGTGTTTTCGATGTTCCCGGTGCTCAAGTCCGACCTTGGTTTCACGGACCGGCAGCTCGGATTCGTCGGCGCGTATTTCTTGTGGGTCTATGGCGTCGGCAGTTTCTTCGCGGGACAGATTGGCGACCGGGTTTCCAAGCGCCGGCTTATCATCTGGAGCCTCGCGCTGTGGAGCGGCGTGACCCTCGCGACCGGACTTGCGACCTCGCCCAACATGGTGCTGGCGTTGCGCGCGCTCATGGGCATTTCCGAGGCGCTGTTCATGCCCGCGGCCATTGCGCTCACGGCGAATGCCTTTCCGCCCGCCACGCGTTCACGCGCCATCGCCGCGCTCTCGACCGCGCAGATTTGCGGCGTCATCGGCGGCGGCTGGTTCGGTGGCTGGATGGCCCAGCAGGGACAATCGCAGCCCGCGCTGGAAACCGGCGGATGGCTGCTGAACTGGCTCGCCGCCCATCGCAACTGGCGCGGCGCGTTCTTCGTTCTCGGCGCAGCGGGTCTGCTCTTCGCGGCTCCTTATTTCGCGTTCCTGCGCGGCGTCAACGAGGAGGCGCAGGTCGAGACCAAGAAAGGCGGCGGCGCCAACACGCTCGCGGCGCTGGCCAAGGCACGGACCTACTGGCTGCTCTGCGTCGTCTTCCCGGTATTCGTCTTCGGCCTGTGGCTCCTCTACGGCTGGCTGCCGAATTTTCTGCATGACAAATTTTCGCTGAACCTCGCCGACTCCGCCTTCAACGCGACCGTGTTCCTGCAAGGCGCAACGCTCGTCGGCATGCTCACCGGCGGCGTGCTCGCCGACCGCTTTTACCGTCGCACGAAAGCCGCGCGCCTCTGGCTTCTCACCGCGAGTCTGCTCGGCTGCGCGCCTTTCCTGCACGCGATCGGCAACAGCGACACCCTCGTCGCCACGCGCGTCGCCGCGCTGGGTTTCGGCCTCTTCAGCGGCTTTTTCATGGGCAACATTTTCCCCTCCGCGTTCGAAATCGTCCCTGCCGACGCGCGCGCCTCGGCCGTGGGCGTGCTCAATCTCTTCGGCGCGGTCGTCTCCGGTTTCGCCACGCTGGCCGGCGGCGCGCTGAAGAAAACGGTCGGCATCGAAAACCTGCTCACCTACACCGCGCTGGCCTACGTCGCCGCCGGACTGGCGATCATCGCGGGGATTCGGTTTCTGTTCCCGCGGGATTACGAGCGGGTTCACTGATTGTGGAAACCAAACTGACGCGAAGGCATGAAGCCCTTCATTTTCCACGTTGAAGCCGCCGGAGAATTCCGTCCTGTCGAAATGAACTTCGCCACGGAAGCCGAAGTCCGGCGGGTGCGGGCGTGGCGGAAGCTGCCCGGCGCGACCGATGCCGGCGAGTTCGCGGCACTGGCCGCCAAGCGTTGGTTTTACTACACCCGCGAAGGCGCGAGTGTTGCCAGCCTCGCCGAATTGCGCGCCGCCATCGGGCGCAACGACCGCGCCGAACTGGCCTTTCTTCTGGTCGCGTCCGCGGCGTGGGCCAAGCCCTACAAATTCCTCGCGCTCGCGTATTGCCGCCGGACGTGGTGTCACCATCTGGTGCTGGATTTCCTGGCCGTTCGACCTGGTTTGAGGTTCTCGCGCCAGCCGATTTCCGGCGTGGGCAGCGGTGTCATGGCCACGCTCATGGATCTGGCGGATTCACTCGGAATGGAAACGCTGTGGGGTGAGGCCACGGCGAATTCGGCGGGGTTTTACGAGAGGGTGCTGCAAATCCGCCGGTGAAGGACTTGTTCATCATTCAGCGGGACGCGATGCGGGCCATCCAAAAGTTCCACTTGGAAAAACAGCAGAGCTCGCTTGCGAAGACCCTTCGGCGGACGCAATCTCACTGACATGAAAAAGAAGCTGACAGCTGAAGAGTGGTGGAACGACATCGTGGAATACGAGCGCACCCACGAAATCGCCTTCGCCTCGCCGCGCGCCCTGCTGGAAGCCCGCATGATCGCCGAAATGGACAAAGCCCGCCGTCCGCAGCGTCGCGTCCGCCGCAGTGGGGCTGCTCCCCGGCGCAAAACGGTGACGGCCTGACATGAAGAAAAAGCTCACGCCACGGGAGTGGATGGATGACATCTTGGAATACGAGCGCACTCACGAAATCGTCTTCGTGTCGTCGCGTCCCCTGTTGGACTACATGATCGCCGAAATGGACAGGATCCGCAGTCCACGGCGCCGTGCCCGGCGGAGTGGCTCGGCTCCGCGGCGCAAATCCGCGGCGACCTGATTTCCCCGGCCCGTGGCGGGCGCGGCGAATCCCCAAGCGCCGCCCGCGCGAATTCCCGGCGCACTCCTCTCTGCGCCCTTCTTATCTCTGCGGTGTTCTGTCAGCCGTCCCGCTTCCCGAGTCGGTTGGAAAAGTACGTTGAGCCGCGAGGGGCTGGCTTTGGAGTTCCGCGTTTACACGGCCCGCTGTTCGCACCCCGCTGGAACCGGGTAAACGCGGAACTCCAAACCGGGGTTGTCAAACGGTCTCTCATCCCAATTCCCGATCTACGGTCGCCTGAATCTGCGGAAGCCCTCGGCGGCTCATGGTCCTGCTGCGCGGCCCGAACGGATGACGACGTTTTCCTTGAACCGCCCACGCACCCGCCGCGGTGCCGAGGCGGATCGTAAGCCGCGCGAGGCCCTCCGCCGCCGCCCGCCGCTCCCACTAATTACTAATTACTAATCACTGATTACTTTCCCCTTCCCTGGCCCCACCAACTCCCGCGCCCGTGCGAGCGCCGCATCCATGTCGGCGCACAGATTCTCCTCGCCGAGCTTGGTGAAGAAGCCGGCTTTTTCGAGGGCCATGTACGGCTGCATGTGCGGGCCGCAGAGGATTAGGTGTTTTTTGCGGGCGCGCTGTTTGGCGAGCAGGTCTTCCAACGCGGTGAGGCCGGTGACATCGAGGGCGAGGACGTCGCGCATGCGGAGGATGAGGACCTCGGGTTCGCCGCCGGCCGCGTGGAGGGTGGATTCGAGTTTGTCCGCCGCGCCGAAGAAGAATGCGCCGAAGACGCGGAAGACGAGGACGCTGTCGGGAATGACTTTGCCTTTCGCGGTCTGGCCGGGGGCGTTGGCCTGCGTGACTTCTTCGTCGGGCGTGACGGCGCTGGTTTCGGAGAGGCGTTTGATGAGGAAGAACGCCGCGAGAATTATGGCCGCGCCGACGGCGAGCGTGAGGTCGGCGACAATGGTGAGGCCGAAGGCGACGAGGAAAATGGTGCTGTCGCTCTTGGGCCATTTCGGGAGCAGCGCGAACTCGCCCCATTCCCCCATGTTCCACGCCACGACCACGAGCACGGCGGCCAGGCTGGCGAGCGGGATGTTTTTCGCCAGCGGCGCGGCGAGCAGCAGGACAAGGAGCAGGGTCACGGCCTTGATCATGCCGGCGACGGGCGTGCGCGCGCCGCTGCGGACATTCGTGGCGGTGCGCGCGAGCACGCCGGACGCGGCCATGCCGCCGAAGAAGGCGACGGAAATGTTCGCGATGCCCTGGGCGAGCAGCTCCTGGTTCGAGTCGTGGCGGTCGTCGATCATGCCGTCGGCGACCACGGCGCAGAGGAGCGATTCGATGGCGCAGAGCAGCGCGACGGTGAAGGCGTCGCGCATGAGGCCGGACCATTGTTCGAGTGGCAGGTCGGGCCAGTGCGGCCGCGGCAGGCCGCCCGCGATGCCGCCGAATTTCGAGCCGATGGTCTCGAGTCCGCAGCGGTCCTCGAGTCCGAACAGCGTCACCGCCAGGCCGCTGAGCGCGATGGCGACGATCGAGCCGGGGATGCGGCGGCCCCAGTTTTTCGGCC
>BJHT01000450.1 GCA_014193395.1 Verrucomicrobiota bacterium
GTAGAGCGGGGCGATTTTTGCAAAGGGTTGGAAGAGGCGCGCGGCGCTGTTGGTGAACTGATCTTGCTTGAAGCAGTAGAAGCCGACGCCGATGGCGATGGCCACGCCGGCGAAGCCCAGGCGGATCGCGGCGGGGCGGAGGTTGGCGGCTTGGTGGAGGTGGAGGCGCTGGAGAGATGCGTAGTTTTCGCGGAGCACGGCTTGGCTGTGATCGCTCGCGGCGTTGTTGGTTTCGCGAGCGAGTTGGAGGCTGTTGATCAACTGATTGGTGGTGCCGGGGGTCTGCTGTTCGATGGCGAGGGCGACCTGATCTTGCGTGAGGCGCACGGCACGCCAGCGCTGCCAAATCCAGCGGAGCAATCCGGCGACGACGAGGAGAAACACGGCGCTGGTCGCGACGCGGCCCCAGCGCGGGAGGTGCAGAAGAATGTCGAGCGCGAAGACGACCCAGAGATACGCGAGCGGCGCGGCGACGAGGACGGCGAGAAGTTCGAGAACGATCAGGCGTTTCCAGTGGCGGGTGTTGCGCTCGACGAGTCGCTGCAACTCAAGGAGCAGCGCGGAGGGCGGCTGCGCCGGCGGGGCAGGGGAAGGCGCGGGCGGCGGGGTGCGCGGGGTTGGGTCGTTGGCCATGCGGGTCGTGTCGGTTATTTCAGGGTGCGAAAAGCGGGAGCCTGACGGAGTGGGCAAGGGGGGGCTTCACAGGGAACGTCGGGCAGACCCGAAGCGTCGGGGCGCGGCCTGGTGGGACTACAGAATTATTAGAGGCAGAATCATGGGGAAGTGGATTTTCGGTGCGGCGCGTCTGGAGAGTCCGTGCTCATCGGCCGATCGGCGCGGACCAAGATTCACCGAAGAAGCCCGATGTGAGGAGGGTTTCGCCGACTTGCGGCGCGGGGGCGGTGGGCGGGTTGTCGCCGGTTTTGAAAATGGCCCAGTCGCCGAGGCGCGGGAAGACCATGTAGCTGAAGCGCAGTTCGGAGTCGTGGTAGGTGTGGCCGCTGTTGAGGACGACGGAACCGGGTCAGTGTTTGAGATTGGATACTCTTGGCCAGATTTCCTCCAGGGCACCTCGGAAAACCACCTTTCGGCGACGGTTTGTTGGTGGCCGTCCGGTTCCGCCTGTGAGTGGTTTCATAGGCTCGACTTTCGCTGCATGTTTCGGAGTGCGTTCAAAATGGCTGGCACCATCCACGGCTATTTTCCGGCGGGTGCTTTCTCCCGCTGGTGAATGAGGCTGGCCAGCGCGCGGAGGGAATTGTTCACGTCGGCGGCGCTGGTAAATTCCCTGGCCACGTCCGGTTCCAAAACCACCACATTCGTGCCCCGCTGGTAGCGCGCGGCATATTTGCCGCGCACGCCGCGCGAAAAATCGTATTCCGGCAGCATGTCGTCGTCGTCGGTTTTAACGGCGGTTTTCTTCATAGTTTTTTCGTTCGCGCCGGCTGGCCCGCCGCGCGCTGATGAGGCGGATATTATCACGCCGTTCGGTATGGACCACAACCAGCAATCTCTGGCGATGGGACCGGCCCAGGATGATGAACCGCGGCTCTGTCTGCGAGTGTGCCAGATCAGGAATGGTGACGGAAAGAGGATCACCAAAAACGGTGGTCGCTTCTTCAAAGCCCACGCCGTGTTTGGCCAGATTCGTCTGAGCCTTGCGGGCGTCCCACTCGAAACTCAGCATGGGCAGTCAGAATTTGGCGAGGTCGGCAGCCAGATGAAGGTGGCGCTGCAACTCCACGGAGGTGGACCGGGGTTTCGAATTGGCCAGACCACCGGCCCAATCGAATTTGAAGCGGCGCTTCGTGGAGCGTGCGGTTCTCGGTGTCGGTGTCTGCGACAAGAACTCGATGAAGGTCTCCACCTGCTTCTGCGCCCCGACAGGCAAAGTTTCATATTTGGCGATCAAGGTGTCTTTGCTCATATCGAAATCAGAGTGTCTGCAACCAGTGCGAGTGGCAATTCAACGTTTGGGCGATTGACCAGTGTGATTGGAAGCCGGCGAGCGCGAAAGACGAGAGCGGCACGGGGATTTTGGCAGGGGAATCAGGCAAGGGAATGGGGGCAAAGGAATGGGGACGGAATCTCAGCACTTCATTCCTTTGCCTCCATTCCTTTGCGACGTTTCCTCGAAAGGGGACTTCCAACATCTTGGGGCTGATCACTCGGCTTCGAGGCCGGCCAGTTCTTCCAGAAATTCGGCGGAAGTAATTGCGGGAACGGGTGAGCCGGAGAAGTCCGCGATGTTTCGAGTGACGATGTATTGGCTGCCGGTGGCTTCAGCCACGGCCGCCACGACGGCATCTTCAAAATCTTTCAATGGCAGTTGCCGGGCGCGCTGAAAATTTGCTTTGTCCGCGGAATGAATTGCGAAGTCGCGCAGCAACCCGTCGATGGTTTGGTTCGCCAGGGCGGTGTCGGACCATTTCTCGATGAGGAAATGGAGCGTGGTGAGAGCGTGCCCCGGCAAGACGGCGGCGAATTCACCGGTGCGGGCGCGATGCAAAACCCCTTCGGAAGCCTGATAGTGGGGCACCCGGTTTTGCGCCACGTCGAGCAGCACGTTCAAGTCCACCGTGATTTTCATCGGTGCTTGCGTTCGAGATGTTGCCGATGTTCCTCGCGGGCGCTGATGTCCGCCGGGACGGTGCCGGTGAATTTAAGATTGTCCGGGTGCGGAGCGCGGGGCTGCAATCGCCGGGCATAGCGCGTGAGCAAGTCGGGGACGCTGGTGGCGTGCTCCTTGGCATAAATCTCCAGTAGCTGCGCGGCCTCCTCCGGCAATTGCACCGTCCGTTCCATCGTTTTCATGCGGTTGTCTTAGCGGATGGAAGAGGGGAAAACAATTTTCAAGTCGGGGTGCTTCGCGGTTCGGCGATTAGCGCCCGGCCGGTGCGCCCCACGCTTCATCGAAGAAGCCCGACGTGACGAGGGTTTCGCCGACTTGCGGGGCGGGGGCGGCGGGCGGGTTGTCGCCGGTTTTGAAAATGGCCCAGTCGCCAAGGCGCGGGAAGACCATGTAGCTGAAGCGCAGTTCGGAGTCGTGGTAGGTGTGGCCGCTGTTGAGGACGACGTAGCGGCCGGCCGCGCCGGGCAACGGATTCGGGCAGATGAGCTGCACGCCGTGGTTGGCGGCGGGGTGGCGTTCGTTGCCGAGTTGGAGCGTGTCGCGGGTCCACTGGAGCGGGAGTTGCGGGAGGACTTTGCTGATCCACGGATTGCTGCCGGGGTCGCCGAAGAGGATGAGGTTCCGGTCGCGCACGTCGGCTTCGGTGACGTCGGTGTCGTTTTTCATGGGAAGGTAGCCGCGGTAGTGGCGACGCCATTCGTCGGCGAAGCGCTTGAGATTGGCGTCGGCCCACGCGGCGACGGCGGGGTGCCAGGGCTTGCCGGTGCCGCGCACGCAGAGGAAGGGACGGGCGAAGGCGTCGTCGAGCGGGCCTTGGAGATCGGGGCGTTTGCCGGTGAGGGTGGCGGGGTTGAGCGGGCTTTGGATTTTCCACTGGCCGTTTTGTTTTCCGATCACGATGGGGCGGAGGTCGGTGCCGGCGGGCTGGGCGGGCAGGGTGAGTTTGGTTTCGCCGACGGAGATGGTGGTGGCGTCGGCCCGCGGGGAGATGGCGGGCGGATGCAGCGCGAAGCGGGTGACGTTGCGCGGCTCGGCGAGGGTGAGGGCGCCGTCAGCGGCGATGCGGGCGTCGAGTTCGGCGCGCTGGTAATGTTCGCCGAGGCCGAGGACTTCGAGCCAGTGGCAGCGGCTGAATTTGAGGGTCCAAGTCACGAAGCGGAGGTGTTTCGGAAATGGGTCGCGGCCCTTGGCGGCGTGTTCGCCGAGGAGGCGGAGTTGTTCCTGATAAACCTTGGCGGTGATGCTGTGGCCCGCGCCGCGATCGACGAGGCCGGTGAAGGGAATGCCTTCCTGCGCGAACGCTTTCTCGATGAGGAGATGCGACGAGTAATAGGCGTCCTTGTCGCCCATCGCGGCGACGACGGGGACGAGGCGGGCGTTGGCGGTGTAGTCGATGGCGTCCACGAGGTGGAGCATGGTTTTCTGCCACGGCGTGAGGGGATCGAGGCGGACGAAATGTTTCCACGGCGAGTTGGCGAATTCATACGTGTCCACGGGGCCGGCGGCGGGTCCGATGGCGACCCAGCGGTCGGGGCGCTTGAGGCCGAGCTGCCACGCGCCGACGCCGCCGAGCGAACTGCCGCGCAGGACGATGCGCGAACGGTCGATGCGGTAATCGCGGCAGACGGCCTCGATGGCTTCGTCCACGTCGGTCTCGCCCTCGAAGCGGTAGGCGTTTTCGCCGAGGCGGCCCATCGGGTGGACCTCGAGAAAATTGTTGGTGCCGCCGGCGGGAGCGGGCGCGTCGCCGGTGTCGTGGGTGAAGAGGAAGAGCAATTCGCCAAGGCCCGTCGCGGCGCGGCTGCCGTGGAGGACGACATCGAGGCGCGCGGGTTTGGCGGGGTCGTAGCCCGCGGGGACGACGAGGCCGTAGGGTTGCACAGAGTCATCAATGGCGGAGACGAAGCCGCGCACGGTGCGGCCGCGTTTGTCGGTCCACGGGTGACGGCCGGCGGCGAGGGCGTCGATGCGTTCCTTGGCGCGGGGCAGGCCCTTCTGCACGAGTTCGCGATTCTTGGCGTCGGTGACGGGGCCGAAGTCGAGTGCCCAAGTGACGCCTTTGAGGAAGATTTGCGCATCGGCCCAGCGGTCGGGTGAAACGCCGGGCGCGGTGCGCAGGGCGGTAAGGCGGTTTTGGAGGGGTTGGAGTTCGGCGAGAATGGCGGCGCGCTCGGTGTCGGTGAGCGGGCCGGGGGCGGGGGCGGGCGCGGCGGAGGAAATAGCCAATAGACAATAGGCGATCGGCACGAGGAGCAGGCGGGCGGCGCGAGCGGTGCTGGTGAGACGGAGGGACGGAGGCGCGGAGGGAGGGGGAGAGGCGGGAGGGCAGGGGTGGGGATTCATGGTGTTGTTGGGGGGGCG
>BJHT01000451.1 GCA_014193395.1 Verrucomicrobiota bacterium
TGGGGGTAGGTTGGTCACGCTCTGGCCCACCCCGGTGGGTGGGGTCTTGGTCGGGAGGGTCGCGGCGGGTGCGTTGGTGGGCGGTTGTGGATTTCCGTCCCCATTAATCGGAGCGCCGAGCATTGCTCGGCCAGAGGGCGCGCCAACAGCATCGGGCCGAGCAATGCTCGGCGCTCCGCCGGGAGGAGGGTTCTGGGGATCTAGGCGCGAACTTGGGTTGGGCGAAATCTCGCTCGGGCCTTCGCCGCGCTCGTCACGCGTGGGGAGCGGGAGGGAGTTTGTGTTCGGCACCGGTTTCAGATCAGCGGCGACGGTGTTGGTTGCAGGAGCAGCATTGGTGGACGCGGCAAGGATGGTCGGAGCGGCGGGAGCGGGCGGCGCATCAGCGGCACGGGCGCGCGGAATGACGAGCAAAGCGGCGACGGCGACGGCGAGGGCGGTCGCGAGGCTGGCGGACAGGGAGCGGCAAAATCGCATGGGCATCATTTATCTTTTGGCGTGAGCACCAGACCGCTGACGAGGAGACCGAGGGCGAGCTGGCTGCCGTTGTTGTCGCGCGCGGTGATTTCGACGGCATCGACTTTGAGGGCGAGGGCGTCGCGCTCGACGCTGTAGAGGAAGCGGGCCAGGGCGGCGAGGTTGCCGGCCGCATCGACGCGGCATTCGAGGGTGAGGTAGTCCTCGGAGTTGTGTTTCCACTGTGGTTTGATGGAGCTGATGCTGATGCGGCTTTCCTGCGCCCAGCGGTCAAAGGCTTTGAAGACCTGATCCTCGGCTTCCGAGTTGTCGCTGGCGAGCGTGTTCGCGCTCATCTCCTTCCAGCGGGTGCGGACGGTGGGTTCGCGGTCGAGGATTTGCGCGCCTTTGCTGACGTTTTTGCGGAGTTCGATGATGCGGGCGGCGCGGTCGTTCCAGCTCTTGACCAGCGGGGTGAGAATGAAGCGGTCGCCGACGAGCAGGACGAGCGCGGCGAGGGCGACGAAGGTGAGGAGTTGCTGGCGGTTGTTAGCGGTCATGGTTCACCAGGCTTGGAGCGGTTTTCCGGCCGATGGACGAGAAACCGTTGAAACGGTTTCCCGGTTGGGCGGGCGCGAACACCCGGCTGAAGCCGGGTGCTAATGAGAGGGGGAAACTGCGGCGCAGGTTCGTCCAGCACTGAAGTGCCGGGCGATTTTCTTTCGCCATCCAAACTGGAGTTGGCGAACCAAGACCGGCCACCGGTGCGGATGCGAGAGGCTTGTTAGCGGTCATGGCTGCCTCCTTTGCCCCAACGGAAATTGAAGGTGAATTGCAGGGGGGATTTGCCGCGGATCTGGTCCACTTTCACCTCGCCGATTTCGCGGGTGGCGCGGAGGCGGTCGAGGGTTTTGAGGAGGGCGGTGTTGTCGCGCGCGGTGCCGGAGCAGGTGACGACGGAGAGGTCGCGGATTTCGATGCTCTTGGCGGAGACGGAGCCGTCCTCGGGGAAGGCCTCGGTCACGCGGCGGAGGATGCTGAGGGTGCCGTAGGATTCATCGAACCACGGGCGGAAGCGCTTGGTCTGGGTCTGGAGATTTTCGATCTCGGTGACCTTGGCGGACATGCCGGCCCAGCGGTCGCGCAACTGGCTGAGGTGCCATTGTTGCCAAGTGAACAATCCGGCGACGACGAGCAGGACAAAGCCTGCGGCGAGGCCGGCGTACAAAAGTTTCTTCGAGGAATAGCGGGCGGTGAACTGCTGCCACGCGCTGACCTTGGGCGGGAGAAACTCGAAGCCCGTGGCCTGGCCGGCGAGGTGTCGTGCGGCGAGGGCGACGGCGGGGGAGATGGGCGGATTGGCGGCGAGGGGGAGCGGCGCGTGCTCGGCGGTGAACTGGGTGACGGTCTCGAGTTGCAGGCCGAGGGATTCGACGCGGGGCGCGAGTTCGGCGGCGAGCTGGCGGGCGGGGTCGCTCTGGCCGAAGACGCGCAGGCGGGTCAGGCCGGCGCGAATGCCGGGGGACAACTGGCCGAGGGTGATGCGCAGTTCGCGGGCGATCATCGCAGTCTGGAGCCGGCGCTCGCCGCCCTCGGTGTCGAACGCCCCTTCGAGCGCGCGCAGGACGGCGACACCGCCGCCGGTGGTGAGCTGCATCGCGACGCCATTTTCGCCGACGGTGAAGGCGAGGATGCCGGGCGATTTTTCACCGCCCGCTGGCTGAATCGCGGGGAGTCCGAGTGAAAAGGAGACGACGGTGAGGCGCGCGGCGGCGAGGACTTTTTCGAGGCGAATGAGGTGATCGCGCGGGATGGCGACGAGCGTCGCAAAACGTTCGCCGTCGGCGGCGGTGAAGCGCGAAGTGGCGATGATGAGCTGGTCGGGCGGATAGGCGAAGCCGCGCTCGGCCTCGAGCTGGAGGAGATCGGCGAGATCGGTTTCAGGCAATGCTGGCAGGGGTGTCGTGAGGGTGAGCGCCCAGTTGAGCGGGAGGCAGAGGACGCAGCGGCGCTCCCGGATTTCAGCGGCGTCGAGGTGGTTGCGGATTTCCTGGCCGACGAGTTCCGGCTCGTTGTTGAGCGGGTCGAGGGTGAGGACGGCGGAAAAATTCTGCTGCACTTCCGCGCCGCCATTGACGCGGCGTACGATCGCGCCGGTGAGGCGGCTGCCGTCGAGCGCGAGGCCGAGGAGGACGTTGGGCGGTTGGTTTTTGCGAATGGGAATCATCGTGAATCCAGTGCGGCGAGGAGATTTTGGCGGACTTCTTTGCCGAGCGCCCAGCCGAGATGGGTGAGGTCCTGATGGTAGAGAATTTTCGGCGCGCCCTGATCGGTCAGCTCGGTGGTGTCGAGGACGAAGCGGACGCGCTGGTAGCCGCGGCCGTAGTGGCCGACAGCGGCGATGTCGGCGGTGAACTGATAGGACTCGGTGGTGAGGAAGGGGCCGGCCTGCGCGATGTCGGCGGGTTCGAGAACCTCGGTGACCCAAGCGATGGAGGTGAGCTTGGTGGCATTGGACTGGCGGAAGGAAACGAGGGACGCGGCCTTGTCTTTGCCGATGCCGGGGATGCAGGTGAGGACGGCTTCGGAGGCGGTGTTCACATTCACGCGGCCGCTGAGGAAGGGCGTGTTGGTGGTGGTGATGTCTTTGGCGATTTGCGTGAACTCGTCGGCGGTGAGGCCGCTGCGCGCGTAGAACTGGAGGGTGCTGGTGAAATTCCAGTTGTTGCCGATGCGGCGGAGGATGGCGTTGCTGCGTTCGGCTCCGAATTTTTGCAGCAGGAGCGGCGGGAGCGCGCGCTGGCCGGCGGTGGCGAGGACGATGCGGGGTTCGCCGTTGGTGCGGGTGTTGGGTTCGCGGCTCCAGACGGTGACGTATTCGGTGATGCCGGGGTCGAGGCGGCCGTCGCGGTTGTCGTCGGGGAGCGAGGCGGGGCCGTCGTTCTCGTTGTCGTCGAGGACGCCGTTTCGATTGGTGTCTTCGCCGTAGAGGATTTCGAGGGTGGCACCGTTGACGAGGCGGAGTTCATCGACGGATTCGAAAGGGGCGTTTTTGCAGCGGTAGGCGGGGTTTTTGCGTTGGTAGGTTTCGTCTTCGGCGCCGCCGGGGGTGACTTCGCTGTTGGCGTCGCGCCAGTCGATGATGGCGGCGGCGAGTTCGGGGGTCATGCGCGGGAGGGCTTCGAGCATGGCTTGCGTGGCGGTGTTGAGGTTGAGTTTCGAGGCTTCGTCGATGAGGCCGAAGGTGGGGGCGGTGGCGGAAGTTGACGAGTTGGCGCCGCCGGCGCTGCGGTTGGTGCGGCCGAGGAGCCAGTATTGGGCGGGGCCGATGTCGATGGCTTCGGATTGGAGGGTGGTGGAATCGGGCGGCTGGCCGGGTTGGGGGAGGTTGGTGAGTTCGTAGGTGACGTAGCGAAGTGCGCCGAGGATGGCCTGCTCGGCTTCGGCGGCGGCGACGCGGTTGTCGCCGGCGCGGTGTTCGAGTTGCATCGCGTGGGCAAAGTAGAGGGCGATGCTGACGAGGCCGAAGGCGATCCAGAGGACGATGATGAGGACGGAGGCGGATTCGGCAGGGCGGGAGCGGGGGAATGGGGAAAGGAGGAAGGGGGAAGGGGAGAACGTACAGCGCTCAACGTGAAACGTGAAACGTTCAAAGGGGGGAACGGAGCGACCGGCGGCCGTGTCGTCGCGGAGCGGAGGTTTTGGAGTGCGGTGACTTGTCACCGCTTTTGCGCAGGCGACTGGTCGCCGTCGAACTTCCGAGCGGCTTCGGTCACGTGGGCGCGCTGGCGCTGGCGCGAGCCGTGAACGCCCCATTCCATCTTCACGCGTCGCGTTGTTTGCCGGCGACAAGTCGCCTTGAGAAAGCGGTGACAAGTCCCCGCACTCCAAGACGCTGGCGCGCGGTCGGGCGGGTCGCGTGGGCGCGGGAGGGTTTTGGAGGGCACCATTCCGCGGGCGCTTTCGCTGCGTGAGGATCACGGCTGGCCTCCCGTGTTGGCGGTTTGGTTGGTGCGCGCGGTGACGAGGAGGGGGACGACGAGTTCGATGGGCGGGGGGACGGCGCGGGTGGCGTCGGGGGCGGCGAGGTTGAGTTGGACTTTGATGGCGCGGGGCAGGTTGTTGGTCTGGGTGGTCGAGTCCCAGGTATCGGCCCAGGTGGAGCCGTTGAAGTAGGTGAAAGTGAGGGTGCGGACGTTGCCGAGAAGCCATTGTTTGTCGGAGTCCGTCGTGGTCGGGGGCAGCAGGTTTCGAGTGACGGCGCGGATGAGGTCGCGGCCGCCGGCGGGGCTGGCGTTGCCGTCGAGGTAGTAGGAAATATTCTGGAGTTCGGAGAAGGGCGAGGTGTCGTCCACGGGGGCGGTGGCGGTGCAGAAGACGGTGGCGTTTTGTTCGCCTTGTCCACCGGAGAGGGCGGCGGTTTTGAACGACGAGGAGAAGGTGCCGCCGGGGGCGACGAGGCCGGTGAGATCGCGCTGAATCACGGTGACGGCGTGGTGGGTGGGGAGGAGTTCGTCGAAGCGGGCG
>BJHT01000452.1 GCA_014193395.1 Verrucomicrobiota bacterium
CCGTGCCGGGAGGTAAGATTCCGAGGATGCCGAAGAACCGGTTGACGTTCCATACCGGCAGGTCGCCAAAGGTGATGATCAGGTCGCCGTTCTGGAAGCCGGCACGCGCAGCATCACTGTCCGCATCGACCATTTTGATCAATGCCCCGGCCTCTGGCAATTTCTCCTGGTCAGTTTCAAAGTTGAGACCGAGCAGGCGCGCATGGTAAACGTCGCCACCCTTGGCCTCCTTGAGAAGTGGAATCCAGAGTTTGACCTGATTGGAAGGAATGGCGAAGGCTAGGCCGCTGTTGGAGCGCAGGCCCAGCCGTGTTTCCCCCAAGCTGTTGATCCCGATCAGTTCGCCTGAGAGATTCAAGAGGGGGCCGCCGGAGTTTCCGGGATTGATGGCAGCGTCGGTAACAATGGTATCGTTGTAGATGCCGTTGCCCCGGAACTGATGCAGACCGCTGACAACGCCAAGGGTCACCGTAACCGTCTGGTCCACGGCCCCGAGCGCCAGAGGATTTCCGATGGCTACGCAGAAGTCTCCCACGCGTAACTGATCGGAATCGCCGAGATTCAGGAAAGGCAGCGGCTTGGGAGCCTCGATCTTGAGCAGCGCCAGGTCCCCCTGACGATCACGACCGATTAGTTTCGCACGGTATGACTCGCCGGAGCCCAGGCGAACGAGGGCCTCGTTCTTGTCCCCCATCACGTGCTGGTTGGTAATCAAAAAGCCGTCGGCCGAGATGATGGCCCCACTGGCAGTGCTGCCGGCAGTCGTGATGAACACAAAAGCCGGCAGGACTTTGCTTGCCACGCCGCTCACCGAGTCCTTTAAGCTGGGTTCTTCTCCGGCCAGAATCGGAGAGAGCGCCAGGGCGAGCGCGGCGGCAAGACAGGGCATTTTCATTGGCGGGGTTCCTCAAGTTTAACTTTGACATCAAAATCGTCACCTCCGCTGCTCACAAAGCTGGCGTTCAGTTCCTGGCCGCTTTTCAGGTCTTTCAAGAGCGATTGGAACTGATCGCTATTCTCAATCCGCCGGTCGTTGATCTGTAAATATCGAAGCCCCCCCTTCCGCCGGAGCTTCACCGTTACTTCATCACCTGGAAGGTGGGCACCCAGTATCTCAAACAACTGCTTCCATGAATTGAGATTCTGGCCGTTGATTGCCAGAATCTGATCGCCGCGTCGGAAGCCGGCGCGCTCGGCGGGAGTCTTGCTGCCAATGTCGCCGATCAATACCTTGTCGGAGTTAAGATCGGCAGGATTGGGTGAGACCCCGAGGATTGGCTCCTTGGTATTCTTCACATCCTTGCCCTGTTGCAAAGCAGGCAGCGCTTCCAGGATGCGGTCGATCCTGGCGCCGAAACCGAGCCCTCCATTCAGGGTCACCCCCCACCGTCCCAACTCCTGGTCACTCAGCAACCGGCCCATTTCAGGTCCGGGAGACATCGCCTGAATGGCGACGCCGCAAATCTTGCCGTCTGTCGTAATCACCGGCCCGCCGGAGTTGCCATAGTTGATCAGGGCATCGAACTGGAACTGGTTTCCGCGCGAACGGGTTTCAGCGCTGACAATGCCGGCATTGAGGGTGAAAGGCACTTCACCAGCCACCACGCCAAGAACACCGACAGGCTCGCCGATCTTGGGCGAGGTGGCATTCTCCTGGAGATTGAAAAAAGGCAGGGCCTCTCCCTCGATCTTGAGCAGGGTGATCTCCAGTGGCAGATGATGGGCGACGATCCTGGCCGGAAGCCTGCGTCCGTCGGCCAGCGTCACCTCGACAGACTTCACCGGGTTTACAGTCTGCCGCGTTCCGGATCGGCTGTCCTGGATGACCTCCTGCAACCTGCCGGTCTTATACTCGATTTTCCGCACTCCCGCGCCGTGCAGGAAAGCAACATCATCCATCAGATTGAAGCGACTGGTCAGGACGAAGCCGTCGGCGGAGATCAGCAGGCCCGTCACCGGTGCTTCCGGCCGGCGAAACTGGCGGTTGGCGGTAAATATATGTTCGGCAATGCCAAATTCGGCGTTCAGCCTCACCTGCTGCTCCGGAGGAAGCTCGTCGAAATTCCTGACCTCCTCCAACAGCTTCACGGCGCTGATTATGGGCAGGTCTTCCGCCGGATACTGGCGGACAATCTGGAGAGACACGACAGACTGGCCTATTTTCCTCGCGGCGCGGGCGAGACGGGTGCTGGTTGCCGTGTCCTCGTCCGGTGGCGTGAGCATCGGTTTGGTCGAGAAGGACACGCGTTTCTCCTTCAATGCCCGCAAGCCATCGATCACATTGATCATCGGAATCGCCAAACCCTGCCACCGGGCCTTCGAGTAGCTCAAGGAGATGATGCCCGCCAACTGTCCTGCGTTGTTAAGCAGCGGCCCGCCGTCCTGGCCCGGATTGATCGCGGCGTCCGTCTCTATTGCAAGTCCGGCATAGCTGCTCTGCGTGTCCGCGCTTTTTACCGCGTAAAGGCCGCTGACAATGCCGGCGCTGAAGGAGGCCTGCTCTCCCAGCAGGATCATATTGTTGGCATTGCCAAGGGTGTAAGCCTGTTCGCCCACCTTGGGTAGCGTGGTTGCCAGGGCCAGGCAAGGCAGCCCGGTCGCATCGACCTTCAACAGGCTGGTCTCCAGTTCCTTATTGACCTCCACGAGGGCCGCGGCGCGCCGGTGGTGATTGGTGAAATAGACTTTGATCTCGGTCGCCCCTTCCGGCACCACGGTTGTGGAAGTCACAATATGCCCGTCGGCGCTTATTACCGCGCCCGTTCCGAAGTAGGTTTCGTGTTTGCCCCGCTTGCAATAGATACCAACAGTCGCCGCGTTACCAGCGTCCGCCATCTGGCGGTTGATTTCCGTCTCTTTCGCAGCCGACAATACCCCCCCTTCCCTTGCGAATGCCACGGCAGTGAACAACAGGACTGCCAGAGCATTACATGACCATTTCATGTCGGCTTTCATTATTGTGGTGGAATCGATGTGGACGTGAGCCGTCACTCCGCTGAAACAGTTTGCTCCACGAGAGGACGTTTGTCGGCACGGTGCTCGTCAGGAAAGTCGAGGTCAAGAATTGAAGAACTCCCCCCAGAACGAAGCTGCCGGCATCCAGCTCCGCCCCCGCTCATCGGGACCGGACTCCTAGCATTCGATCTCGGGAGGCGCCCATCCAGTCGAAAGTGTGAACATCTCCAATGACGCCTGAGCGTAAGCTTCGACCACGAAATTCCCGCCGAACTGCCCAACAGGCAATTCCGGAGCGAAGCCCGACTGCAAGGAAATCGCTTTCGCGCCCGCCGCACCGGAAACGGTCAGAACGCGGACTGGCGTCGGGGAGTGAGGGGGTATGATTATGCACCGCGCGGTAGAGCCACGGCTGCGGCGTGCGGACTTGGTGGAATTGCGAGTGGAGTTTCATAAAGGCATCCTGCACGACATCCTCCGCGACCGCGAAATCGCCGAGCAGCCTGCGCGCATACGCCAGCAGCGGCGACTCCAAGGCGGCGAAGACCTGCTCGATCGTCGCCCATTCCGGCGCGGACGCGTCGGGTTCCTCCGACGTCTTCATAGGCAAGACAGCCATCGCGGGGGGATGGGAGGAATCATGCACGGAGCATCACGCGGTCCGGGTTGTGAGGCGAGAAAGGAGACGTCGTTGGGCCATGAGACGGATGGCCTGGCAGGTTTGTTAGAGAAATGGCCGTAGAGATCCTGGGAAGGATCCAGACGGGCCATTTCCGGTACGGTTGCCTTCACGCCGCCCGACGCGGACCGGACGTGCTCCGAGCAGCTCGAAACCGAGCCTCCCATTTCAGGGCTTAAGCCACGGATCAAAAACCGCTCATGACGCCGTCGTCGGTGACCTGGATGCGCTCGGCGGCGGGCACCTTCGGCAGCGCGGGCATGCGCATCATGGTGCCGGTGAGCGCGACGAGGAAACCGGCGCCGTTGGCGATTTCGAAATCGCGCACCGTGATGTTGAAACCACGCGGGCGGCCGCGCTTCTTCGCGTCGTCGGAGAGGCTGTCCTGGGTCTTCGCCATGCAGAGCGGCAGCTTGTCGAAACCGCTGCGGGCAAACAGCGCGAGCTTTTGCTTTGCTTCATCGGTGAGTTGCACGCCATCCGCGCCGTAGATCTTTGTGGCGATGGCCTGGAGCTTTGTCTCGACGCTGTCGTCGGCCCGATAAAGGAACGGCAGCGGCTTGGATTCCCGCGGCAGCGCGGCGACCACTTTCTCCGCGAGTTGCAGGGCGCCCTCGCCGCCATGCCCGAACACATCCGCCGTGGCGCTCGGGAAACCGCGCGCGGCACAGAAGCCATGCACCAGCGCGATTTCGGCGTCGTCGTCGGTATGGAAACGATTGAGGGCGACGATGACCGGGCGCTCAAACTTCGCGGCGCTGTCGAGATGAGCGGCGAGATTTTCCAGCCCGCGCTTCAATGCATCCGCGTCCGGCAGCGTGAGCGCATCGAGCGGCACGCCGCCGTGCATCTTCAGCGCACGGATGGTCGCGACGATCACAATCGCCGCGGGAGCGAGCCCGCTTTGGCGGCACTTGATGTGCATGAATTTCTCCCCGCCGAGATCAAAGGCGAATCCGGCCTCCGTGACTGCGAGATCGGCATGCGCGAGCGCCATGCGCGTCGCGAGCACGGAGTTGCAGCCGTGCGCGATGTTTGCAAACGGTCCGCCATGCACGAAGGCGGGCACTCCTTCGATGCTTTGCACGAGATTCGGCATCAGCGCCTCGCGGAGCAACGCCATCATCGCGCCGGTGACGCGGAACTCCTTCGCGAAGACCGGCTCGCCCTCTGGCGTGAAGCCGACGACGATGCGATCGAGCCTCTTGCGTAGATCGGGCAACGATTCGGCGAGACACAGGATCGCCATGATTTCGGACGCGGCGGTGATGTCGAATCCGGTGTGCCGCTCAGTCG
>BJHT01000453.1 GCA_014193395.1 Verrucomicrobiota bacterium
CGAGGTCGTGGAGGATGGCTTCGGGAGTGGGTTTGGGTTTCATTGGGGGAATGTATATGCCATAAACATATACTTAGCAACGAAAAGCACCGGAATACCGCACTGACCAGAATTTTGTCTTACGCCCCTCGCGTGCGCTCTCCGGCCAAAACCGTTGAACCCACCACCGCCGCTTGTTAGCGTCCGCGCCATGCGAATTCTCTCGGGCATCCAACCCTCCGGCGCGCTGCATCTCGGTAATTATTTCGGCATGATGCGCCCGGCCATCGAACTGCAGGAGCAGGGCGAGGCGTTTTACTTCATCGCCAATTACCACTCGATGACCTCGCTCTACGATGCCGCCGAGCGCCGCAAGAACACGCTGGATGTCGCGCTGGATTTTCTCGCCTGCGGCCTTGATCCGCAGAAGTCCGTGTTCTGGCGGCAGTCCGACGTGCCCGAGGTCACCGAGTTGGCCTGGATGCTCTCGACCCTCACGCCGATGGGCCTGCTCGAGCGCTGCCACAGCTACAAGGACAAGGTCGCCAAGGGCATCTCGCCCAACCACGGACTCTTTGCGTATCCCGTGCTCATGGCGGCGGACATTCTCATCTTCGACTCGAACGTCGTGCCCGTGGGCCGCGACCAGAAGCAGCACGTCGAGGTCACGCGCGATATTGCCATCAAGTTCAACGAGCAATACGGCCCCACCTTTGTCGTGCCCGAGCCGCGCATCCGCGACGACGTCGCCGCGGTGCCGGGCATCGACGGCCAGAAAATGAGCAAGAGCTACGGCAACACCATCGAGATTTTCGGCGAGGAGAAAGCCACGCGGAAACGCATCATGGGCATCGTGATGGACAGCCGCACGCCGCAGGAACCCAAGCCCGACGCCGACAAAAACCTCGCGATCCAGTTGCTCAAGGTCATCCGTCCCGCGCTCGGCGCCGAGTATGAGGAAAAGCTCCGGGCCGGCGGCCTCGGCTACGGCGACCTGAAGAAAAAACTCTTCGAGACTTACTGGGAATATTTTGCGCCCGCCCGCGCCCGCCGCGCCGAACTGGCGGCCAACCTCGACCATGTTCACGGCGTCCTCCGCGCCGGAGCCGCCCGCGCGCGCGAGCTGGCGACGACCGTATTGCAGCGCGCGAAGCTCGCGAGCGGGCTGGAGTGAGAGGGGCGGCGGAGCCGCAACCGGAGTGCGCCCGTCCCCGGGCGCAGCAACGTGGAACGCAGTGCGACACACGCTAATCCCAGCGCCCCCCGTGCGTGCGGACGTCGCTGCGGCCGGGGACGGCCGCACTCCGCGCCGGAGCCGCCCGCGCGCGCGAGCTGGCGACGACGGTGTTGCAGCGCGCCAAGGTGGCCAGCGGGCTGGAGTGAGAGCGGGGAAGCTATTGAAACCGCCGCCAATCCGACCGGCGGAAGCGCCTTGCCCCCGATGCCAAATATGGGCAGACTTATGCCCATGAAAACCCTCTACGTTCCAGTGGCCGAGGGCCGCAGCAACCTGTGCGAGCTCCTGGCCAAGGCGGAGTCCGGCGTCCGCGTTGTCTTCACCTCCCACGGCAAACCCAAGGCAGTGCTCTCCGCCTACCGGGACGGTGCCGAGCCTTGGCGCGTGGCGACGCCGGATGACCCGGCACGCTACGGTGACCTGCAAAAACCGGTGCTGGAGGACTGGCAGTGAGAATTCTGGCCGACACAAATCTATTCGTCTTTTTCTGCCGCCGGCTGCCACTGCCTCCCAAGGTTGAGGCGGCCCTGAAAATGCCCGCCACCGAGCGATGCCTCTCGGCGGCCAGCATCATCGAAGTGTTCCGACTGTGGCAGGCGGGGCGAATCCCGGACAACCCCGACACCTGGCTCGATCTGGCTCTGCCGTCGTGGACGGTGCTGCCCATGACGACCCCGATCGCGCGGCAATCCGTCCTGTGGCCGTGGGCGCACCGCGATCCGGCGGACCGCTTCATCGCCGCCACCGCGCACGTCGAACGGGTGGAGTTGTGGCATACGGACACGGTTTTGAAAAAGCTGACCGGGTTTCCGCACCGGTATTTCGTGAACGTGGCTTAGTCCCGCGGGCCGCCGGTGGGTGGGGCGTGTCTGTCCCCAGCGCGCCGCGGCCCCGAACGTACCCGCAAGCGGCGCGCTGGGGACAGACGCGCCCTACCACCTCGCCTGCCGCATCCGCTTTGGGATCACAACCGCGGCCGGATTGCGCGCCGGTCAATCCCCTTGACCCTCGCAACCGCGCTTGGGAGAACCATCCCCATGATGCTTCCTCGCCCTGTGTTCACGCTGGTTTGCGCCTTCACGCTTCTCGCATTCGCCACCACCACCTTCACCGTCACCACCACCGCCACCGCCGCGGATCGCACGCTCACGACGCTGCAAAAACAGCATCTCGAAAAACACTACTGGTCCGAGGGCGCGATCTTCGGCGACCTCAACAACGACGGGAAGCCCGACGCCATTTCGGGGCCGTATTGGTGGGAAGGGCCGGACTTCACCAAGCGCCACGAGATTTATCCCGCCACGCGCACGACGAAGACCAAGAAGGACGGCGCGGATGTCGAGTTCCCCGGCTTCGAGGGCGTGCTCGGCAGCAAGAACGCCTACTCGTCGGACAACTTCTTCGCGTTCGTGTACGACTTCGATGGCGATGGTTGGAACGACGTGCTCACGTTTGGCCTGCCGGGCACGCCCGCGTTTCTTTATCTCAATCCACAGGGCAAGGAGCAGCACTGGGCGCGGCATCAAGTCTTCGACGAGGTGGACAACGAGTCGCCGACGTTCGCGGACATTGATGGCGACGGAAAGCCGGAGATCATCTGCAATTACAAGGGCAACTTCGGCTACGCGAAACCCGACTGGAAAAATGTCACGGCCAAGTGGGTGTTCACGCCGGTCTCGGAAAATGGGAAGTGGGGCAAGTTCACGCACGGCCTCGGCGTGGGCGATGTGAACGGGGACGGCCGCGCGGATTTGATTTGCGGCAGCGGCTGGTTCGAGCAGCCCGCGTCGCTCGCGAGCAATCCGGTGTGGAAATTTCACAAGACCTTTTTCGCCCCCACCAGCTCGCAGATGTACGCCTACGACGTGAACGGCGACGGCCTGCCGGACATCGTCACCGCGCTCGCATCGCACGGCTACGGCCTCGCGTGGTACGAGCAGCTCAAGGAGCGCGACGCGAGCGGCGAGATTCAGTTCCAGGCGCACATTTTCATGAACAAGGAACCGCGCGAAAGCCGCTACGGCGTGGCCTTTTCGCAGCTTCATGCGGTCGAGCTGGTGGACGTGGATGGCGATGGGTTGAAGGACATCGTCACCGGCAAATGCGTTTGGGCGCACGGCCCCGGCGCGGATCCCGGCGCGACCGATCCCGCGGTGCTCTACTGGTTCAAGCTTGTGCGCAACGCCGACAAATCCGTGGACTGGGTGCCGCACCTTATCGACAGCGACTCGGGCGTGGGCCGGCAAATCGGCGTGGCGGATGTGAACGGCGACGGCCGTCCTGATTTCGTCGTGGGCAACAAAAAGGGCACGTTCATCTTCCGCAACGACGCGAAGAAAGCGACGCAGGCGGAATGGGACGCGGCGCAGCCGAAGGTGTTGTTCGCCGACGCGGGCAAGAGCGGAATAACGGCGGCGGATGTCGTTGTGCGCACCGGCCCGGCGAGTTCCCCCGTTGACGCGAAGCCCAATCCCCCGCTCGCACCAAACGGCATCCTCCCCGTCGGCGCCGACGGCAAGCCCCTCAACACCGACTTCGAGACCGGCGACCTGCGCGACTGGACCGCCACCGGCGACATCGCGAAAGGCCAGCCGATCAAAGGCCCGATCAATCAGGCCCGCAAATTCGGCGCGGGCAAATTTGCGAACCACGTCGGTGATTACTGGTTCGGCGGCTACGAGAAGTTTGAGGACCAGCCCACGGGCACGCTCAGCAGCGCGCCGTTCAAGGTCACGCAGCCGTGGGCGGCCTTTCTCCTCGGCGGCGGCAGCCTGCCGGGCACGCGCGTCGAGCTGGTCGCGAAGGACGGCGGCAAAGTTCTCTTCACCGCGCGCGGGCAGAACTCCGAGACCATGTCGCCCGTCGTCGTCGATTTGCAGCCGCATCAGGAAAAGGAGATTTTCATCCGCATCGTGGACGACGTCACCGGCGGCTGGGGCCATGTGAATTTCGACGACTTCAAATTTTACAAGGAGAAGCCCGCCTTCGCCGCCGTGGCCGCCGCTGCGCCCGGACAGAAGCCGAATCTGCTCCCCGTGGATGATGTGAAATTTGCCGGCCTCTCGCCCGAGGAAGCGGTGAAGGCGATGACGCTGCCGCCCGGTTTCAAGGCCACGCTGTTCGCGGGCGAGCCGGACGTGAAACAGCCCATCGCCTTCTGTCTCGATGACCGCGGGCGGCTGTGGGTTGTCGAGAATTACACTTATCCGCAGCGCCAGCCCGAGGGCAAAGGCACCGACCGCATCCTCGTGTTCGAGGACACGGACGGCGACGGGAAGTTCAACAAACGCACGGTGTTTTACGAAGGGCTGAATCTCGCGAGCGCCATCGAGTGGGGCTTCGGCGGCGTGTATGTCGGCGCGGCGCCGTGGTTGTTGCACATTCCGGTGAAGGAGACCGACGCCGGTCCGCAGCCCGCGGGCGAGCCGGTGAAACTGCTCGAGGGCTTCGCGTGGCAGGACACGCACGAGATGCTAAACACCTTCACCTGGGGGCCGGACGGCTGGCTCTACGGCTGCCACGGCGTGTTCACGCATTCGCACGTCAAGGTCGTCGGCGCGCCCGACACGGAGCGGCAGTTCATTAACGCCGGCGTGTGGCGTTATCATCCCACGAAGAAACGCTTCGAGGTTTTTGCCGAGGGCACGAGCAATCCGTGGGGCGTGGACTTCAATCAATACGGCCACTGCT
>BJHT01000454.1 GCA_014193395.1 Verrucomicrobiota bacterium
CGCAAAGAACAATCCGAAGTTCCGCCTCGTCTGGCAATCATACTACTGGCCCCGGCCGCTTGATCGCGAGAATAAGGTGCTGGAGTGGAAACCACGTACAGCACCACCAGACGGTCTCCGCGCCCTAGAGAAGCTCACCGACCAGATCAACGAGAAGCATGGCCGTAAGGTGATGGTAATTTCCCCTGTCGAAGAAGCGACATGCAAACTGATCGAAATGGTGGCCGCAGGCAAATTCCCCGGGATCACTGACCCTGCAACGCTGTGGGTCAATGTGAACATGTGGGTACCGGGGTCGCACATGCGCACGCTGTTCGCCTACACCAACGTTGCCACGATGTACGGCGTCTCACCCGTCGGGCTCAATCCCGACTTCTCGACACTCAAATGGGGTGGAGGCAAGTCCGCTCCGACGGACCCGAAGTCATTCGCCGACTTGGCGCCGATCACCGAGGAGCAGCGGAAGATCCTCCAGCAGATCGCCTGGGAGACGGTGTCGAAGTATCCGTATGCGGGAATCGCCAACACCAAGTAACCAATTCCAATGAAAAACAAAAAAAGCTCCATCATGTTTCGATCACAAGTTATCGCTGGGATTCTGAGTCTTTGCGGATTCCTCGCGTGGGCCATGGGCGCCTCGGCCGAGGAGCCGAAGCGGCCCGCAGTCGCGGAAAAGCCGGCCGGCCTGCGGGTGATGTTCAACGGCAACAGTTGGTTCATCTTCGTGCCGTGGGGCGTTGCCGATTTGGTAAAGGCAGCCGAGATCCAAGGGCACAAGGAGGTGAGGGCAGCGAAGCCGAACGACGACTTCAGCCTCATCGAGGCGGGCGAGGTCGATGTCTATGCCCATGGCGTGCATTGGTGGATGGAAGTGCCGTGGGTCGGCGGTTTCGCGGAGAAGATCGTCGGAATGGGGCTGAAGGCCAATCCGAACTTCCGGGCATATTACCACGCGGCCTGGCTGGTCGGCGATGCTCGGGCCAAGGACATCAAGACCACGGCCGACTACAACGACTCCAAACTCGCGGATGTCCAAGCTGCGCTCGACAAGACACGCAAAGGTGTTGAGGCCATTGTGGACAAACTGAACGAGAAGTTTGGGAAGCGAGTGGTCTTTCTCGTGCCGGTGGGCGATGCCACGCTGAAACTCCGGGCGATGGTGCTGGAAGGCAATTACCCCGGCGTGGCGAAACAGTCGGAGTTGTGGAGCGACGCGATGCCACATGCGGGAGTGCATGTGATGGCCCTGAGCGGCTATTGCCATTTCGCGGCGTTCTACCGTACCTCTCCGGTCGGGCTGAAGATCGACCGCTTCAAGGAACTGACTGACGAGCAGCATGCGATTCTGCAAAGGATTGCGTGGGAAACGGTGTCGAAGTATCCGTACGCGGGCGTCGCAAAGTAACCTTTTTCACGAAAATCACACAATGAACAAAGCGATAGCCATCATGACTCGAACTCGATGCATCATCTGGATCACAACCATCGTCCTGTTGCTTGTCGCCATTTCGGGAGGATTAGCCCAGGAGCCGAAGGCGGCCACTCAGGCCAAGTCCCCGCCCAAAGGACTTCGAATTGTGTATAGCGGCGACAGTTGGCACCGCTTCATGCCGGGCCTCATGGAACGCATTGGGGTCGCCGCGGGCATCACGGACCAGAAGGTGCGGTCGAGCTGGGCCCTGAATACCGGCGGGTACGGAAACTTCGGGGCGTTGCTGGATGCTGGCGATTTCGATGTCATTAGCTGGGGTCGTCCCTCTTGGACGGACCCGGATGTTGTGCGAATGGGATTCATCGAGAGAGGAATGAAAGGCAACCCCAACCTCCGGCTCTATGTGCAAATGGCATGGAACGTCGGGGACGGAAACCGCCAGATCAAGACCTTGGCCGACTACGACACATCGAATCTCACGGACGTCCAGGCCATTTTCGATCGGGGACGCAAGACGGTGGAGGCCCTGGCCGACGAGATTAACAAAAAGCATGGCCGGCAGGTCGTGTTTCTTGTCCCCGTGGGCGAAGCGGTGACGAGACTGCGGGCCATGATCGTGGAAGGAAAAGTTCCAGGGGGGAAGAATCAGTCGGAACTCTTCGCCGATACAATGCCACACCCGGGCCCGATCGCCGCGGAACTGGCCGCGTATTGCAACTATGCCGCGATCTACCGGACGTCGCCAGAGGGGCTGCGGGTCAAGGATGGAGTTACTGACGAACAACATGCGATCCTGCAGAAACTCGCGTGGGAAACGGTCTCCAAGTATCCGTATGCGGGCATTGCGAAGCATGAAGCGTCCGGTCCGTCGAAGGCAGTTGAGAAGCCTGCCCCGGCCGCCGGTGTTGTTGCGCCCGCCAAGGCCGAAGCCCTGAAGGGCTGGAATGCGACGCAGGATCTGCCCGATGACACGGTGGTCACCGATTACAACGACTACATCGAGAGGCTGCCGAAGGCGGAACGGCCCGGCGTCTCCGACGTGAAATACTACGCCGATGGAACGGGACGCAACGCGGTGGCGGTTCTCGTCAACGTGGGCGGCACGCAGTGGACCCATTTGCTCGTCTATGACAAACAGAACAAGCGGACCGGCGTAACCAGGTTCGTCGCTGGCAAGTAACGGATGCCGGGCGTCGGCTTCCTAGTGAAAATTTTCCTGGTGAAAATTTGAAACACAACATGAAGAACCGAATCCCAAATACAGTTCCCTCATTCCTATTCACCGCAGCCATGGTGGCCGCGTGGTGCACGCTTGGGCTGGCCCGGGCTGACGTCCGGATTGACGGCACGTTTGCCAGCCACATGGTCCTCCAACGTGAGAAGCCAATAGCCGTGCAGGGCTCGGCGGCCCGCAACGAGGAAGTGACCGTCGAATTCGCCGGCCAGAAAAAGACCGCGAAGGCTGACGCGAAAGGGAAATGGCAGGTCGCGCTCGATCCGCTGGAGGCATCGAAGGAGCCGCGCATCATGGTTGTCAGGGGTGCCTCGGGCGCTCCCATCCAGTTCGAAGATGTCCTCGTCGGCGAGGTGTGGCTGGGAGCGGGCCAGTCGAACTGGTTCTTCACCTACGAGTCGCAGGCTAAGGATAGCGCGGCACGAGGCGAGAAAGACGAAGTGCTGGCCGCTATCGTCAACGTCCAACATCCGTTGTTGCGACTCAACTACGGACGAAACATTTGGGTGGCAGCCACAGATCCGGACACGAACAAGAAATACTCGGCGTTGATGCTGGCGTTCGGCGTCGCGTTGCAAAAGGAGCTCGACGTGCCCGTAGGCCTGAGGCCTCCTACGTGGGGGAACTCAAGGCCGGGTTCAATCGCCAGCAAGACGGCCTACGAAGCGGACCCTGGCTACAGCAAAGAGTTGGCGCGAGTCAAAAAGGAGACCGCGGCGAAGCACGAGGCCGCCCTGAAAGCATGGGAAGAAGCCTGCCGCCAAGCGCGCGCGGAGAACAAGCCCGAGCCCGCCAAGCCCGCTGCTCATCCCGAACCGGGCAGTGGCGGCTTCGGCGGTAGCAGTGTTCCCGACGCCTTTCGAGGTCTGCTGTACGACCATGGCGAGGAAGGGACCGGCATTGTCGGCATCGATCGACCGACCGCCTGGGCCGCGATGAACCGGATCCTCCGCAAGGAGTGGGGGCAGCCGGACTTCCCTTTTCTGTATGTCCAAAAGCCGGTCGGCGGCGGCTGCGCCTGGGATCCGAAGGATCCGGTGACTTCGTTTGCCTCGCCGTTCGCGCCGTTGCCAAAAACCATGCCCGATAACGCCAGGGGCACTTACAACATCGATCGCGAGGAATATCCGCGCCTGATCAAGGAACCCGGCATGTTCATGGTCACCAGCAGCGATCTGGGTGGCTCCACGCATCCGACCTGCAAGTCGGGATACGGTGCCCGGGCCGCGCGGGTGGCGCTGGGCGCCGTGTATGGCCGGAAGATCGAGATCTACGGTCCCACCTACAAGTCGCACACGATCGAAGGAAGCAAGGTGAGGGTCCAATTCACGCACGTCGGCCAAGGGCTGGCGTTCCGGCACGGCGACAAGCTGCAGGGCTTCGCGTTGGCGGGAGACGACCGGGTGTTTCACTGGGCGGACGCCATGATCGACGGAGATACCGTCGTGGTTTTGAGCCCCCAGGTTTCCAAACCGGTTGCCGTACGTTATGCGTGGGCTGGTTCCCCCGCCTGGGCGAACCTCTTCAACAAGGACGGACTGCCGGCGTTGTCGTTCCGGACGGACAACTGGGATAAGTGAACAGAAAGAGATTTTTCGAAATTGGAAACCGCACCCGACGCCGTGGTCTGGGCGATGGCTGCACATCATGGCCCATTGAGCCTGGGCCTGAAATCCCTGTCGGTCGAGGCGGCAAAGGCGATTGCCCAGCGTCAGGACGAGACGACCCTCGGCGTGCAGGAACTCTCCGACAGCGCGGCCAACGCACTTGCGAAGGCCATCGGTTCGATCGCGTTGGGCAGCCTCGCCACCGTGTCCCCGGCTGGTCTGGCGGCGCTCAAATGAGCCATCGTGCAGCCAAAACTTTTGAAAAATGAAGTTCGATGATGCGGAGCGGGTTATGTTGCTTGCGAACAACGCCTGAGCTCGTGAATCCCGCCACGACCGCATCCTCCTGCCGGGAATCTCCCGTGCGGCGGGCGCGGAAGCGATTTCCTTGCAGTCAGTGAATCATCCAGTCCGCAGCGGACTGGGCGGTGGAGAAGATTGTCGGCGTTGTGCCGTTGCACGCCGCGGTCGAACAGCGCGCGCCGCTCCGTCACTCTCGGGCCGGGCAAATGTATTTCTGTAAAAGTTACGGAGGTCAGGAGGAGGGAGCCTTCGTTTGGAAAGATGCGGGCGACGCGGATGTCGAGGATGACGTAGGGGGAAGGCTCCCAGGGGCCGG
>BJHT01000455.1 GCA_014193395.1 Verrucomicrobiota bacterium
CGCGTGCGCTCCCCGGGGAGCGCACGCCGCTGGCGTGCCGTTTTCGGCGGCTCGCCGAAAACTTCGTTCCCCGATCTTTCTTTTCCGGGGAAGCAGGCAGACCGGGGAACGGTGGTTTGGGCGGGCTGCCCAAACTGGCACGCGGGCCGCGCGCTCTCCCCAGGCGCTTCCCCGCGATCTTGGCGGTGTTGCTAGCGTGCGTGGCTTCGCTCGGCGCGCAGCCGCATGTGGTGGGGCATAATTTTTCCACGACGCTGCCGTCGAGCGCGGGCATCCGCACGACGTTGCAGACGAACGAGGTCAAGGTCGGTCTCGCGGCGGCGCGGCTCGAGTACACGCTGGATGCGCAGCGGCGCAATGCGGACCTGCCGTTGGGCGAGCAGCCGTACACGCTGTCGGCCGGGCGCGTGAAGGTCTGGGTCAAGGGCGACGGCTCGACGAACACGCTCCAGTTCGTGCTGCGGCACGCGGAGATGGAGTCGGACGCGAAGGGCAAAAGGGCGGTGCGGGTGTCATCGCTCACGCTGCCGGGCGTGCCGCTGGATTTCACGGACTGGCGCGAACTCACGCTTGATGCGACGGGAGTTCCCGAGGGGCGCGTGGCGGCGCTCGAGCGCCTCAGCATTTCCGGAAAGCAGGGCAAGGCGGGCGAGGGGATGCCGATGCAGGGGACGATTTTTCTCGATGACCTGCGGCTGTATCCGGCGGCCAACGCGCCGGCGTTTGCGGTGAGCGGCGGCGTGTTCGGTCCGCTGGTGCGGGACTTTGATCCGGCGGTGTCGCTGTTTCTCGACGGGCGGAATTTTGCGAACCAGCCGGTGAAATTGCAGTTACGCATCGCGATGACGGACCGCAACCAGAACCTCGTCGCCGACCGCGATTTCACGCTGCAACTCGGCGCGCGCGAGTCGAAGGAAGTGCTGCTCCCGTTGAAGCCCGATCAACTCGCCGCGTTCCTGCCGCCGTTCAAAATCACGGGCGACATCGTGAGTCCCGACCTGCCGACGTTGAACGAGCGTATCGACCAGACGCTGGTGATGGGCAACGCGACGGTGCTGCACGCGGACATGGGGATGCTGTTTTCCCACTGGTTCACGAGCGGCACGATGTCGGCCAACGGCGCGACCATCGCGCGCGATCACCGCAACTGGGTGTACTGGGCGCACGGCGAATCGCAGCGCGGCAATCCGCTCACGCAGACCAGCACGCGCCTGAGCCGCGTCGAGGTGGGCGCGGACGAACTCAAGGCGGCGGCCGCGGCGAATCCGCAGGCGCAACCGCCGGGACGCCTCGCGATGAAGCTCGAGTACAGCGGCGGCGAGGGCGTGGTGTATCGCGGCATCGACCGCTTCCTCGCGGGCAACGCGTACGCCGTCGGCGTGTGGGTGAAGGGCGACGGGAGCAAGTCGGATTTGTACGCGCTGTTCCTGGATTACACGGACCTCGCGGATTTTTACGCGGGCGGCTGGAAGCGCATCGACAACGGCGAGCGCAAGGTCTGCACGCTGGATTTCACCGACTGGCGCTATTTCCGCGTCGAGCTGCCGGGCAACGGCATCGGGAGCAACACGCTGAAAGGCTCGAGTCCCGACCTCGACATGCCGCTGGAACTGACGGCGTTTCGCATTTACGCGGGGCAATCCGTCGAGCCGGGCACGGTGCTGCTCGGGCCGGTGTATGCGGAGACACAGGTGGCGAACGCCGAGACGCTGACGGCGCACGTGAGCTACGAGGACCCGGGGCAGGCGTGGGCGGCGAATCGCAACGCGTGGCTGACGGTTCACAACGGCGCGCGGCTCGGGTCGCGCAAGGTCGAGGCGAACTGGGAGGTGCAGGACCGGCAGAACCGCGTGGTGGCGACGGGGCAGTTCAAGTTCGAGCTGGGATTCGGGCGCGCGCAGGAGACGAAGATCGATCTCGCGGCGGTGGCGTCGCAGCTCGGGGCGGCGGCGGGGCCGCTGCGGTTGAAGGTGACGGCGGTAGATACGCAGGACGCGTCGGTGTCGGCGACGCGGGCGATTGCGTTGTCCAAGCCGGACACGGTCGCGCGCGTGGCGGACTTCGAGACGCCGCGCGGTTTTCTCGGGCTGAAGGCGCAGGGAATCAAGGACGCGCCGGGCGAGGGCGAGACGGACGCGCAGACGACGACCGAGCAGGCGCACTCGGGCAAGCGCTCGCTCGCGCTGCGCTGGGACAAGGAGAAGAAGCCGGTTTCATTGGTCTCCGTCGATCCGCCGCTGCCGGGGCAGGCGGTCGAGCTGTCGCTGTGGCTCTACGGCGACAGCTCGGGCGTGCTGTTTTATCCGCTGCTGGGCGACAAGCGCGGCGTGAAACACGGGCTGCAAAATTTGCAGTTCGACCTGTTCCTGCCGCGCGTGGCGGGCGAGTTGCAGAACGCGGTGCGCGTGGACTGGACGGGCTGGCGGCAGTTGCAGTTCCAGCTTCCGGTCGTGCCGCCGACGTGGGATCAGCCGCTGCCGATTCTGTCGTTCACGCCGAGTTATCCGCTCGGGTTGCACCTGGCGACGGACACGCGGCTGGTCGGCACGAATCTCACGAACGGCGTGTTGTACGTGGACGATGTCGAGGTGCGCACGCACGCGGAGCCGGCGGCGCGCGTGTCGTTCGAGCTGGTGCAGGCGGGCGAAGCGAACGTGCTCGCGCCGGGCGGGCGGATGCGCCTGCGCGTGGCGAACGCGGACACCACGCCGCGCGCGGTGCGCCTGACGGGCGGCGTCTTCGACTGGCGCGGTCGCCGCGTGGCCGCGCCGCCGGCGGGCGATGTCACGCTTGCGCCGGGCCAGCCGCTGGAAGTGGCGCTGGCACCGGCGTTGAACGCGGGGGCTTTTCTCGTGCGGCTCGAATTGCAGGAGAACGGCAAGACCGTGGGCACCGTGGAGGAGGACGTGATCGTGGGCGCGCTCGAGCCGTTGCTCGGGACGAATGTCGTCGCGGCGTTGCAGGACGAATGGAAGCTGCGCGGGCCGTTGCGCGATCCCATCACGCCGCTCGATGAGGACTGGGACTGGGTGGAATATCATCCGGGCAATTTCCAGCCGGACACGATGCGCGCGCGGTGTGCGCGCGTGCGCGAGAACGGCACGGAGCCGTGGATGCTGCTCGGGTTCAGTTCGTATTGGGCGGCGGGCATCGGCTACGAGCGGGTGAAGGCGGGGAATTTTGTGCGGCTGTTCCGGCACGTCGGGCAGGGCGTGGATATTTTCCTGATCCCGCAGCGGCTCGAGGACTGGGAGAATTACGTGCGCGAGGTGATGCGCTCGATGGGCCGCGACGTGGGCGGCTTCGTGCTGTGGGACAACCCGGACGGCACGAGCACGCTGGCGATGCCGCCGGAGAAGTTCGTGAAATTTTTGCAGGTCACCGACAAGTGGCGGCGCGCGTATTGCCCGCAGACGCCGCTCATCATCGGGGGCATGAACCGCGCGACGGCGCTGCCTTATCTCGCGGAACTGAAGGAGCTCGGCGCGCTCGACACGTTCGGCGGCGTGAACGTGCGGCTCGATGCGGGGCGGATGTCGCCGGAGGATTTCGAGGTGACGCGGTTTGCGCGTGAGCTGTCCGACCTCATCAATCCGCCGGGCAAACGCGAGAAGGTGCTGTATTTCACCGAGCTGGACTGGGCGGTGGAGACGACGCGGGACGGGCTGAATGTGTTTGAGCAGGCGGGGTATCTGGTACGGACGGATTTGCTGTTGCGCAGCCTCGGCGTGCGGCCCGCGCTGTCGATGCACAACGGCGATTACGAGCGGCCGGGCACGGGCCTGCTGCACCGGCGTTCGCTGAACATTCCGCCGCTGATCGAGAAGCCGCTGACGTATCAGCTCAAGCCCGCGTGGTGGGCGCTGGCGCGGCTGCGGCCGCTGCTGGACCAGCTCGAACCGCTGGCCGACGGCGAGGTGCCGGACGTGCTGCCGGGGCGCACGCGGTATGCGCTGTTCCGGCGCAAAGAGGGCGGGAAACAGTTGCTCGTCGCGTGGCGCAACGGGCCGCTGGGCGGGCTGTCGCTGGCGGGGACGGGGTTGCAGGTCGAGGCGGCGGAGGATGTTTTTGGCAGCGTCGTCGCGGCGGAGAGCGGCTGGTTTCCGGTGGGGACGGTGCCGGTGCTGCTGACGCTTGCGCCGGGCAAGGAAGCGGCGGCCGAGGCGTTGCAGCGGTTGCAGGTGCGTGACGGGGCCGAGGGCGCGTGGCCGCAACGGGTGCTGGCGAACTTCACCCCGGCGACGGGCGCGGTGGCGGGCTATCAGCAGACGGGCGGCAAACCGGCGGTGCTGACGGGCGCGAACGTGGGCGGCGAGGCGGGGTCGTGGACGGGCGTGGAGTTCGCAAACGGCGGCAGCGAGACGTTCCGCGTGCGGGTGCCGGCGGGCGCGGGCGTGGTGCTGCGGAAGCGCTTCCAGCTCGATAAGACGGGCTTCGAGGCCGAGGTGCGCGTGAATGGCGCGACGGCGGGCCGGTGGGATTTGCGGCACGCGGGCGCGGGCTTGAACGAGGGTTTGCGCGAGGCGGAGTTCGTGATCGCCGCGGAGGTGCTGGCCGGCAAACCCGAGGCCGAGATCGTGATGCAATACGCCACGCGCGCGACCAGCGCCGGCTGGACGGTGCTGGAATACCGCGGCGGCACCTTCCCGCTGAGCGCGCTGGGACCGCTCCACGCGAACCAGAACGTGGGCCGCCCGCGTATCGCCCGGAACATGATCGGCTCCCCGCTGCGCATCGGGCAGACGGGCTTCGAGAACGGCCTGGGCGTCTTCGCGAACAGCCTGGTCGAGTTTTCCGTGAACGGGCAGTTCAAGAAATTCCGCACCAAATACGGCATCGACGCCGCCACCGACGGCCGCGGCTCCGTGGTCTTCGA
>BJHT01000456.1 GCA_014193395.1 Verrucomicrobiota bacterium
CATTCCTTTGCCAATAATTCCGCTGCCCGTCGGCATTGCCCCGCTCCCGGCCGATGCGTTGACCCGGCCAACCGAGTACGTTGGCCCCATGCTGCGCCGTTGCGGCGCTCGGGTTCTCCTCACGTCGGCGGCTACGTTTTCACACTCTCTGTTCACGCCGCAGAAACGTGCGTCCTGCAAAGGGGGAATGAATTATCAGACGGTCTCCACCGGCTCACCAGTTAGTGAGTGGTGGTTCAGTGTAAAAACCGATTCGGTAAATTGCGTTCCTTCCCTCCGGTTTTTATTCCGCCAAGCAGTAACGCGCACAATAACCCCGACTCTCCGGGACAAGTTCGTGTTGCCGAGGCACCACAAACTTGTCCGCTCCCTCGGCCGAGATATTCGGGGAGTGGCGAACTCTGCTAAACCGGGGTGGTGTCGGGCTAGAAATCCGCCATGCGCGTCACGACCGACTGGCCTCAGTATTCCACTGCTGTCGGACACGCAGAGGACATGGCACCAATAACTGATTACTAATCACTGATTACTAATTACTCCTCCCATCCCCATCCCCGCCCCATCACTCGATCGGGATTGTCGTGGCCGGCGGCGGGCGACGCACATCGATCATCCCGTCGTCGCAGAAAGGACACAGCATCCGCCCGATGCCGCTGCAGCCGAAACATTTTCCCGACCCGACGCAGACCGGGCAGTAGTTGTGATTCACCGTGCGACCGGTGCCTTGGCACGACGGGCATTTGCCGTGGTGCTGGTCGCACAGCACGCAGCCGCTCAGATAGCTCTTGCCGTCGCAGATCGTGCAGGGCGTGACGCCGCCGGGAGCTTTCGCCGCCACGGCGCGCAGGGCGAGATAGCGCGGGTGATTGGTCGTGATGAGCTGCAGCCACGCGGCCCCTTTGGCCTGTTGAAAGATCTGCCGGCTGGCGAGCATTTTGGCGCCGGCCTGGGCCTTGGCGGCGAGATCGGCCTCGGCGGCCCGGAGCTGTTCCTGGCGCTCGCGCAACTGCCGGTCATGCGTCACGAACTGGCTGGCGCGCGTGGCCTCGAGCGTGGCCCGCTGCTGCGCCTGCGCGGCGACCGATTCCGGCGCGGCGTGGCGGGACCCGTCCGGTTCGGGCTGCGTGTAAATGAGGATGAATGCCAGCGCACAGGCCGTCGCGATGCTGATCATCTGCCAGCGGAAGCTCATGTTATCGGTGGGGTTTTTCGTTCGTGGAGCCGGCTCGCCCGGCGCTCCGGCGCTCCTCGCCAACACGCCGCACTCATTCGCGATACACCACCTTGAGGCTTTTTCCCTTGGTGCCCGAGCTGGCGAGGATGTCCATCGCGTTGGGATCGTAGCTGACAATGCTGGTGGCCCTCTTGTTGTTCTCCACGAGGATACCGCCGCCGCCGATCAGCGAGCCTTTGAAGTACTGAATCTGCCCGTCCTGCTTGTTTTCGATCTCCATGAAGCTCGGGCTGTACACCACGCCGCTGATATTGACCGGGCCGTGCATGTCGAGGATGCCGACATTGTACATCAGCGCCGGCAGGTCGTCGTAGGGCGTGAAGTTGGCGAAGCCGCGGCTGGTAATATCCACGTTGGCGGGATTCTTGGCGGGATTGGAATAAACCGGCGGATAGCCGGTGGTGTAGGTCGCGGGATTGCCGGGAATGAGGCCGCTGAGATTGGCGGGGTTGATGTTCATGGCCGCGGTGTTGGCAACCTTGTCGCTCGGGCTGTAGGCCGAACTGAAGTTGAACACCAGGGTGCCGCGGATGTTGATGCCGAAGGGCAGCGTGGACGGACTGAGGCTGGGCAGACCGGACTTGGCGACATCCACCGCTACAATGCCCTCGAGGACCACGCCGGTTTTCATCACGTTCACGAAGGAGGTGAGGTTCGTGAAGTAATTCCCCGACGCCTTGGCCGCGGCGATGAAGCGGTCGAAGTCAAACAACTGGTCGGCCGAACCGTCGGCCGTGTAGTCGGGAATCTGGAATGCGGTGCTGCGATTGGTCATCGACATGCTCGCCCGAAAAGGCTGGCCGCCCCGCATCATCTGTCCGGGGACCAGACGGCACGCATTGGTGTTCGCGCGCCCATTGGCGAGGATGCCGCCGTCCACCACGGTGGTGCTGGTGGCGCTGGTGCTGCCATCCACCACCACGTTGCCGTCCTGCGCAACGCTCTTGGAGGTGCCCGTGGCGCTGCTGCCGGGGTTGTCGGAGATGATGGCCGCACCCCAGCCGAACGCCATTTCCACGTGCATGATGTTGGTTTGTGTGACCCCGCCGACCTTCGCGGTCGCGACGATCCTGGCCTTGCTGGGCGCGGCGGAATTGGCCATCCAGAGCTGCACGGTGGCGGTCTGGTTGGTGAAGGGCGCGGTGATCAGGCGCTCGAAGACCAGTTGCTGCGGCGTGCTCAGGTCGTTGTTTTTCGTGAACGAGTTGGGCGCGGCCTGCAGGCGCGAGAGCAGGTTGCCGCCGGAGTTGGTGAACGCGTTCTCCAGCGCGGTGCAGCCGATCACCGTCCCGGCCTCGGCGTATTCGTACGCGGCGGCGAGATCGTGCCGCCGGTGGGTGAGATTCAGATTCTGCACGGAATACGCGTACAGCGTGGCGATCGAGCCGATGATGACGATCGCGAAGAGGAAGTAGGCGATCACCGAGCCGGCGGCCGACGGGCGATTTTTGGGGGAGGGTTTCATGGGTGAAGGGGCTGTGAAAATTTTGGCGCGCGGGCGGTCCCCGCCCGCAGCGGCCCCGCATCCGCAAAGGCGCCAGAAACTCCGAGCGCCCTGGCTCCGGTGCTGCCGCTGCGAACGGGGACCGGTCGCGCTCCGCTTCGTTGGTGGCCCCGCCGTTCCGAGCACCTCGTGTCTCCGTGTTTCATCAGCATGGTCTCCACTGAATCGTTGCGCCTCAGTCCGGCCGGTTCCGGCGGACGGCTTGTGTCCGTATTTCGATGGTCTGGCTGCGCTCGCCCATGCCGCTGTCGAGCATCCCGTAATTGATCAGCACGGAGGCTTGGTTGGTGATGGTGAAGACGGGCACGCCGGGCAGCTTGCGGACATTGGCGTTGATCAAAGTGGTGCTCGCGGTCGCGTTGGTGTTGGCCTTGTAGATGAGCTTGTTGTTCACCGCCGTCGTGTCGCTGCCGTCGCCGTTTTGAAATTGAAACAACTCCCAGTGATCGCGGTCGTTGCCGCGCAGACCGTCGGCGTCGCTGTCGGTGTTCACGTCGTCGTCGAAGGCCAGGAGCAGCGTGTTTCCCGACGCGTCGTTGGTGACGAACGTCGCCAGCCGCACCCGCGAGACAATGTAGTCCGCCGCGTAGCCGGCCTTCTGATTCAGCAGATTCTGCCGTGTGATGCCCGCCAGCGAGCGCCCCGCGAAATCCGAGAACACGAAGAACCCGCTCATCACGAACATCGCGATGGCCGTGGCGACCAGCAGCTCGGGTTGGGTGAACGCGGCCCGCGCGCGACGGACGGCGGCGCGGTGGAGGGCGATGCGGCCGACGTTGGCTTTGGCGCGGGACGGGTTCACGGCTGGCCTCCGGAAAACTTATTGAGCACGGTCTGGAGCTGCGCCTGCACCGGCGAGCCGAGCGAATTGAAACTCGCGCTGACGGTCACGAGATGCCCGCTGGCCACCGGTTCAATGCGGGTGATGAGCACGCCCGGCACCTGATATTGCGTGCCGCCTTTGTCGAGCGAGATGCTGACGGCGTTGCTCGTGACGGTCGCGCTGGCGACGAACGGCGCGATGGGCGGGTTGTAATCGTAGGTCCGCACTTCCTCGAGCCGGCCCTGCACCAGCGCCATCGCGGAGGTCAGCTCGGCGAGGCGGCGCGAGGATTTGTCCAACACGAAAACCGCATTCATGCCCGCCAGCACCAGCGCCAGCAGCATTCCCGAGGCAATCAAGACTTCCAGCAGGGTGAAGGCGGAGCGGGCGGCGGAGCGCTGACGTTGCAGGTTCATGATCTCGATCGGTGACGGTCCTCGTGCTCTGGCGACCGCACTCGGTCTCAACTGGCTATCGGCAGCTTCGCCGCAGACTTGAGCCGGCATTCCCCACGGCGGACCCGACCAGCGCGGCCCGACCGGTCCCCGGTCGCAGCGGCAACTTCGGAGCCAAGATGTCGGGAATTCCTTGCACTTTCGCGTGTGCGGAGCCGCTGCGGGCGGGGACCGCCCGCGCTCCCAAATCCCGCGTCAATGCAGCGCTCCCGCCCCTCCTCGATCCGGGTCCATCCGTGGTTAAAAAATTCGGTGCTCCGCCCTGTGCGCACCAACGCCCCCGCGCGCACCCTACTCGCGATACACGATCCGCACGCACCGCCCCTTCGCGCCCAACACGGCCAGCGCGTTCACCGCCGCCGGGTCGTAGCTCACGATCGTCGTGGCCGCGCGCAGGTTCTCGACATACACGCCGCCGCCCGCGATCAGCGCGCCGCGGACGTACTGCGTCTGCCCGTCGGCCTTGGTTTCCAGCTCGATCTGATTGGGGCAATAGACCACGCCGCAGATGTTCACATCGCCGTGCAGGTCCATCGCCGAGGCGTTGTAGAGCAATGCCGGCAGGTCGTCGCCGACCGCGAAATTCGCAAAGCCCGCGCCGCTGAGGTTCACACTGGCCGGCCGCCGCGCGGGATTCGCGAACACCGGCGGATAGCCCGAGATGTACGTCGCCGGATTGTTCGGCGACACGCCGCTGAGATTGGCCGCGTTGATGAAGAGCGGGGCCGTGATGACGAGTTTGTCCGCGGCGGTGAACTCCGCGCTGAAATTGAACAGCAACGTCCCGCGCACATTGATCCCCGCCGGCAGATTCGTCGTGCTCAACGCCCTCGGCTCGCTCTCCGCCACGCCCACCGC
>BJHT01000457.1 GCA_014193395.1 Verrucomicrobiota bacterium
GCCGGGAGTTTTTGCAGTGGTTCCGGCGGCTGGTGGAGCGCGGCGCGGAGGGGCTGGTGCGGCGGTTGCAGCAGCAGCTCGGCGAGCTTGGCAAGGTGCTGCCGGGCGCGGCGGCATCGCTCGCGACGGTGCTGGCGGGCGTGGAGGAACCGGTGGCGGTGTGAAGTCGAGGGGCGGCGACAGCTTGTCGCCAGCCAGTCGGTGGCGACGAGCCGTCGCCACCCCGGGTTGCGGGGACAAGCTGTCCCCGCCCCGGATTCTCAGGGGCGCGGCGGAACGGGGTGGCGGGCGTTGAAGTCGGCGAGCTTTTTCTGCCACGCGGCGCTCTGCGCGGCGTTGGTGGTGGCTTGATAGAGTGCGACCAGTTGTTGAAGGGTGGAGCGGATTTCCTCGGTGAGCGCGGCGGGGGATTTTTCGGCGGCGGCGGCGAGGCTGGCGTAGCTGGTGAGCAGGAGAGGTTCGGCATTGGTGAAACTTTTTTGCGCGAGCAGGTGGGCCGCGAGCCGGAGTTGCAGTTGGATTCTGGAGTTTTCAGCAAGGGGTGCCAGGTCCGGAGGGTTCAGGCTGCGGCGCAGCAGGGCTTCGGCGGCCGTATGTTTGCCCTGAGATTCGAGGGTTCCGGCGAGGAGTTGGACGGTGCCGAGGGTCCACGCGTGGGTCGATCCCAGCCGCGCTTCCCGGATCGTGATGGCTTCGCGCAGCATGGATTCGGCTTCGGGATATTTACCCTGATCATGCAGGACGACGCCGAGGTTGTTGAGCACGAGCGCGACGTCGGGATGCTCGGGGCCGAGGAGTTTGCGGCGCAGGGCGAGGCATTCGCGACCGAACTGTTCGGCCTCCGGGTAGCGGAGCTGCATGTGGAAAATGTAGGAGAGTTCGCCCAAAGCGGCGGCTATGTCCGGGGTGTCCACCCTGGAGAGCTGGCGGCGGATGGCCAGTGATTGGCGGAGCAGGGCCTCGGCTTCCGGGTATTGCCGCTGCTTGGACGCGAGGTCCCCGAGATTGTGGATGGATTCGGCGCGCTCGGCGGTGGGCGCATCCATCAGCGTCGCGCGCGCGGCGTAGGCTTCGGCGAAGAGGGCTTTGGCCTCGGGCAGCTTGCGCTGGTCGGTGAGCACGTGCGCCAGTTTGGTGAGGGCGTGGGTGACGGCGGCGTGGCGCGGGCCGTGGGTTTTTTGGCGTGTGGCGAGGGCGCGGCGGAAGGCGAGTTCGGACTGGGCGAGCTGGCCCTGCAGTTCCAAGGCCGTGCCAAGGGCGCTGTAGAGGGCGGCCACTTCGGCGTCGTCCGGCCCGAACAGCGGCTCGCGGAGCGCAATGCTGGCGCGGAGGTGGGCCTCGGACCGGGCGTAAAAACCGATGTCGTTGTACACATCCGCCAGCACGGAGTGGAGTTCGGCCTGGAGCTCGGGCTGATTCTTGAACTCGGTGTCAATCCGGTTGGCGGTCTTTTCCAAAATCTCCCGCAGCAGAGTCGTGTCGCGGCCGAGGGCGACGGAGGGGCCGACGCCCTTGAGCATTTCGGTGAGGAAGTTGGCGACGTGCTCGCTCTTGGCGGCGGCGGTGCGGGCTTTCTTTTCGCTGGCGACGGCTTCGGCGCTGGCGGCTTCGGCGATTTGGCGCGAGCGGGCCTGCTCGCGCTCGGCGGTCACGGCGCGCTGGCGGGCGGCCTTTTCGCGGACGAACAGAAAGCTGGCAACCGCCAGGCCCGCGACCAGCGAGAGAACCACGGCGGTGCCGGCGGCGACGGCGAGTTTGTGCCGGCGGATGAAGCGCCCGGCGAGATAGCCCAGAGTCGGCGGACGCGCGGTGACGACGCCGTGGGTTAGGTGTTGCTGGAGGTCCAGCGCGAGGGCGTTGGGGCTGTCGTAGCGGCGCTGGCGATCCTTATCGAGGCACTTCATCACGATCCAATCGAGGTCGCCGCGCAGCAGGGCGGGCAGGTGGAGGGATTCAGTCTGGCGGCGCTGCGCGGCGGTGGTGAGGTCGGTGCCGCTCAGGCTTTGGATTCGCACGGACGGACGGACGGCATCGACCTCGCGGACGAGCCGCCGGACTTCTTCCAGGCCCGCGGCGGCGAGGGTCGCGGAGTCGAGCGGCGTGAGGCCGGTGAGCAATTCATAAAGAATCACGCCGAGGCTGTAGATGTCGCTGCGCGTGTCCACGTCCACCGACGTCATCTCGGCCTGCTCGGGGCTCATGTAACGCGGCGTGCCGATCATGCGGTCGAAGTGGGTGAAAAACGTCGCTTCGGTCAGGCGGCCCTGCGTGGCCTTGGCGACGCCGAAGTCGATGACCTTCGCGACGGGCTGACCGTCATTGACGGTGACGAGGACATTCGCCGGCTTGAGGTCACGATGGATGATGCCCTTTTGATGCGCGTGCTGGACCGCGTGGCAGACTTGGATGAACAGATTGATGCGGTCCGTGACCGGCAGATGGTGCTCGTCGCAGTAGGTGGTGATTTTCAGGCCGCGGACGAGTTCCATCACGAAGTAGGGGCGCCCGAGCGGCGTGGCACCGGCGTCGATGACGCGCGCGATGTTGGGGTGTTCCATCAGGGCCAGGGCCTGTCGTTCCTGCTCGAAGCGGCCGATGACCTCCTTGGTGTCCATGCCCAGCTTGATGATTTTGAGAGCGACGCGGCGGTGGACGGGTTTGTCCTGCTCGGCCATCCAGACGGTGCCATAGCCGCCTTCGCCGATTTGCTCGAGGAGTTTGTAGGGGCCGATGCGGTCGCCGGAGAGTTCCGCCGCCGCGCTGGCCAGCACGCCGCGGGCACGGGCGCGGGTGGAACCGGTGCTGCCATCAAGGGCGTTGGCGACTTGGGCGTGGGCACGGAGGAGCGCGTCGAGCCGGCGGCGCAGGGCCGCATCGCCGCGGCATTCGCAGTCGAGGAACGCGGCGCGGGCCGCCGGGTCGGTGCGCTTCAAGGCTGCGTGGAAGAGGGACTGCTCGTGGGTGGGCGTGGCATTCATGGCGGACCTCGCGGGGATGCGCGGAGTAAAGCGCAATTGGGCCGGGAGGGGAAGGGGTTAGTAAAAAGTAATTCGTGATTAGTGGTGACGTGCTGTGGCTTGTAGGTCGGTCGCGCGCCGGGCGTGGCGGGTTCGCACAGGCCGCGACGCGCCATGTCGAAGCGGCCTTCACCGGGTGCAAGGAAAGGGCTGCATGGGCATACGCGCAGCTGGTATTCTCCCGCCGTCAAAGGCCCGCCGTTCCGCACGGTCAGGTGTTCCGCTCGGGCTTGGAGCTTTTCCCCGCCCCGGCTTTTTCTGAACGCATTTGCTAGTCGAGTTGTCTCTCCCTCCGTTACGATCAAAACCACATGAGCACCGGCATCAAAGCAATCAACGACGAAGTCCAGCGCGCCGCCGCCTTCGTCCGTCCCCTCTTCAACGAAATCGGCAAGGTCATCATCGGCCAGACCTACCTCGTCGAGCGCCTCGTCGTCGGCCTCCTGGCCAACGGCCATGTCCTCCTTGAAGGCGTTCCCGGCCTCGCCAAAACCCTCGCCGTCAAATCCCTCGCCACCGCCCTGCGCGTCAAATTCTCCCGCCTCCAGTTCACCCCCGACATGCTCCCCGCCGACGTCATCGGCACCCAGATTTACAACCCCCAGTCCGGCGGCTTCACCACCCGCAAAGGCCCCATCTTCTCCACCCTTGTCCTTGCCGACGAAATCAACCGCGCCCCCGCCAAAGTCCAGAGCGCCCTCCTCGAGGCCATGCAGGAAAAACAGGTCACCATCGGCGACCACACCTTCAAACTCGAAGAACCCTTCCTCGTCCTCGCCACCCAGAACCCCATCGAACAGGAAGGCACCTATCCCCTCCCCGAAGCCCAGGTGGACCGTTTTATGTTGAAGCTCAAAATCGGCTATCCCACCCCGGCCGAGGAACGCCAGATCCTCGACCTCATGGCCCGCACCTCCAACGTCCCCACCACCTCCGCCGTCGTCGAAGCCCGCGACATCCTCGCCGCCCGCCAGGTCATCAACGACATCTACATCGACGACAAGGTAAAGGACTACATCGTGGACCTCGTCTGCTGCACCCGCGAACCCGACCGCTACAAAATCAAAATCAAAGACTACATCCAGCTCGGCGCCTCCCCGCGCGCCACCATCGCCCTGGCCCTCGCAGGCAAAGCCTACGCCTTCCTCCAGGGCCGCGGCTACGTCACCCCGCAGGACATCAAGACCATCGGCATGGACGTCCTCCGCCACCGCGTCGCCATCACCTACGAAGCCGAGGCCGAGGAAAAAACCAGCGAGACCATCATCCAGAAAATCTTCAACGAACTGCCCGTGCCGTGAGTGTCACCGCCTTCCTCGCGATGCCGACCATTTTCATCGACCGCTACAAATTTCGTTTCTACTCGTCGGACATTCATGAACCGCCCCACGTCCACGTCATTCACGCCGAGCGAGTGGCGAAAATCTGGCTGGAGCCGGTGACCTTGGAATACAATCGCGGCTACAACCGCAGCGAAATGAACCGGATTTTGAAACTGACCGAACAAAACCGCCAACAACTCCTGGCCGCATGGCATGAACACTTTGACCGCTAAAACCACCGCGCAAGTCCGCGCGAAGGATGTCCGCTTCACTGGCGACACCTTGCGAGTGCAACTGAGCGACGGACGCGAGATCCGCCTGCAAATGGACGACATCCCCTGGCTGCAATGGCTCGCCCGCGCCACGCCCAAGCAGCGCGCCAACTGGTCGCTCGAACCCGGCGGCTACGCCATCTACTGGGACGACCTCGACGACGGCATCGAGGTTTGTCATCTGCTGGACTCCCAGCCGATCGCCTGAAGCAGCGCGAGCATCATCCAGAAAATCTTCAACGAACTGCCGGTGTCCTGAC
>BJHT01000458.1 GCA_014193395.1 Verrucomicrobiota bacterium
GGTGGGGCGGAGGTCGTCGAGGAAGCAGCCGCGTCCAGGTGTGCCGGCGAGGACGGCGGCGTGGGCGAGGTCGAGGGGGCAGCCGAGGTCGATCCAGCGGACGAGGGTGAGGCGGTCTTCGTCGGTGAGGGCGGGGACTTTGATCGTGCGGCCGTCGGGGGTTTTGTAAGTGCCGGCGAGGGCGGCGGGCGGGGGCATCTGGGTGCCGAGGTAGTCGAGGTCGTAGCGGTGGCGGGCTTTGTCGGTGGGAATGCGCTGGCCTTTTTGCGCGAAGTAGCCGGCGCCGGGTTCGGGTTCGGAGGGGTGGTCGTCGTTGGTGAAGCCGTCGAGGCGTTCGCCAAAAATTTTCCAGACGAGGAGGGAGCGGCGGGCTTGGAGTTTGCGAATGTAGCGCGAGGCGTTGGGGTAACCCCAGGAATCGTAGCCGACGGGCTTGTGGCCGAACTGGGCGCGTTCGTCGAGGGCGAGGCGGTAGTAGGTGCCGGGAAATTTGCCGAGGTTCTCGCGCTGCACGAGCTGGTCGTCGGCGTCGAGGTCGAGGCGGCTGGCGGGTTCCGCGCCGTTTTTGGAGGTGTGGCAGGCGACGCAACTGCGCTGGAGGATGGGCTGGATGTCGCGCCAGTATTCGACGTCGTGCGCGGGGGATTTGGCGAGGCGTAGGCCGGTGGTGTCGGCGGCGTCCCATTTTTTTCCGGATTCATCGGCGCGCTTGGTGGTGAGGAGCGGGCGCGTGTTGACGAGGTCCCAGACGGGGTAATCGGGGCGCGCGGCGGCGGTGAGGGCGAAGTCGGTGGGCTGCTGGCTGTGGGCGTGGCAGCCGCCGCAATCGTTGCGAATCTCGCCGGGGCGAAGCTGGTGCCAAGTCTGCGAGGTGTTCAGCACGAGGCCGCGGCGGTCGAGGGTCTGGAAGGTGAAGGCGGTGTCGGCGGGGATTTTCGCGAGGAAGCTGGTGTCGGGTTCGCCGTCGGGGTCGCGGGGCTGGCCTTTCACCAGTTCGCTGGCGGGCGTGGTCGAGGGCGCGCTGAATTTGCGGACGGGGATTTCGCCGAGGATGCGGAGGCGTTCGTTGGCGTGGTTGTGGAAGCGGCGGCCGGTGTCCGCGCCGCCCTTGCGGTCGGTGGTGGGTTCCATCACGAGAATGCGCAGGGCGTGGATGTCGCTGTTTTCATAAAGGCCGACGTCGCCGCCTTGATTGTGATGATTGAGGGGCATGCCGTTGCCGTGGCTGGTGAAGGCGTCGAGACCGCGCCAGGGATCGGTGCCGCCGGCGTAGGTGGCGGTGATTTTGCCGGGCGGAACGACGCCGTTGGGATAGCTCTCGCGTTTGTAGAGACTCGAGGAGCCGACGAGGCCGAAGGGCGTGCCTTCGGGGAGATGTTTTGAGCGCGAGCCGTCGTTGGCGAGCGGGGTGAGGCGTTTGGGTTCCTTGATGCCGTGAATGCGTTCGTAGGGGACGAGCGCGCGGGGCCAGCTTTCGTTGTATTTGGGGTCGTTCTTGATGAGGCGGAGCTGCGCGGGTTCGTCGATGGCCGCGCCGTTTTTGAGGAGATAGAGGCCGCCGTCGATTTGCGGGAGATGCTTGTATTGATGATTGGCGGGGCCGGGGGAATAGACGGTGAGGAGATGATTGTCGGGCGCGCCGGAGGGATGGGTGAACTTGCCGACGGCGGGAGATTTTTTATCAGCGAGGCTCGAAGGATCAGCGGGGCCGTCATCGACGCGGGCGAAGCGGGTGAGGGATTCGGAGCCGGTGGGCATGAAGGGCATGCGATACCAGACGCCCTTGCCGTTGTAATGGCGGCCGAAGCGCCAGGGCTGGTTGCTCGCCATGTGACCGGGGCCGAACGCGGGCTGGCCGGCGGGCGGCGCGGGCGGGAGCTTGATGTAAGCGCCGAAGCCGGAGTTGTTCTGGTTGTAGTATTCCTCGACGACGAGCGAGTGGTCGGAGAGCTGAGTTTGAAAATGGAAACCGTTGGGCGCGCCGCCGGGATCGAAGGCGCTGACGAGCGGCGCCCAGCCGGTGCCGTCGGGGTTGATGGTCCAGATGCCCCAGAGGATGTCGCCGCGGACGCCCTGGGATTCGAGCGTGCTAAACATGATGCGGCCGTCGGCGAGCACGACGGGATGCAGCGCGCAGCCGAGGTTGAGATGGCCGATTTTCTCAACGTTCGCGCCGAGGCCGGTGTCGGAGTCATCCATCACGAAGAGCTGGAGGGCGATGGCGGGATAGCCTTTGGAAGGGCGGAAGCCGTCGCGATTGCTGGTGAAGACGAGGCGTCCGCCGGGGAGCGGGAACGGTCCCATGTTGAAAACGCCGTAGTCGAAGTGTGTGCGGCCGGGCTGCGGCGTGCGGAAGTCATCGGACCAATTGGCCGCGCCGGTGTTGGGGGTGAAGGTCTGATCGGTGAGGCGGACGACGCGGCGGGTTTTGACGTGGATTTTGAAAATGTCCGCGCCGCCGCGGGGCGGGGACCATTGGTTGGCTTTTTGCAAATTATAGAGATGGGAGAAGTAAACCCACTGACCATCGTAGGAGACTACAGGGTCGGTGATGGAACCTTCGCCGCCGGCGACGAGGAGTTCCTCGGTGCCATCGGGGTGGAGCAGCATGAGGTCCGCGCCCGGCTCCATGGTGACGGGCGTGGAGAAGTCGGTGTAGAAACGTTTGTGGATTTCGTCGCCGGCGCGCGGGGCACGGACATAGACGAGATCGTAGTCGAAGCGGACGGACTTGTCGGTGGAGACGTGGGGGATGGTGACGCTCAGGTCTTCGCGGAAGAGTGGCTCGGGGACGGCGGCGGAGAGGAGGGCGGCGGAGAAGAAAAGGGCTGTGATGGCCACGAGGCGCAGTGGTGAGGGGTGCATGGTGGGAGCGTAGGCACGATGGGTGGGCGAGTCAAGGCGGGGATGGGCTGGCAGGAAAATGGGAGCAGGAGGCGGAGCAAAAAGGGGAGGGGCGGTCGGCAGAAAAATGGGGGCAGACAATGGGGCAGGGGAGGGGAGTGATTTGGCGGGGTGTCGGAAGGGGCAGGCGATCGGACGGATGAGGGTGCGGCATTGGGGCGCGTGGTTCGTGCTTTGGTCGGATGCGGTCCGTCGTCGCCCGCACTCACTCGCCGCGGAAATTCGCCCGCGCCACGCGCAGCATGTTTTCGCCGAGAATTTTCCGGATCGTCGCCTCGGAGTGGCCGCGCTGCACGAGGCCCACGGTGAACAGCGGCCAGTTCGTCCACGCCAGGCTCTGCTCGGCGTGCGGCTTCGGGCGGTAGTCGTCCACGGGCCAGAGATGCTCCCAGCGCGCGGCCGACGACGTGCCGGCGGGGCGTTTCGGAAGCTTCGCGCGTTCGGCTTCGTCGTTGCGCGAGGTGTAGGAAATGTCCGGCCCGATGGCCACATGGTCCGCGCCGAATTTTTTCACCGCGTAATCAAGGTGATCGAGGAACGCCCCAATATCTCCCGCGCCGCCCAGAAACCGCGGAATGCAGCAGATCCCAATCAGCCCGCCGGTGTCGCAGATGGCTTTCACCACGTCGTCCGGCTTGCCGCGAAAATGCCGGTACAATCCCGCGCACGTCGTGTGACTCGCGACCATCGGCCGCTTGGAGGCCTTGGCCGCCTCGAGGCTCGTGCGCCAGCCCGAGTGCGCCACATCCACGATTACGCCCACGCGATTCAGCTCGGCGACCACGGCGTGTCCGAAGTCGCTCAGGCCCGCGTCGCCCGGTTCGCCCGCGCCGTCGCCGATGGGATTCCGCCGATTGTAAGTCAGGTGCATCATGCGGATGCCGAGCTGGTGAAAAATGCGGATCAACCGCAGTTCGTCGCGCGTGCTCTCCCATTGCTGCCGCAGCGGCACGCCGTTCCCGGTGAAATAAAGACAGCGCCGCCCCGCCTGCTTCGCCGCCACGATGTCGTCCGGGCTGACGGCCTTGAAGCAATCCGCCCGCGCCAGGTCCGTCGCGTACGTGAACCGCGCCAGCCGCTTGATCAATCGCAGAGGATCGCTGCCCTCCTCGCCGGCGTTTTGAAAAATGCACGTCACGCCCGCCGCGCGCATGGCCTCGAGAAACTCCTTCCGCTCACCCGCGTCGGTGGCCCAGCGCGTCATGGACATCTCCTCGCGCCAGTCCGTCAGTTCCGCCTCCGCCGCGCCGCTCTCGATCAACGCGGCCAGCTTCGCGCCATCCAGCGCCGCGCGCGGGGCGAAGCCGTAGCTCTCGAACACCAGCGCATCCGCGTGCAAGCCCATCCCCACCTCGAGATCGCGCGCGCCCGGCTTGAGCACGGACAACGCAACCTCGCGCGCCTTGCGGATTTTTTCATTCGGCGGCGACAGCGGAGAATCCAGCGTCGCCGCCGCTGCGCGCGCTTGCCTCACGCCCGCCGGGCCGCACATCCCGGCGAGGCCAAGTGCGAGTGAAGATTCGAGAAAGCGCCGGCGCGAGTGCGTGGTGATCATGTCGCGAGCGTTTGGCGAAGCCGCTGACCGGTCAAGCCCGGTGCGCGGATCGCGAGCCGCTTTTGCGGGGGAAAGCGCCGCGACCACAGCGATGAAGTTCTGGTCCGATGCCTTCCCGAACCCTTGTAGGAGACGAGGTAACGAGACTCTAACTCTTCCCTTGTCGGTGGTCCGGGTACGTCACGCCAGCGCGACCAGTTCGGTGCGCGGCTGTGTGCGGCATACCAGCCGTAGCACGCGATGCTACTGGCGATGTCAGATTCGGTACCCATGCCTATTGGTAAATCCCGAGCCGAATCCCAACCGGACTCCCGCCGCCATCTCGCGGGCTTGGAATCGGGGTGGCGACGGCTCGTCGCCACAAGCTGGATGG
>BJHT01000459.1 GCA_014193395.1 Verrucomicrobiota bacterium
CTCTCCTCCGTTCGGAACGGAGGAGAGGGCTGGGGAGAGGAGGCGCGTGGCCACCTCAAGCCCGTTGGAACGAGTGGGGCACCCCTCTCCCCGGCCCTCTCCCCGTTCGTGCCTCACGGGGCGAGGGAGAAGGAAGCGCTACTCATTCCTCCGACTCCCTCTCTTCCGTTCGAAACGGAGGAGAGGGTTGGGGAGAGGAGGCGCGTGGCCACGTCAAGCCCGTTGGAACGAGTGGGGCACCCCTCTCCCCGACCCTCTCCCCGTTCGTGCCTCACGGGGCGAGGGAGACAGAGGCGCTACTCATTCCGGCGGCTTCGGCACGAACTTTCGCAATAATTCATACAAACTAACCCACCCATGAACACCGCTTGCTCCTCCTTCCGCCGCGCCAATCGCCGCGACTTCCTCCGCATCGGCGGCCTGGGCCTCTGCGGCCTTGGCGCCCTCGATGTCATCAGCGCCCGGCAATCCGCCCTCGCCGCCGCCTATCAGGGCATCAAGCTCCGCGCCCCCAAGGCGAAGCAACTCCTCGTCGTCTGGATGGCCGGCGGCCCGCCGCACACCGACATGTTCGACATGAAGCCGCAGTCACCCAGCGGCTACGCCTCTCCCTACAAAGCCATCAGCACCAATGTCGCCGGCCTTCAAGTCTGTGAGCACATGCCCAAGCTCGCCAAGATGGCCGACAAATATTGTGTCATCCGCTCCGTCACCACCATGAACAAGCCCGGCGACCACGCCCGGGCACCCATGTATTGGCTCACCGGCAACCCGCGCCTCCCGTCCGGCACCGACGAATATCCGATGTATGGCTCGGTCCTCAGCAAGCTCCGCCCCGGCCCCAAGGACCTGCCCACCTTCGCCGTGCTCAACAAAATCGACCACCACATCGGCAACTCCATCGCCAACAGCTTCCTCGGCCCCGCCCACGCGCCCCTCATCTTCGACCCGCTCCAGCAGAAAGATGACATCGCGAAAATGCTCAAGCCCCAACTCGAACTCCCCAGCTTCGAGCGCAACGCCGACCTCCTGAAAGCCCTCGACCGCCGCCTCCGCACCCAGGACCAGCTCGACCCCGTCATCGCGGGCCTCGACAAACACCAGCAGACCGCCTTCGACATGCTCCGCTCCCCCCGCCTCCGCGAAGCCCTCGACTTATCCAAGGAGAAGGAAGCGACCCTCCAACGCTACACCGCCAACGACCCGGCCAAAATCGACTACACCAACGACGGCAATTCCAAACACTTCCTCATGGCCCGCCGCCTTATCGAAGCCGGCGTGCCCGTCGTTCACTTCAGCTACGGCTACTGGGACTGGCATGGTAAGAACTTCTCCACCGGCCGCCGCATGATCCCCAAGTTCGACGCCGCCTTCAGTTCCCTGCTCGAAGACCTCGACCAGCGCGGCCTGCTCGACACCACCATCGTCCTCGCCCTCGGCGAGATGGGCCGCAAACCCAAGTTCGACAACGGCACCGACCCCGGCCGCGACCACTGGGACTACGCCCAGTTTGCCATCGCCGCCGGCGGTGGATTCCGCGGCGGCACCGTCGTCGGCGAAACCGACAAACTCGGCGAGCAAGTCACCGACCAGTTCTACAAAGTCGAAAGCTTCGGCGCCACCCTCTACCACCTCATGGGCATCGACCCCGAGACCCGCCTCCACACCCTCAACAACCGCCCCGTCAGCCTCATCGCCGAGCACGCACCGATCATCAAAGAGGCGGTGGCATGAGGCCCGAAGCGAGTGCTCAGATCGAAGTTCGAGGCGTTGGTGGGAAGCTGATCGCAATCCCGGCCAAGAGAAGATGCGGCCAAAGTTCCTTTGGCGACGCGTTTGCGGACAGAGATGATGCTAAGGGCGGAGTGCATCGCGGAATGCCGAGGAATGGTGAGCTGCGGTGCTTTGAACCACCTGCTGTCGCTGGAGGAAACCTCGCAGGAAGTAGCGATTATCAAGAACTGATCCCATCTCGGATTAGTTCCGGGCATCGGCAACACTGAGGAAAATAAACTCTGGCTTGTGTGGTGAAAGGGCCGCGCTAGGATCCCTACCACTGTGGAACAGAAAACTATCGATAAACGGCTCTCGCCGAAAGAAGTGCGTGCACGGTTGGTGGCACTGAGAAGACGGTTACCTACCGAAAAAGAGTGGCGGCGGGCATGCGCCGGCTTTGCCACGCGCTGCGCATGGCGGGTTTTTACCCTGTATGCGCGGGCAAACGGCGGTGAGACTCAAGACGTCGAACAAGCCCTACTTGTCGCCAGCAAGTATATAGAAGGACGTTCCAACGATAAGTACGAAAGCTCTGTCTCTGACGCCGCGTTAGCCGAAGCCACTGAATCAGCGGCAAACGCCGCGGATGTTGCTGCCGTAAGGGCCCGCAACGCCATAACACTCGACGCAGCCGAGAAAGCAGAAGTTGGTGCTGGTGCTGCTGCTGCCGCCGCCGCCGCTCAAGCGGTCGCCACCTATTCATCCAGCCACACTGCCACTACCGCTTCGGACACCTATTCCGTCGGCTACGCCGCGACCAACTCAGTCTCCGACCGGGACGCCAGGGATATCTACGCCGCTGCCGCCGCCGCTGATCTATCCGATTTTGAAGACTCAGTCGAACTTAGTGGGCGGCGATATTTTATCCGGCCACTATGGCCATTCCCTGGCAATGTAATACCCGACTGGTCCAGCGGAGACGTTTTCAAAGAGGACGGCGTTTGGCATCGGTATGACGGTTTTCTTATTGGGGATGTGGATTGGGATGACTGTGAGGCCGTCATTAGACGCTGGCTAAGCGCACGCTCGAGCATAGCCGCAACCCCATCGGCCGAACTTCGGACGGCAAAGACACGTGCGGCACCTGAGACTCACCGCGGCGAACTGGGTCCTCCGCCCAATCAGGCCGTGGTTCCAACACTTCGTGTTCGCAAAGGGGGCGAACGGGCAGTACTCGAGAATCACGGCGCGACCGACCAGCCGACCGGGGACGACAAACTTGGTTTTTTCCCGCTGGCGAAAGGCGTCGCCGAGTTCCTCGCAGCCGAAAAGACAGAAGCACCATTCACTCTGTCTGTGGAAGGCGAGTGGGGCACCGGCAAGTCGTCATTTCTCTTGCAGGTGAAGGAGGCGTTAGGCCGCGACGCGGCGACGGTGTGGTTCAACCCGTGGCGGCACGACGCCGGGGAATCTATGTGGGCTGCCTTCGCGGTGACGTTGACGGAATCCTTGCGGCCCAAGGGCTGGCTGGCAGGGAGGGTGGCCGACTTTCGCTACCGAAGGAAAACAGGCGAGTTTGGTGGGTGGGTGAAGGTCGCAGTGCTGGTAGGTGCGGCCGTCCTGTGGATGTATTTCGGCCGGCAGTTGACACCGGCCGCGTTGAAGTTCGCCTTCAACTTGACAGTGGAGGATGGCGCCGGCGTGAAAAGCGTGGCTGAGTTCCTGAAGTGGACAGTGACGACAGGCTTCCACCTGGGCATTCTCTTTCTCCTATTCCGCACAGCATGGAACAAGCTTGGGCTGGATGCGCTCCAAGAGTTACGCGCTATTACCAAGGAAGGGGACTATGCGGCAAAGGTGAGTGCCATCGAGCGATTCCAGCGGAATTTCGCGAATCTGGTGCGAGCCTACGCGCCCAAGGAGAAGAAGATTTTTGTGTTTGTGGATGACTTGGATCGCTGCGCCGCGCCGCGCGCCGGCGAGTTGCTGGAGAGCCTCGCGTTGGTAATGAGCGGGGCAACCGGCGAGGATGGACAGCCACGTTTGCCCCTTGTTTTCGTCCGTGCCTTGGACCGGGAGAAGGTTGCGGCGGGAGTAGCGGCAAAGCACGCAACTGTACTGCCGTATTTGCAGGCAGGCCGCAGCACCAAGCTCAGTCGCACCGACGGCGGCATCCGATTCGGCTACGAATACCTGGAGAAATTTATCCATGTGCCATTCCGTCTGCCGCGGGTGCAAGGGGAGGGCTTGGAGAAATACTTCAACGCGCTCGCACCTAGGAGCACGGTGCTAGACCAGCCCGGATCGATCGTGGCCCAGAAGGAAAGCTCCGCCGAAAAAGAAGGATCAGCAGCCAAGCCCGACGACAATCCCGCTCCGAAAGCACCAATGGGTACGCCTCTGGATCAAACTGCGGCGATCACCACCCCAAAAGAAACCGCTACCAACAAAGACGCACCTGAATCGAAGCCCAGTGGAACCGATGGTAGTCCGGCTCTAAAGCCGTCGGTGGAAATGCCCAAGCCGACAGAGACAACTGACGAGAAGGCGAAATCAGCGCAAAAGTCAGCTGACGAAGTGGCGGAGGAAGCGAGCGTCTTGGAAAAGGAAGTGGATGGATCGGGACTGCTACAGAACGCGCTCCGGGTGGCCGCACCGTGTCTCGGAAATAATCCGCGACGGTTAAAACACTATCAAAACCTGCTCCGACTCCAGCTCCACATCGGCCACCAACTCGGGCTGAAGAGCGACGGTCCGGTGACGCCGACCCAACTGGCGAAGCTGGTAATGATAGAGATTGCTCGCCCCACATTGTATCGTGCGCTGTTCGAAGATGCGGACAAGCGCCGGAGGTTCATGAACTGGGTGGCTGTCGGACTGATAATGGATGGAGCGGGGGAGGCACCGCCGTTGGGCTTTGCCACGGATGATGATGCTTGGCTTCGGCAGCACTGGCCAACCATCCACGGCACAAAACTCTCTTCAAACCAGAACGAGGCTTCGGAGCTGAACCTGAAAAGTCTCGAGTGGTTGCTGCATCTCAACGAGCCGTGCCCCATCGGCCCGACCGCGGGTGCA
>BJHT01000460.1 GCA_014193395.1 Verrucomicrobiota bacterium
CACGCGGGAGGAGATTTATGACCGCTGAGGCCTTTCTGGACGCCACTGTTCTCCTCTATGCCGGCTCCGCCGCCGTGGCGGACCGGGCGAAGCGGCGGGCGGCCCAGGAGTTGATGTTGGCCGCGCCCTTCGCGCTGTCCGCCCAAGTGTTGCAGGAATACATCGCCAACGCGCTGCGGAAGCAGGCGCTGGGCATCAGCGAGGCCAATATCGACGCCACGCTGGAAATGGCCGCCGGAGTGACGGTGCTGCCGGTCTCGCTCCCGCTGATCCTGGCCGCCGTGGCGCTACGGCGGAGGCATCAAATTTCCCACCGGGATGCCACAATCCTTGCCGCCGCCCAAGCGCTAGGTTGCAAGGTGCTCTACTCGGAAGAGCTGAACCATGGGCAGGACTACGACGGGGTGAAAGTCATCAACCCTTTCCTGGGGCTGTGAACCGAAGCCCGCGGCGGCGGATCTGTGCTTCACCACGGAGACGCCGCTGGCGGAAGTGATCGCGCAGTTCCACGCCCACGGTGTCGCGGTGGAGGAAGGCCCGGAGGGCGAAAGATAATCGCCCAGCACTTGAAGTGCTGGGTTCGCTCCGGGGCCGAACTGAGTCCCGGCAGGGACGATAGAAACCGGGGACCGTTTCGCTTCTGTCGTCCCTGCCGGGACTTTCCGGTTCACGGATCGCCAAGCCAGCACTGAAGTGCTGGGCTATTGTCGGTCGTCCCTGCGAGACTGCGCCAACGGGCCCATCGGTGCGGGAAGGTAAGCTGCGCTCTTCGCAAAAAGAAAACCCCGCCGGCGTGAACCGGCGGGGCTGGAGTCGGCGGCGCGTGGCGGTGGCGGTTATTTCCCCGGCACCTTGTTGATCGTGTTGTGAATCTCGGTGTTGATCGGCGAGCCGTCGGCGGCTTTGAGGGTGAAGCGGACGCGCATCTGGTTGACGGGTTGGATGGCGGGGATTTCGAGGAACACGGTTTTCTTGTCGGCGAGGACGCGGACGGATTTCACCTCGACGGGGTCGTGGCCGATTTTGTCGGGGTTGGTCACGGAGTATTCCTTGGAGCCGTAGCTGCCGGTCCAGCGGTAGTTCCATTGTTCGACGCTGTAGTTTTGCAGGTCGCTGGCGGCGGAGGTTTCGAGTTCGCCGGTGAAGGTGATTTCTAGGCCGTTGGGTTTCACATGAATGTCGCGCGGAAGGTGGACGGGTTTGCCGGTGTAGCGGACGCGGTGGAAGGCGCCGGTGCGCGGTCCCTTGGACTGCCACACGACGAGGCCGCAGAGGTAGAGCTGGCCGTCACGGTCGTTGAAGCGGCCGCGCATGATGCCGGACTCGAACTTGAGCGGGAGCTTGACCGCGCCGCCCTGGACCTGGCCGTTGACTTCTTCCATGCCGATCTTGAACAGCGCGCACGCACCGTAGGAGGTGTGCAGCAGATCGCCCTTGAACGGCCCCCATTTGTCGCTGGTGACCCAGACCTGGCCGCCGCTGGAGTTGTCGAGGTCGTAGGTGTGCGGGAGCCAGAAGATGGGGGCGTCGTGATTGGTCGGCGGCGTCTCGGTGTGCGCCGTGTGGACGTGGCCGTAGAAGCCGCCCGGCTTCACGAGGCTCACCCGCGAGCTGGGGACCCAGTTGCCTTCGTTGTCGCTGACGGTGAACTGGTCGTTGGGTCCGACGGACGCGCCGTTCGGTGCGCGGAGGCCGTAGGCGACGACGTCGAGTTTGCTGCCGTCCTTGGAAACGCGGAGGAATGCGCCGTGGTGCTGGTGTTTCGCTTTGCCGAGATTGCCGCCCTTGGCGAAGTAGAAGTTGCCTTTCGAGTCGGTGTGGAGGTCGAGGCAGAACTCGTGGTAGTGCGAGGAAATGGCGACGTCGTTGTTGAAGTTTTCGTAGAAGTCGGCCTCGCCGTCGCCGTTCAAATCGTGCAGGCGCGTGATCTGGTCACGGCCGAGGACGTAGATTTTTTCATCCACGATCTTCAGGCCGAGGGGCTGGAAAAGGCCGGTGGCAAAGCGTTTCCATTTGATGTGCTCGAGCTTGTCGTCGATGCCGGAGACGATCCAGACGTCGCCGCTGACGGAGCAGAGCGCGGCGGTGGTGCCGTCCTTGAAGAAGTCGAAGCCACTCGAGCGCATCCAGGATTTCCATGGGTTCGCGTCGAGGTCGGGCTGGGTGATCGTGTCCACGACGTAGGGGCCGTCGTTGGTGCCGAGGACGCCTTTGGTCTCGAGGACGGGCGTCCAGCGGGCGGGTCCGCCCTTGGTGAGCGGGGCGAGGTCGGGCGCGGGGACGAGGGTGGCTTTGGCGGCCTGAGCGGCGGCGGCTTTGTCACCGGTCCAGATGGCGACCTGGAATTTTGCAGTCGCGGGAAGCTCGGAGAAATGGAGGAGCGTGCGGCCTTCGGCGGTGGTTTCGGTGCGGTTCTTCACGTCGCCGACCACACGGACGACGAGGGATTTTTCGGCGGGCAATTTGTTGTCGGCGACGAGCAGCGTGAGCGGGCCGGACGCGCCGGTGATCTCGAAGGTGCGCGTGAACGTGCCGCTGGCGGAATCGAAGCCGGGCAGTTCGAGGACGTTCGCGGCACCGACGGTGTAGGAGAGAATGGTGCGCTTGCCATTGACATAGAGGCCGCGCCATTTGGCCCAGTCGCGCGGGAGCGGGCCGTAGGAGACAAGTTCGTTGCCTTCCTTCAACGGCGGTTTCGGCTCGACGAATTTGCCGTCCTTGTCCGCCCAACCGGGGAGCACGCTGGAGGAAAAGGCGACGTCGCCGACGGGCTGCGCGACGCCCTCGAGACCTTCGCGGCCGGTGGCGAGCTTGATGAAGCCGCCGCTCCACGCGAGCGCGAGGCGCAGGCGTTCGGTGTCGAAGCAGACCGTGGCCTCGTCGTTGTCGCCGACGCGAATGGAGAGGCCCTTGAGCGCAGGTCGCCACGCGGGATTGCCCTTGTCGCCTGGGACGTTCAGGCCGCCGGAATAAAACGCGCCAAGGTCCATGTTGTCCCACTTGGTGCCGGCGGCGCGGGGCTTGGCCGCGGGCTTTTTGTCGGCAGGCTTTTTATCCGCCGCGAGCGTGAGCGCGGCGGTGCCGCACAGGAGCGCGGCGACGAGCAGGGAGGATTTGAGGAGGTGTTTTTGCATAATAAAGGCGCGCAGCGTTGGCGAGGCGGGCGGGGAAAGACAATGCTGAATTCAGGCACAACGATGGGAGCACACCGGAGGCACAGAGGATTGGCGGGGAAATTTAGGGCAAAGAAATGGAGGCAAAGGAATGGGGACGGGAAGGAAGCAAGAGCTTCGGGCGGACACAATTTTCTGCGCCGCTCTTTCTGCCGCCTTTCCCGGTCCGCTCCGCGTACGACACCGCTTCCTCCGTTCCCACAGTTTCGCCGCGATGTTGGAACTCGTCTCCTCCTCGTTTACCGCCGCCGACCAACCGGAGGCCACTGCGGCACTGACCAGCGCGTTGTTCGCCGACAAAGCGGTCAGAACTGCCCCCTCTGACAGGGCAACTTGTCGCGGCCCTAATTCTGCTTCGGGAAATTCATCGATACTGAACGCTGCGGGCCGACAGTTTCGGGCCATGATCCCGCGACAGTTACCATGCTCCGCGCCGGAGAGGCCCCGTGTTTTTTGCGCGACCTCCGTTGCGCCAACCACCGTCGCCGCCGTGGGCTGCAGGTCCGGCCCGCGCGCTGCGTTGTGGGTCGTCCTGCTGGCGCTGGTTCTCGCGCTGGCCGTGCGCGATTCGGCGGCGACGGTGGCCTTGACTGAGAATGGCGAGCCGAAGTGTTGCGTGGTGGTGGGCGCGGAGAGTTCCTTCCCAGAGCCGGATCTCTTCAATTGGACCCCGCGCGCAACCTTGCTGCAATGGGCCGCGGAAGATGTCGCGACCGATCTCGGCCGGATGAGTGGCGCGACCATTCCGGTCGGTCCCAAGCCGGTGGTCGGCCTGCTCCCCATCTATGTCGGGTGCGCGCCGGGTGCCGTGGCGATCACGCGTCCCACCGAGTTCGGGGACACCTACGTCGTGGACGTGTCGGCGCAGCGCATCGTGCTGCACGGCCAGTCGCGGCGCGCGGTCTATTACGCGGCCGCACATTTGCTGCATGCACTGGGAGTGCGTTGGTACGCGCCGGGAATCATCGGCGAAATCGTGCCACCGCGAAAAACCATCACGGTGGTCGCGGGCCGCGTGGAATCCGCTCCCGAGTTCGTCACCCGCCGCCGCGGCCATGCGCCGCTATGACACCACCTTGGAGAACGCCTACGAATCCACCCGGGCCTTCGCCGGCGGTGTTTGGGCCATGCACCGCATACTCAATCCCGAGATCATGGCGAAGTTGGAAGGCGCACTGACCGAAGCCGAGCGGCAGGGCGCCGCCTTCGTGGCGAACTACCAGGCCGGCTAAGCAAAATACCTGGTGTTCTTCGGACCCAACCGCGAGTGGTCGCCGAACATCGAGCGCTACTTCGAATTGTTCCACCATAGCGCCCTCAAGGACGCCGGACGCATCGCCCGCGAAGGCGTGGTCGGGTACCAATTTCCCGACACTTGGACCGCGCATCTCGAAGCCGTTCCCGGCGGAACCAAATCCCCCGGCAAGATCCCGGATCCCATGTCGGCCCGCTCGCAGCCGCCAAAGACCTAATCGGCCAGTCTCGACGAGCAGGGTCTCCCGCTCTTCCGCGGGGTCATCTGGTACCGTCACGAGTTCACGCTGCCGCCCAGTGCCAGCGCGTCCCGTACGTTCAAGTTCTGGTGCGGTGGCGTG
>BJHT01000461.1 GCA_014193395.1 Verrucomicrobiota bacterium
TCGGCTCCGTCCTCGCCAAGCTGCGGCCCGCTGCGCCCGCCGCCTTTCCCTACGTCGCGCTGCCCTACCAGACCAAGGAAGGCGCGGGCGGCCCGCTCCAGCCGGGCTTCATCGGCGGCATCATCGGCGGGAATCACGATCCGTTCTGGGTGCTCGAGGACGCGAACGAAGCCAACTTCCGCGTGCGGAATCTGGCGCTGCCCGAGGAAGTCCCGCCGTCGCGCATGGCCGGGCGCAGCGAACTGCTCGCGAATCTCGAACGCTCCTTCGAACTCCAGCAGGGCCGCGCGAGCCTCGCCTACGACGTGATGAGCGCCCACCAGCGCCGCGCCTTCGACATGCTCACCACCGACGCCGCGCAGCGGGCCTTCCAGATGGACCGCGAGCCGGCCCGCGTGCGCGATTCCTACGGCCGCAACATTTACGGTCAGAGCGTGCTGCTCGCGCGCCGGCTCATCGAGGCCGGCACGCGCGTCGTCACGATGTCCTGGGCGCCGGACGCCAACGCCACCTGGGACACGCACGGCGACAATTTCAACAAGCTCAAGAACACGCTGCTCCCGCAGTTCGATGCCGCCGCCAGCAGCCTCCTCACGGAACTCGCCGAGCGCGGGATGCTCGACCGCACCCTCGTCGCCGTGCTTGGCGATTTCGGCCGCACGCCGCGCATCAACGCCAACGCGGGCCGCGACCATTGGAATTCGTGCTACTCGATCCTCCTCGCCGGCGGCGGCATCAAAGGCGGCCTCGTCTATGGCGCGAGTGATCGCACCGGCTCGGTGCCGTCCGAACGCCCCGTCTCACCCGGCGACATCATCGCCACGCTCTACCACCTCCTCGGCGTGGACCCGCACATGAACATCTACGACGTCCTCGACCGCCCGCACCCGCTGGTGCCCACCGGGCACGTGCTGAATGAATTGATCGGGTGAAGCAGGCTCGGAGACTTGGGCTGCCGGAGTAGGGGTCCGCGCGGGAGAGGAGGTCACCAACCCGTACCCCGATCACTTCGCCGGCAATACTTCCTGCTTCAGAAGATGTGCGGGGATGCCGGCGAAATGGGGATCGCGATGAACCAGAGATGCGTCATCGCTGCCCGTCGGCCTGTTCGCGTTGCTCATCCTGTTCCCGCTCGCGGATCAACTCCGCAATGGGATCCACCCCCGGCTTGAGCCAGCGCCGGCCCGCGCCCAGAAGTTGCCGCGCCAGTTCGCCGCGACTCGGCAACGGTTTGACCGCGATGATTCCATCACCCCCATTCGCCCCCTCCAGTTGGGTCCCCGGATGGATGTCAAACTCCCGGGCAATCTCCGGCGGAATACTCACCTGATTGGTCTCGGTGACGGTCGTTGTCATGTGCCGAGAGTATCGTCCCGCTGCTCGTGGAACAACCGCGGACATGGGGCGATGCGACCGGGACGCTGCTCAGTTTTTTGGTGCTTCTCATTAGCACCCGGCTTCAGCCGGGTGTTGCTCGGGGAGAGAATCGGGCAGCCGTTTTAACGGCTTTGGCGAATGCCTAAACCGCAGCGGCGAGACGGAAAAACCGCTAAAGCGGTTGTGCCGCTTTGCCTTCCAAAACACCCGGCTGAAGCCGGGTGCTAATGAGAAGGAGGATCGGCAGCAAGTAAGTGTGATGCCCCCCCGGCGTGGGTTTCCGGCTCTCAATAATTGCCGGTTCTGGCGTCCAGCGTCATCCTCCGATCATGACAACTGCCCAGGTAAAAGAGCAGATCGACGCGATGAGCGACGATGACCGGTTCTTCGCCACGGCCTATCTTCAGCATCTCGCGAATGAGCGGGATGAGCAGCGCAAGGCCCGTCTTGGTGCGCGTATGAAACGCATGGATGAAGGCCGCAAGATCAGCCAGGAACAGTTGCTCGAACTCCACCAGCAGTTGGAAGCTCGTGGGCTGTAGTCGTGCCAGCCGATCCAAAATTGGTCGTCGAGGAGGCGTGCCTCCCCGCGCCAGCTACGGTTCGTGTCTTGCCGGCGGCGAAAAGCCCCGGCGAATCAGGCTCATCGCGGAGACGAACGGGAATAGGGGAGGACCTGCAAACCAAACGGTGCGAAGCGCGAGATGCCGCCGATCTGCACCTGCGCGAAGAGCCGGTAGAAGCCGGGCTTGAGGGCGAAGAGCTGGAATTCGAGCTCGGGTCCGCCGCGCGCCTGCGGGCCGGCAGCGGGCGCGCCGCGCGGATGCAGGTGCAGCACGGTCTGAAAATCTTCGTGAAACCCCACCAGGTGCGCGTAGGCGCCCATCAGCGATTCGAGTTGTTCGAAGCCGCGACCATCGGGGCCGGTGACGCGGAGGCGTGCAATGGTGACGACGCCTGCTTGGATCGTGGGCGTGGTGAACGTCAGCTCGTACTCGAAGCCGTCCACGCGCACGCGCGACGTGGGCGTGCGGTCGTTCAAGCCGGAGGTGGGTCCAAGCCCCGGCAGGTCCGCGAGCGCGTATTCCTGCAAATTCATCGGTGCCGGCCGGATGTCCGCCCAGATGCGATACGCGCCGGTCCTGCGCGGCGTGAAGGCAAAGGCGTATTCACCCGGCATCGCTGTGGGCTGCGGATGGATGTGGTGGTAATCGGTCAGGCTCGGCTCGATGACGAGCAGATGAATCCGCGCCTGATGAACCTCCTGCAATTCGCCCGCCAGCAGCGGCGCGCCGTTGGTGCGCGTGAGTTTGAGGATGGCCTGGTTCGGCTCGCCCTGCGTCAGTGGCGCGGTCATCTGGACCGTGGCGCGAATGGTCGGCTGCGCGGCCGTGGCGGCGAGGTGGAGCGCGGCCAGTCCGTTGGTTTGTCCGGCGGTGGCGGGGTTGCAATTCGGGTCCGCCAGCAGCGTGGCCGCCTTGAGCATCTCCGGTGGAAAATGTTTTTTGAGCTGCGTGAACGCGTCCTGCACCACCGACAACTGCGCCTGCGCTCCGGCCTGGTCGTTGGCATCCGCCGCCGTGTGGAGCTTGGAAACTTTCCGCGCGATCTGCACGACCTCGACCTTGAACTGCTCCCGCCGCTCTTCGGCGATTTTGTCGCTGTCTTTCAGCAGGCCCGTCAGCGCCATGTTCAGCGCCATATCCTGGTTGTGAACGCTGGCCAGTTCGCTGGTTAGAACATACTGCCGCAGCTTGTCGGTGATCTGCATCACCAGAGCGAGCGCCTCGGGCATCGCGGGGGCGCTCAAGTTCAGGCGCGGACCGGCGGGGGCGGGCGCGAGGGGCGGCGCGGGCGGCTGTTGTCCCCGAGCTGTGAGCGCGAGCAGGCAAACGCAGACGGCCAGCCGGGCGCGGCAACGTCTGCGAAACGCAATGAAATCAAGGCAAGCAATCATCTAGAGCGGTCAGTCGCCGCCGAACGGAGAGCCAGTGCCGATGGCATTTGGGCAGCGGTTCCCGCTGACGATGGCGCACCATCCCCGCCATGGATTCGGCCCATTTCGTCGCGGCCTTAAGCGTCAGGTTGTTGGATCTTGCCGCCGGACGGTAGCCAGCCGCCAAGCAACGGGTTCGCGATCACTCCAAGGGAACCTCCACAAAATCGCCCGGTTGGAGCGTCGCGACGCGGGCCGCAATCGAGGCCGCCATGCGCCGGAGAGTTGCCCAGTCATTGGTGGGCAGAACCAGGATCGCCAGTTTTCGCCCCGCGAGATTTTGCTGATAGCGGAGGTTTTGATCGCTGCTGAGAAACGCGTCGAACTGCGCCTCGACGGCCTGGAGCAGCGCCCCGTTTTTGAGTCCTCCCCAGCCCATCTCTTGCGCGGTGTGAATTGCATGGCCCGGCAGATGTTGGCGCAGCGGCCGCGGGACGCACGCGTCGAGCAGAATTCTCATGCCGCCCGCAGCGCCGACTTATGAGCGTATTCCAAAACGGCCACGGCTTGTTCCCGCGTCACGTCGGGAAAACAATCGAGATATTCCGCGAGGCTGAGGCCGCTCTCCAAGTTGGTGAACAGGCTGTCCACCGGCACGCGGGTGCCTGTGAAACAGGGCGCTCCACTCATGCGCTCCGGGTCCACCCAGATGGGAACATCGGGTGGAAAGTTGAAGGCTGGCGCGGTTTTCATAGGTGTTCAGTTTTCGCTGCGGCCGGGAAATTGTCACGCTGGAGAAATCGCCATCCGTGCGAATCACCGCGCGTTTCCTCAATAATCCGAGATCGACCCATCCGGCAGCGTCCGCCCCGGCCACTTGTAACTCTGCGGTTTGGCGGACTCCTCCTCGAGCCGCTTCTCGTCGATCTCGACGCCGAGGCCGGGGCCGGGCGGCAGGCCGACGTAGCCGTCCTTGTCCACCTGCCAGTCCACGCGCGCGATGTTCTTCGGGTTGAAGCCCATGTTGTCGGGATAAAACTCGTGGATGAGAAACAGCGGCACCGCCGCAATCGCGTGCAGGCTCGCCGCGATGCCGAGGTTGCTCGCCGTGCAATGCGGCGCGAGCGGCACGTGATAGGTCTCGGCCAGCGTGGCGATTTTGCGCATCTGGCTGATGCCGCCGGTGTGGCAGCAATCGGGTTGGAGAATGTCCAGACAGCGCTCCTGCAAATACGCGATCATCCCGAAGATCGTGCGGTCGCGTTCGCCCGCCGCGAGCGGGATTTTGATCTGCGCTTTCAGCCGCTTGAAGACCTCGATGTTTCCGGGCACCGCCGGTTCTTCGATGAACAGCACGTCGTAGGGCTGGATGGCCGCCGCGACCTGGATCAATGTCGCGGGCGGCAGCGCGCAGTGCGCG
>BJHT01000462.1 GCA_014193395.1 Verrucomicrobiota bacterium
GCGATCGTAGGTTGGCAGGGGGATGGAACCCACGCGAACTGCGGGGAAATCCGCCTCCTCACGTCGGCGGCTACGGGCTGGTCGCTACGATTTCAAACAGTCGGTGCAGGCCGCGCTCCGATGCGCGGCTCACGACCGCCAGTTCGCGGGGAGATCTGGCTTGGTATCGACGAGGATTTCCAAGATGGCCTGCTTGGTCGCGAAGGGGATTTTCTGAAAGTCGGCACTGCTGTCTTTGCCCGACAGGACTTCGAGCAGGCGGGCATAGACTTTCTCGCGTGCGGCGGGTGGCAGGTGGGTGAAGGCATGGGAATAGATGAGGTAGCTGCACGGGTATTTGAACAGGCGGGTGCGGAGGTCGAACTCCCGCAGCGAGCGGCCACGGCGGTCTTTCGGGCCGGAGGCGGCGAAGGTTTTCGCGAAGTCGGTGTTGCCCGTGATGGCGCTGGTCAGGGGCGCTTCCTCGGCGAACAACAGGTAGCGGACCAAGCCCTCGACCTTGCTCTTGAGATAATTGAGATGGCCGTATTGCTGGAGTGAAACGGTGGCTTCGTAGTTCAGGCGGGTGAGGAAATTATGCAGGTGATATTGGTGTTCGAGCACCAGCAGCGCCACGATGTCGCTGGAACCGTGGAGATAATCCTGGGTGTCGAAGAAGCGGGCGAGGCTCGTGAGATTGCCGAGGTGATTGGGTTTTTCCTCCTGCTTCGCGTAGGCCGCCTTGCCCACGAGATTGCCGCGATGGGTCTGCGCGCCGTGCTCGCCGGTGACGTACCAGCCGCCCCAGCGTTCGGCCAGCGGCGTGCGGTGCGTGACGAGCGACACGCCCGAGCTGAGGTCCACGACGCCGCTGTCATCGGTGGCGAAGGAGCGGATCACATGACCGGGTACGCCCATCGTCTTGGCCGAGGCGTGACATTCGAGACACTGGTCGTTGCGCGAGAAGCGCGGCTTGGCGACGTCCGCCTGTTCCAGCGTGTAAAAGACCGCGCCCAGCTTGGGATCAACGATGGAAAACTCGAGCAACGGCGAACCAGGGACATAGCCGACGTAGGTGTCATCATTGAAATAAACCGCGCGCGGATGGCCGGGCGCGATGCGTTCGCGCTGAAACGAGGTCTTGGAAAAAACCAGGCCTTGCGATGATTTCGGCACGCCGAGCGCCGCCAGCACCGCGGGCAGGTAGCCGAACTGCGGATCGAATTTGAGCTTCACCTGACCGCCGTCGATTTTCTCCTGCAAGGTCGGGATTGATCCCTGCGCCTTGGTTTTGCTGTAGGCGATGGTGTCTTCATCGAACGGCATCAGGTGGGTCGCGCCTTGGAAATCGTCGGCGCGCGCGGTCGCCGCGGCGAGCAACTGTGCCGCGATCATCAGCGCCAGCAGGTGGGAAAAGGCGGAAGCGCAGGCACGGGTAAGTTTAGGTTTCATGGGATGGCGGCGGACGTTTTTTAGTTTGGCGGTTCGACGGGCGGAGTCACGCGGGCATTTGTTTTTCTCGCGGCAACCGGGCATCGGCTTGATGTGGGTCAAGAGGGGGGAGGGGGAGGAATTAGTGATTAGTAATTAGTAATTAGTGATTAGTGGTCGCGGGGGGGAGGGCGGGTGGCTCGCATAATTTTGCAGCAGTCGTTGATTGCCGGCCCCGGGCCGCTGCTGGGCAGCCTTGGGTTGGAAGAATTTGATCCGGCCTGCGGAATTCGCACTGGAGTGCGCCCGTCCCCGGGCGCAGCACGGTGGAGCGCAGGGCGACGCTGACTGCTCTCACTTTCCCGTCGGTGCTGATGTCGCTGCGGCCGGGGACGGCCGCACTCCGGTGCCGGGGCGATGGCGAACAGAGCGATTGACGCCGCGGGCGGCGGGTTCAATGTTGCCCCCCGTGAACCACGACGAACTTCAGCCCATTCGGAACTGCGCTTCGTCCATCCAGCAACCTCAACCTGCCACCTCATGAAAACCCGTCTCCTCGCCCTCCTGCTCCTGCTCGTCACCGCGCTTGTCTGGCCCGGCACCGCCCCCGCCGCGGACGATGGCCCGAAAGCCGATCTCGACCGCATTGTGGGCCTGATCAAAGCGAAGCTCAAAGATGGGAAAAAGTCGCCGGCCGACCTCGCGCCGGAGTTGGCGGAATTCGACAAGGTGCTCGCCAAATACAAAGAGCAGAAGACTGACGACGTCGCGAACATCGCCTACATGAAAGCGGTGCTGTATTTGCAGGTGTTCCAAGATGAGACCAAGGGTGCTGAACTGCTGAAGCAATTGAGTCAGGATTTTCCCGGCACGAAATTCGCCAAGAACGCGGACGCGCAGGTGGCGTCCATGAAAGCGCAGGAGAACATGGCGGTCGGGAAGCAATTCCCGGACTTCGCGGAGAAGGATCTGGAAGGCAAGCCGCTCTCCATCGCCGGTTACAAGGGCAAGGTGCTGCTGGTGGATTTCTGGGCCACGTGGTGCGGGCCGTGCATCCGCGAACTGCCCAACGTCAAGACGACCTACGAGAAATATCAGGGGAAGGGCTTCGACATTCTTGGCATCAGTCTCGACAGCGACAAAGACAAGCTGACCGGTTTCCTCGCCAAGAACGAGATGCCGTGGAAGCAGTTCTTCGACGGCCAGGGTTGGAAAAACAAGCTCGCCCAGCAGTACGGCATCAACTCGATCCCCGCCACCTATCTTCTCGATGCCTCGGGCAAGGTCATCGCCAAGAATCTGCGTGGTCCTGAGCTCGAAGCCGCCGTTGCGAAGGCGCTGGGCAAGGATAAGTAGGTCAGCCGTGGCGATGCGGGTGAGCGCGGTTGGTGCGCGACCGGCAGCGCTCGTCGGGACTTGCAGTCGGTTTGAGAAGTCCCTTTAGCCGCGAGGGAGCGGGTTCTGACTGCCGAAATTACGGCGCCCGCTGGTCGCACACCTCGTGACCCGCGTAAACGCGGAACGCCAAACGGGGTTTTCAAACCGGCCCTGGCGTCGTCGCCTACAAGGATCAGGCGAGGATGTCTTTGACCACGCGGCCGCTGACGTCGGTGAGGCGGAAGTCGCGGCCGGCGTAGCGGTAGGTGAAGCGTTCGTGATCGAAGCCGAGGAGGTGCAAAATCGTGGCGTGGAGGTCGTGGACGTGGACGGGGTTTACGGCGGCGCGGAAGCCGAATTCGTCGGTGGCTCCGTAGGCGGTGCCGCCTTTGGCCCCGCCGCCGGCGAGCCAGACGCTGAAGCCGTAGGGGTTGTGGTCGCGGCCTTTGGTGGGGGTGCCGGATTTTTGCAATTCAATGGTGGGGGTGCGGCCGAATTCGCCGCCGAAGAGGATGAGGGTGTCGTCGAGCATCCCGCGTTGGCGGAGGTCGTGGATGAGGGCGGCGACGGGTTGATCAATCTGGCGGGCGAGGGTGGCGTGTTTGGCGATGTCGTCGTGGTTGTCCCAAGGCTGGCCGGCGCCGTGCCAGAGCTGGACGAAGCGGACGCCGCGTTCGAGGAGGCGGCGGGCGATGAGGGTCTGGCGGGCGTGGACGCCGGTGCCGTAGGCGTTGCGGATGTGCTCGGGTTCGCGACTGGTGTCGAAGGCGTCGGCGGCTTCCATCTGCATGCGGAAGGCGAGTTCGAAGCTCTGGATGCGGGCTTCGAGGCGCGGGTCGCGGGTGCGTTGGCGTTGGTGTTCGCGGTTGAGTTCAAGGAGGAGGTCGAGTTGTTCGCGCTGTTCGGCGGGCGTGGCGTGGTGGCTGCGGATGTTCTCGATGAGCTTCTCGACGCTGGTCTGCTGGGGGTCGATGAACGTGCCCTGATAGATGCCGGGGAGAAAACCGGCCTGCCAGTTTTCGCTGTCCTTGATGGGATAACCACCGGGGCACATGGCGATGAAGCCGGGGAGGTTTTGATTTTCCGCGCCGAGTCCGTAGGTGACCCACGAGCCGAGGCTGGGGCGGCTTTGGACGGCGTCGCCGCAGTTCATGAGCATGAGGGATGGCTCGTGATTGGGGACGTTGGCCTGCATGGAGCGGATGATCGCGAGGTCGTCGGCGCAGCGGGCGACGTTGGGGAAAATGTCGCTGATCTCGAGGCCGCTCCGGCCGTGCGGCGCGAATTTGAAGGGCGTGGGAAAAGCCGCGCCGGTCTTGCGTTCCGTGCGGAGATTGGGTGTGGGCAACGGCTTGCCGGCGTAGCGGGCGAGGGCGGGCTTGGGGTCGAAGGTGTCCACATGCGACGGGCCGCCATTGAGGAAAAAGTGGATGACGCGTTTGGCTTTCGCGGCGAAATGCGGCGGGCGCGACGTGAGGGGATTGGCGTCGGTGGGCGCGAAGGCGGACGCCGACGCGGCTGTGGCGTCGGGGAGAAACGCGGTGGTCTCGCCGAGGAAACTGGCGAGGGAGAGCGCGCCCATGCCCATGCCGCTGCGGAGGAGGAAGTCGCGGCGGGAGCGGGGAAGGTAGAGTGGGTGAGGCATTGGAATCGTGAAGGACTAATGATGAGTTGCGAAATCGCGGTACCGTTTATCAATCCACGAAGAGGAATTCGTTGGAGGCGAGGAGGACTTGGGTGAGGCGTTCCCAGGGGGTGAGGGTGGGTGGGGCGGTTGGAACGGACGGGCCGCCGAAGTCTTTTTGGGCGTTCCAGATGGCGGCGGTCTTGGTGGTTTCGCCGAGGAGGTCGGAGGCGGGGCGGAGGGTGATGGACCAGGTGAATTGGTCGTTGTTGAGGTTGGCGCGATAGTCCACGAGGAAGTCGAGGGT
>BJHT01000463.1 GCA_014193395.1 Verrucomicrobiota bacterium
CAGAGGGGATCGCGCTGCGAGCCGCCCATGCCGCGCGCGCGGGCGTCCCAGTAATCCTTGGGTTTCAGATGCTCCCAGCCCGGCAGCTCGGTGGTGAATTCGTTGTGCGCGATGATGCACAGGCGCGAGCCGCTCTTGATCATCGCGGCGCGCACGTCCGGGCGTTTGGCGAGCATCAGGTTGATGAGATAGGCGGCCTCGCGCAGCGCGTAGTCGTTCACTTTCTCCGACGCGAGAATCGGATACCCCTCGGCAGCGAGATACTTTTTGTAAAAGGCGGGGGCGTTCAATTCCGGCGGCGGCGGACTGATGACGGACAACGACTGGGCCGCCGATGTGGACGCGGCGACGGCGGCGGCGGCGCTGGGAGCGGGCGGGGTGGCTGCTGACGTCGCGGGTGCGGTCGCGCCAGCGGTGGCCGGATTCCACAGCGCGCCGAGCAGCTTGAACATCGCGGGATCGTGCTGTTCGAGTTCGGCACGCGTGAACGGGAAGAAATCATTGCGCGAAAAATACGCCTCGGTGGTCTCGGCGAAATATTCCTGCGGGCTGGTAAGCGCGTAGGCACGGTCGAAGCGCCGCTTTCCCTCGGAATCCTGGCGCTCGACGCGATCGTATTTGCCGCCGGCCTTCGCCTGCTCGTAGGCGGCCTTGATGCCCGCGTGGCCGTTGCCCAGCACGCGGTCGTGATAGGCGTGCGCCAGTTCGTGCAGCGCGAAGTTGGGCATCCGCCGCGTCTCCGCCGCGAAGGTGCGGACATTGGTGAACTCGACCGCCTTGACCATGTCGGGATTGCGGCCGTTGGCGCGGAGCCAGCCCGCGCCCGGATGATATTCCGCGCGCGGTCGGACGCCCGGATACTCGGGCGAAAACCACAGCGGCACTTCGCGCAACCGCGCCACCGCGGCGGCGGGCACGACGCGCGCGATCTCCTGCAACTGCGTGCGCAGCAGATCGAGCGCGGTGGCGGTCAGAGTCTTGTCGTCGCGCAGCAGTTGGTCATTCACGAGCACGGTCCAGCCCTCGATGGTGTTGGTCTGCCAGGTGGCGGCGGGCGCGGCAAACGGCAGTAACAGGAGGGCCAGCAGCGCCGCCCGCCCGCGCCGGAAGCAGTGACAGAGAGGCAATGGGTGACGGGGTGCGCGGAGGATGACGAACGATTTCATAGGCATGGCACGAGACGATGGACGGATTTGATTTCGATGGAGGTTAGCACGCAGACAGAGGTTGGGAACTCTGGAAGACCGGAGACGGCAGAAAAATGGGGGCGGAAAAATGGGGCGGGATGAGGGCGACAGCAGGAACGACCCGGTTGGCTGGTGAACGAGTTGGGCGCACAATCCTCTCCTGCTATTTTTTTGCCCCAATTTTTCTGCCGTCGCCCCCCAAAAATTCTCGCAGCGATTGCCAGCACACGCAGCGCCGGTTGCTTCATTGCAATCCCCCGCCAGATTAGGAAAGTGCCGCGCGTCACCGCTCTGAACACCCTGAACTCATTATGAAATCATCGCTCGCCACGGCCTCTGCCTTCGCCCTCGCCCTCGGTCTTGTCACGCCGCAATTCGCCGCGGCGGCCGAGTGGGTGAACATCTCCGATTCCGTCACCACGTCCTTTCCCAAGCCCGGCACTTACGGACCCGCCGCCGGGATCGCGGTGGATCGCGTGAGCGGCGAGGTGTTCATGGTCGCCGCGGATTACGGTCTGTGGAAAAGCAGCGACCACGGCAAGACCTTCGCGCGCGTGGACGAGAAGACCATCGGCGGGCGCTGCGAGACGGGCTGGGCGTTGCAGGTCGATCCTGCGGGGAAGCGGATGTTTTGCTTCATGATTTACGGCAGCAGCGCCTACACGACCGACAGCGGCACGACGTGGGCGAAATCCCAGGTGAGCCATCTCGACTTTCGCGGCGTGGACTGGGCCGACACGGGCAAGCGCCTGCTCGCGATCCGGCACGAGAGCGGCGGCATGCTCACCACCCGCGAAGACGGCGGCGCGACGTGGAAGGATTTGGAGAAGGGCTTCAGCGGGTGCGGCGTGTTCGACCGCAAGACATTCGTCGCCACCAAGACCAAGGAGAAAGGCATCTTCCGCAGCACCGACACGGGCGCGACGTGGACGCAGGTCGCGACGAACACGCCCGCCGCCGCCGTGCCCGTGGTTTTTAACGGCACCGGCTACTGGGCCACCGGCAAGGGTCTCCTCGCCAGCACGGACCTCGGCGCGACGTGGTCTGCGCTGGGCGCGCCGGTGGATGCGAGCTTCGGTCCCTACTTCGGCAAGGACGAGAAGCACTTCGTCGTCGTGGGCAAAAGCGGATTTCAGGAAACGAAGGACGGCGGCAAAACCTGGACGCTCGCCGCGCCGCTGCCGCCCGGCTTCGGCTTCGGCCGCGTCGGCCCGAACTACGCCTGGGATCCGAACGCGAACATTTTCTACGCCTCGACGATGAGCAAGCCGGCATTCAAATATCAGCGGTAAACATTGGCCTTGGAGCGCGGGCGGCCCGCCCGCGAGTTCCCCCCGAATGGCCGAAGTGCCCTGCATCGCGCGAGGCTTCCCGCCGGACGAATCCGCCTAGCCCCGGCGCGCGCCTCTCCCGTCTCTTTCGTGTTTCGAGCAGCTCCCCTGCCTCCGCTCACCGCAAAGTTGGCGAAAAAGACCGCGAGCCAGCCAGCAGCGACAGCGCCGCCGCGCGCGCTCCCCAGTCTCCCGAGGCGGCATCCGAGGCGAACTGCGCTCTCCCAATTAATTCGCTCAGGCCCCGCGCCAACCTGCCGATAAGCAAACAGGAGTGGACCAAGCCGCCTTGCCGATGGTCCGAAATCGTAACATGAGCGAAATCGAAACTACCCAACCCGTACGCTTCACCAGCCTGATTCTGGAAGATGATCTCCACTGCGCGGAACTGATCTCGTTGGCCGTGCAGAAGGAGGGCGGACGCGCCGTCGTGTGCCACGGCATCGACCGGGCCCGCGAGGCCATCGAGAACCGGCCGTTCGATTTGATGATTCTCGACCAAGGGCTGCCGGACGGCACGGGCAGCGGCTTTTTTCTCGAACTGCGCGAGCAGGGCGTCCACACGCCCGCGATCATGCTCACCGGGATGCCCGACCTGCCCAACGCGGTGAATCTCACGCGCCAGGGGCTGTTCGACTACCTGGCCAAACCGTTTGATTTCCTCACCTTCCGCGAGTGCCTGCGGCGCGCGATGCAGACGCTGGCGTTGCGCGAACCCGAGATCAAAAGCTCGGACTTCATCGGCGGCTCGCGGGCCATGCGCGAGGTGCAACGGTTGGTGCAGCAGGCGGCGTGTCATCGCGGCGCAACCGTGCTGCTCACGGGCGAGACGGGCGTGGGCAAAGACCTTACGGCGCGGCTCATTCACCAGCTTACGTTCCAGAGTTTCAAGGCGGTGCCGCCGCTGATTTCGCTCAACTGCTCAGCGGTGCCGGCGGAACTGTTCGAGGCCGAGTTGTTCGGGGCCGAAAAGGGCGCTTTCACCGGCGCGACAACGACGCGGAACGGATTGGTCGGAGCGGCGGAAGGCGGGACGTTGTTTCTGGATGAAATCGGCGAAGTGTCCCTGCTGCATCAGGCCAAGCTGCTGCAATTGCTCGAGACGCGCGAGTATCGCCGCGTCGGCAGCGCGAACACGCTGACCTTCTCGGGCCGCATCGTCACCGCCACGAACCGCGACCTGGCTGCGGAGGTCGAGCGCGGACGCTTCCGCGAGGACCTGCTCTACCGGTTGGATGTGTTCTCGATTCGCGTGCCCGCCCTGCGCGAGCGCCGCGAGGACCTGCCGGTGTTGTGCGATCACATCCTGACCCGGCTGGCGGAAAAATATGGGCGGCGCAAACCGAACCTGAAGCACGAGGATTTCGCGACGCTCCTGATCCATGAATTTCCCGGCAACGTGCGCGAACTGCGGAATCTGCTCGAACGCTCGCTGCTCCAGACGCCCACCGAAGGCAACTGGCTGGAATTGGACCGCACGCAGTTTCGCAAGCCGCGGCCGGTCGGCGCCGCAGGTGGTCCTGCTTTCAATTCAAGCCGCGTGACCAGCGTGGCCCCGCCGCCGATTGCCGCGCCGCCAACGTTCGCTTCCAGCGCACCGACGACGCCAGAAACCTCGGCCGCTCCGCTGCATGAAACGCCACCGCCGGTTGAAAGCAGGTCGGCAGCACCGCCCGTCGAGGGCAGCCGGCTGATCGAAATGCAGGAGCACGATCTCATCAAGCGGGTGCTCATCGAGGAACGCGGCGGGGTGCGCAAGAGCGCGAAGAAGCTCGGCATGACGCATCAATCCCTGCTGCGGCGGCTGGGCAAATGGCCGGACCTGCGCGCGGTGATGGCGTCCTTCGATCCCCTCCAGCAAGCTCTGTCGTCGGAGCCGGTCACGGGGAACTGAATTTCGCGCGAGGACCTAACCCGGATATTTCTTGGTCTCGTCGCAACCGCAGACTGCCCGCCTTTGTACCGCAGGTTTCCAAACCTGCTGTGTCGCCGACTTCCAAGTCGGCGGGGTGTCGGCCTCGCCGAGCGCGCTGCGGGTTTAGAAACCCGCGATACAGCAGGCTTGGAAGCCTGCGCTACAAACTGAGCATGAGGTATCCGGGCTAATCGTGCCGGGACAAGTCCGTGTTGCAGGGGCAACATGAACTTGTCCCGGCAGATTCGTCAGAGCGCGGCCAAAACA
>BJHT01000464.1 GCA_014193395.1 Verrucomicrobiota bacterium
GAGACGCCGCGGGAACTCGCGGGCGGAGACGCCTGCGGTACCCGGAAGGGGAGCGCACGCCGCTGGCGTGCCGTTTTCGGCGGCCCGCCGAAAACCTCGTTCCACTCACTTTTTCCCCGCGGCAGGAAAGGCAGACTGGGGAACGAGGGTTTGGGCGGGCCGCCCAAACCAGCACGCGCGCCGCGTGCGCTCCCCTGCGCGTTTCTGTGCGGGCATTGGGTTCGGGCGGCGAGACGCCGCGGGAACTCGCGGGCGGAGACGCCTGCGGTACCCGGAAGGGAAGCGCACGCCGCTGGCGTGCCGTTTTCGGCGGCCCGCCGAAAATTTCGTGCCACTCACTTTTTCCCCGCCTCAGGAAAGGCAGACTGGGGAACGAGGGTTTGGGCGGGCCGCCCAAACCGGCACGCGGGCCGCGTGCGCTACCCTGCGGGCGCGGTTCCTAATCCGTGTTTCTTCTCTGGCCAATCCGTGGCTAGATCATCCGCATGATCAAGCCAGTGTTGCAGGATGATGCGTTGCTCGCGGAAGTGGCGGCGGCGCGGCGGGAGGCGGAGAGTCTGCATCTGTGGTGGCTGGGGCAGAGCGGGTTTCTGGTGCAATGGCAGGGGCGGCATTTGTTGCTGGACCCGTATCTCTCGGATTCGCTCACACGGAAATATGCGGGGACAGACAAGCCGCATGTGCGGCTGACGGAGCGCGTGGTCGCGCCGGAGCGGCTGGGGTTTGTCGAGGTCGTCACGTCGAGTCACAATCACACGGATCATCTGGATGCGGAGACGCTGGGGCCGATTCTGCGGGCGAATCCGTCCGTGGCGGTGCTGGTGCCGGAGGCGAACCGGGCGTTCGCGGCGGAGCGGTTGCAGGTCGCGGCGGCCTCGCTGCACGGGCTGGACGCGGGACGGTCGGTGACGCTGGGGGGCTTTGTTTTTCATGGCATTCCCGCGGCGCACAACACGCTGGAGCAGGATGCCGCAGGGCGGCACAAGTTCCTCGGCTACGTGATCGAGTGCGGGCCGTGGCGGATTTATCACTCGGGCGACACCCTGCACTACGACGGCATGGAGGACTGGCTGCGGCCCTTTGGCATCCACGTCGCGCTGCTGCCGATCAATGGGGACAAGCCCGAGCGCCGCGTCGCCGGAAATCTGGACGGACGCGAAGCCGCGCAACTCGCCCACGCCATCGGCGCGCGCGTGGTGATTCCGTGTCACTACGATCTGTTCGCCTTCAACACGGCGTCACCGGGGGAATTCGTGGAGGAATGCCGGCGGCTGGGGCAGGGTTGTTGCGTGTTGAGGAATGGGGAGCGGTGGAGCCGGGGCTTCCCAGCAGTGTGACTCCTGCTCGATCAAACCGATCACCCGTGGACAGCGAAAGGCTGTACCAACAAGGTCATGTTCCAATCTCAAGAATTGCCCCTTTATGCTCTTGGCAAATCTTGGTCGCTGGCCAAAATCCTCCGTCGTGCTCGCAGCCCCCATCATCAAAACGCCTCGCGGACAGCAGGTGCTGGAGATTGCGTTTGGGCGACCTGCCGATGCGGACCGGCTGCGTGGCTGGCGGGTGGCGAAAAACCATCCGCTCTCCCATGCGATGCAGGACGCGCAGGAGTTTGGCCGGCTCGCCGGGAAGCGGTGGCGTTACTACCTCAAGCGCAACGAAGCAGCTTTGAGTCTGGATGCGCTGGCCACGGGCATTGCGCGCGAGCCGCAGGCGGAGATCGGCTTCCTGCTGGTGGCTAGGGCAACCTGGCAGCCGGCCCCGAAAATGATCGGCATCGCGTGGTGTCGGCGGACGTGGTGCAACCACATCGTTCTCGATTTCCTGGCCGCGCATCCGGGCACTTTTGGCAAAGACTACGCGGGCATCGGCACGGCGTTGCTCTACTCGATAGCGCGGGTGGCCGGGAGGATCGGCGCACCGCTGGTTTGGGGTGAGGCAACCGCGTTGTCGGCTTCGTTTTACAGGCGAGTGCTGACCAGCGAGGACATTCTGGATCACTTCTTCATCCCGGAGCCAACGCTTGCGAAGATGCGTGACCGGCTTACCCTGCAGAGCGAACGTAAAACCATCCCGAAGCCATGAACAAGACCACTGCTCCCGACACCATCGGCAATGTTTCAGCTTGGACCCGTGAGTTGTGGGAGGCCGAGGCGAAATACACCGCCACCGTGGGCAGCCGCCTCAAGTTTGGCCTGCCACTGACTCCCGCAAGACCGCGGCGTAGCCGGGCCAAGGCTGGCAAGCGGGCGGCGGTCAAGGTGTAACTGTGTAGTCGGAGCGGGAGCTTCCGCGCTCGCCCACGCCATCGGCGCGCGCGTGGTGATTCCGTGTCACTACGATCTGTTCGCCTTCAACACGGCGTCACCGGGGGAATTTGTGGAGGAATGCCGGCGGCTCGGGCAGGGTTGCTGTGTGTTGCGGAATGGGGAGCGGTGGGAATCAGCCTCAGCGCCTTTGTGTGTCCGCTAGATCAAACCAATCGCCCGTGAACAGCTTAAGAGCTGCGTCGGCAACGCCTGTTAAAACGTCAGGAGCCGACCTTTCTTCGTCCGCACCCACTGGCTCCGCTCACCTTCACTCCGCCGAACCCCGAAGGGGGCCAGGCGGAGGGAAGGAACACAATTTACAGAAAGGTTTTACAGTGACTTGTTACACCGATCCAGGCGCGAAATTTTGCAACAATTGGTATCGAGGAATTGCAAGCTCCCAAGACTCGCGCGCCGGCTGGTCAGTTGGGGAAGAGAGAGTTCAGAACCAGCGTGAAGTCTGGTAGGGCCGCGCTGGTGAGCGTTCCACCGGGTCCGTAGATAGTGTGGATCGTGAACTGACCCGCTTCGGGCCGGCGGAAGACATGAATCTGCTTTTCGGGGCCGAGGACGAGCCAGCATTCCTGAATGCCGCCGCTGGCGTAGGCGGGAAGCTTGGAACGATCGTAGTCGTGACTGGTGAGGGAGACTTCGATGACGAGTTCGGCGGTGTGCGGATGGTCGGTGAGAAAATCACTCTCGGTTCCACGGACCACGGAAATGTCCGGCTCGGGCTCGGAGTCGAGGCAGGTGATGGGTTGTTCCGAGCGAACGAGGTGGGTTGGCGGCGTGGCGGCGCGTGACAACCGTAGGAGGCGCGCGACTAGGAAGCTGTGAAGGGGTGACTTGGAGATTTTCGTATAGATCAATCCGTAGAGTAGTTCGGTGTACTTAGGAATGAGACCAGCCTCGCCGAGCGCGCGATAGGCGGCGACGGACAGGCGCCAGAGGGGCGCGTTACGCAAAGGGGTCGGGGGAGCGGCAACGGTGTTCATCAGTGGGTGGATTTCAGGTGCGCTGGCGGGGGGCCGCAAAGTCGAGGATGCGAAGGCTTAGCGTGTGTTTCTAGCGGGTGGCGCGGGCGAGCCGCGTGTCGTGGGCGGCGGCTCGCCGACGGAAATGGCGGACCGCAGCGTGACGAAGAGGCCGTGTTTATTGGCTCGAAGCGTTGCTCCCGCTTTGTTGAGCGGGTCGCCGGTGCTACCCGAAGACGCGCTTCCAACACGAACTCAGGGCCAGTTTGACAAGTCACTTGAGCCGCGATGGCCTTGGTTTGGAGTTCCGCGTTCACGCAGTCCGCTGGTTGCACGACGCCCGAACCGCGTAAACGCGGGACTCCGAACGGGGGATTTCCAACACGCTCTCACTTATCCCGTTCGAGGAGGTGGTGCGCGAGGGCTTCGAGGGCGGCGGCGCGGCCGCCGAAGGGTTTGAGGGCGGCGAAGGCTTTGGCCGTTAGTTCCTTCGCAATCTTGCGGGATTTCTCGAGGCCGACGATGCGGGGGTAGGTGGCTTTTTGGGCGGTGATGTCTTTGCCGGCGGTTTTGCCGAGCTGTTCGCTGGTCTGGGTGACGTCGAGGATGTCGTCGATGACTTGGAAGGCAAGGCCGACGTGGTAGCCGAAATCGGTGAGGGCGGCGAGCTGGGTGGGGGTGCAGTTGGCGCTCATGCCGCCGAGGCGGGCGGAGCAGCAGAGGAGGGCGCTGGTCTTGCGTTCGTGGATGTATTTGAGCTGGGCGGCGGAGATTTTTTTGCCTTCGCCTTCGAGGTCGGCGACTTGACCGGCGATGAGTTGGAGGGAGCCGGAGGCTTCGGCGATTTCAAAGATGAGGTCGCGGGGGGAGTAGCGGGGCGTGCCCTCGGCGTGGGCGGCGATCGCGAAGGCCTGGGTGAGGAGGGCGTCGCCGGCGAGGATGGCGATGCCTTCGCCGAAGACTTTGTGATTGGTGAGCTTGCCGCGGCGGTAGTCGTCGTTGTCCATCGCGGGGAGGTCGTCGTGGATGAGGGAGTAGGTGTGGATGCACTCGACGGCGCAGGCGAGGGGGAGGGCGGCGGCGGCGGTGCCACCGCAGGCAGCGGCGGCGGCGAAGCAGAGGGCGGGGCGGAGGCGTTTGCCGCCGGCGAAGAGCGAGTAGCGCATCGCCTTGTGAATGGTGGCGGGCTTGGTGGTGGCACGGGGGAGGTAGCAGCCGAGGGCGGCGTTTACGACGGCGGCGTTGGCGGCGAGGAATTCGGGAAGGTCAAAGGGGGCGCGGGTGACGGTGGGAGTGCGAGTGGCAGTGGTGGCGGGGCGTTTTTTGGCGGACATGCGGGGGGGTGTACGAAAAGTGGTGCGGGCGTGCAAGGATGCAGCGCGGGT
>BJHT01000465.1 GCA_014193395.1 Verrucomicrobiota bacterium
ACTGTGACCCAATCCTATGATGTCACCAATAACATCCGAATCTACGACACCGGAGTGGTCGGGTATGGTGGGATTTCCGGAGCCTTCATCCCCAACGCACCCGTCTCACTTGTCAAATATGGCGGTGACCAGTTCATTCAGGATGGCGACGTCTTCTCGATACGAACCACCACAAAGGTGGATGCGTCGCAGGTCGGAGTGAGTCGTGCCTACGCACGGGCCGAGAATCTCCACACCGCCGACGGCTGGACGGCGACCGCCGAAGCGCACTCGCTATGGGAGGATACGTTCGTCACATATAATCCGCTGTTCGGAATCACGCAGCCGACGACTCCCATCCCACTTGATTTAAAGCTCCAGACGCATGTGATCCTCCAAGACACCGACGGCGCGGGCCCTGGTTGGTCAGAGTTCAATGTATTCATCGGATTCTATGATTACGCCAACGCCACTTTTAGCTATCCAATCATTCACGGGCGAGGCACGCCCTATTGGGGATCGGGAGAGTGGACTGATGAACTGACCATGAGGGTGTTTGTCACACCCGGGATCCCCTATCAACTCTCAGTTAACTTGAATATGTATGCCTATGAGAACGGGGTTGCCGATGGCTAAGGGACCGGGCTCGTTACCGGGTTTGAAACCCCATCCGGGTTCGTGACAAACTCATCCGCGATGACCTTGGGCTTCGCGGACCCGTCGATCTACGGTTCTCTCACTGCGCCTGTCCCAGAACCTGGGATGATGGGACTCCTCAGCGCTGGAATCGTAACGGCTGGCCTCCTCCGCAGGCGCACCCGGCGTTCGAGAAATGACGTGAAATAGGAGGAGGAAAACCTTGTGCAAGGGGATGGAGCCTTGATCTGATTATTGATCACCGACATCGACGGGAAGGGGCGGGGTTCGGACGCCTGCCGCTTCCGCGAGGACTTTTTACTGCGGGGCAAATGTCGACATTCTACCGACTCGCAATTCGATGGCCATTGGGAATTGAACCACTCCCGCGGACAGCCGGGCAAATCGGAATCGACAGGCGTGTCTCTCAGTAGCACAAACAAATGCATGAAAATATCCGCCGACATTCATTCTCCCTCGACGGGCATGTGGTCTAGTCTTGTCCGCCTGTTCCTGTGCGCCGCCTTCTGTTGCGTTCTCGCATCGTGCGACGATGCATCGCCGAAGACGTGCTTCGACCGCGCGGTGCTGAACTGCAACATGATTTCGGACTTCGCCAGCAAGGGGCTGCTGAGGCAGTTGGAGAGCCCGTCCGTGAAGCTCACTGATGCGAAGACGGGCGCGAACGCACCGATGAAGCGCACGGAGGTCGTTGACGACAAGATTGCCTTCGTCGAGGAGTCTCTCGCGAAAGTCCGGAAGCTCAGGCAGACGGATGACACCAAGGACATCGTGCAGGCTTCCATCGCGCTGCATGAATACGTCCTCCCCGTGTATCGGAATGAATATCAGCAGCTCGCCAAGCTATACGATGGCGGCGCCGCGAAAGCTGAGATTGATGGACTCGCATCGGCCATCAGCACGAAATATGGCCCCGGGGTTGCGGTGCTTTTCGATCGGCTGACGACTGCAGGCAAGGCTTATGCCGCCAAGCACGACATCAAGGTCCGATGGGATGTCCGCACGTCACCTGCAAACTAACCCCTGTTCACAAACTATTTGAGCCCACATCAACTCCATCGATAGTCGAGGCGCTTTGGTTTCGGCTGCGCCATCGCGTTGCCGGCAACGAGGACCAGCAACAGGAAGATCAAGGGTAAGCGGGCTCCACGGTGCCGTACTGTTTTCCTTGACCGGCAGATGATGCGCGAGCGGATCGGGGTGCTGGAGGTGTAGATTGCGTAGCCGAACAGCTACGGAACTTATGCAGCAGCCTTTGGTTCGGAACGCGGCTTCTGAGCTTTAGCCCAAGCTTCGGGGGTGACTTCGGGGATCTGGCCGGTCTTCATCTTGGGGAGGCGGGTGAGCACGTCGCGCAGGTAGGCGTGGGGATTGATGCCACGGCGGCGGCAGTTCTCGACGATGGTGTAGAGGATGGCTGCCCGCTCGCCGGCGTCCGCTGCTCCGATGAAGAGCCAGTTTTTCTTGCCGATGGCAGTGGGGCGGATGGCGTTCTCGACCAGGTTGTTGTCGATCTCAATACGTCCGTCGGCTTGGAAGCGTTCGAGTGCGGGCCATTGGTCGAGAGTGTAGGCGATGGCTTTGCCAAATGCGCTTTGCGGCAGTTGTCGCGGCTGGAGCAGCACCAACGCGGCGCGGAGCCTGCGCAGGATCATGGCACTTTGCGCGGCGCGCGTGGCTTCTCGCAGGCGGGGACCGGCTCCACTCTCACGCAGGCGGCGCTCGATCTCGTAGAGATGCCCGATGTGTCTGAGCACCCAGCCGCAGGTGCGCGGGGCACTTTCCCGGGCTTCGAAAAATGCGCGTCGCACATGTGCCCAGCAGCCTGCGAGCGTGATGGCCTCGCATCCGGCGCTGGCGTTGTATTCACGGACAAAGGCGGGGTAGGCGCTGTAGGCATCGCTCTGCACGGTGCCCCGGAAGCCGGGCGGGATGATGCTCTCAAGACACGATGCGGCGCGACTGGTGTGCCAGGTGAAGACGGTGTCGCCGCCGGGGCGCGTACAAGTCCACATGTAGCCAAGCTTGGTCCGCCCGTTGCCGGGCGCGAGGTATTCGATGGGCGTTTCATCGATCTGCACGTAGCCGCCGCCGAGCACTCCGGTGCGGATGTGTTCGTAGATCGGCCGCAGCCAGTCCGCGGCCAGCCACATCCACTGCGAGAGGGTCTGGCGCGGGAGGTGAATGTCGTGCCGCGTGGCAAAGATGACTTCCTGCCGATAGAGCGGATTGTGATCGCAGTACTTGCCGACGATGATCGCGGCCAGCAGGCCCGGTGCGACAATGCATCGGTCTTGGAGGGTGTGCAGTTTCGCGATGATGGGCGCGGCGTAGGGATGATCGCGCCGCACAAACTTGCGGCGCACGATGCGGCGTGTGAAAAAATGCGCCGGTTCGTAGTCGAGCAGCTCGGTGAGTTGCCGCTGCCTCCGCCTCACGGCGGCAGCGCCCTTCGGGCAAAGGCTCCGCCCTTTGGCGATCTCAGCCCGCAGCCGCGGGCTTCGGTTCCTCGCCGATGTGGCGCCATGCCTCGGGGCAACCCTTCACCGGCTCGGGGTCGATGACTTCCTCGACCACCGGCAGGTCCGCCGGCCAGCGCGGACCGGCATCACTCCGCGGAGGCGATGCTGCCTTCGAGCGCCGTGGTTCCTCCTCGGCCACGGGCTCCTGGGATTTTGGGTGCTCATCGAGCCCCTGCAGCATCAGCAGCAATTGCGCGGCATCCAGCCTTTGCCAGCGCCCTCCGGCGCTGCCCTTCGGGCAAAGGCTCCGCCCTTTGGCTATCTCGCTCCGCTCGATTCACTCTGCGCCCCGAAAATCCTGCGCACCAGCGCGTCGATCTTTTCCCGCAGCAGTTTGATTTCGATCCGGGTGCCAGCCAGTTCACCGGTCGCGCGAGCGAGCTGTTCACTCAACTCTTTTTGCCGCTCCGGCGGCTACGCAGATGGCGCTCCGCGTTGTGGCGGAGGACACTTGCTCGTCACGCGTTCGCGTGGCGTCGCTTCGGGCATCGCGCGTGTTCGACAACCGCGCCGTTCAAATGTTCGAGATTTTTTCGCTCGCGGATGCGAATTTTTTAACACCACCTCATCCGCGCTCAAACCACGGCCGCATCTTCGCCCCGCGCAGATCGATCCCGTCGGTGAGCATCGCAAACGCCTCCGGTCGCAGCGCCAGCTTCGCAGCGCCGACATCCCCGGTCTTTGGCCACGCAAAAGTTCCCTCCTCCGGCCGCTTGGTCATCAGCCACAGACCCGTCCCGTCGAAGTAGAGCACCTTCAGCCGCGTGTGCCGCTTGTTGGTGAACACAAACAGCGCCCCGCCCCGCACGTCCTCGCGCAGCCGCTCACCGACCAGCCCATGCAGCCCCTCGAAACCCTTGCGCATGTCGCACGGCTCCACCGCCAGGAACACCCGCAGCCCACCGGTAAAACTCAGCATCGCGGCCCCTCCGGCGCCAGTGCCCGCAACAGCACCGCCGCCAGCTTCGCCTGCGCCTCATCGGCAATCTCGATGCGCGCACCACCCAGCAACTCCACGCGCAAGCCGGCACCTGGCACCTCCACCGCCGCCTCCACCCATTGCAACGCCGCAGGCCGTCCCGCAACTTCGCCGCCTTTGCGTTGCCGCCGCCGCTTCTGCACCCACGAGGCAAACGTCGGATACTTCACCCCGACGAATACCGCAAACTTCGCCGCCGCCATCCCGCTACGCTCAAATTCATCGAGCACTTCCTCGCGCCGCGCGCGCGGTATCCAAACCCGTCCCGCGACGTCCACTTTCAAAACTTGATCGGTCTCAGCCATAGGTTGCGTAGCGTAACGCCTACGCAATTTACGACCACCCATACTCAACGGTGCCGAGGCACCCGCTTACTGAGTTTCAGCTAGGCATCCCTTCTCTCTTCACGCATCCCAGTAATATGTCACGTTAAGTATGAAAGATGGTATGAGGGGGTCTGGCAAGGGTGAGGAGGAAGCGATTGC
>BJHT01000466.1 GCA_014193395.1 Verrucomicrobiota bacterium
TCCGCGCCGAGATGGCCCGGACGCGGACGCTCGCCGAGCAGGCGGCGCAGCAGTTTCAAAGCGCCAACCAGAAGCTCGCCGAAAAGGAGGCGCTGGTGGCGCAGCTCGAACAGGAGCGGCAGGTGGCCGTCGCCGCGCAAAAGGGGCTCGAAGACCAGATGCGCGCGTCGCTTCAGTCCAAGGACATCACCATCTCACAACTGCAGGGAAAACTGACGGTGAACATCCTTGACCGCATCTTGTTTGATTCGGGCGAGGTGCAGCTCAAACCGGAGGGTGAACAAGTGTTGCTCAAGATCGCCGGCGTGCTCTCGCAGTTTCCCAACCGCCAGATTCACGTCGTGGGTCATACTGACGACGTGCCGCTGAGCGCGAACTTGCGGCAGCGCTTTCCGAGCAACTGGGAATTGTCCACCGCGCGCGCCACCGCGGCGGTGCGTTTTCTTGAGGAAAAGGCCAGTGTCGATCCGCGCCGCATCGGGGCGGTCGGCTACGGGGAATTCCATCCTATCGCACCCAATACCACGGCGGAGGGGCGTGCGCTGAACCGCCGGATCGCCCTCGTGGTTTTACCCGAGGAACTCGCGGGCGCTGACATCCCGCCGTCGGCTGGCAACGCGAAGCCGAAGCCTGCACCAGAAAACCCCGCGCCGATTGTTCCTCCTGTGCCCGCTCCCGCTCCTCCGCCGACCTCGGTTCCCGTGCCCGCGCCGCCCCCGGCTCCGGCTCCGAATCCTTCCAATCCCACGGCGCCTCCCGCTCCAAGCCCCGACACCGGTCCGGTCAAACCCGTGCCGGCCGTTCCTCCCGCCCCCGTTCCGCCGTTGGAAGGTCCGAAGAAGAATCCGTAAGCTCACGGCATTGCCACGGCCGCGCGCACCGGGTTTTGTCTGGCGGGCGCGCGGTAACTTCGGTTTTCCGTCCGGCCTCCCCGGTCGGACTTTTTTTCTTCCCCGACCGCTTTCCCCAAGCGGTCGCTTCGGACGCGCTGCCAATCCTCCGCGGCGTGACCTGATCCCGTTCCCTTCTTCCCTTCCCCCGGCGCTTTCTGCGCCCAGGCGCGAGCCAGCCTTCGTCATGTCGCGCCTGTCACTTCCCCGTTCCCGACATGGAGCTTCCCTGCGGCGTTCGTTGTCTGCCGATTCATCCGCCCAGCCAAGGTAGCGCCCGTTCCCAAGGAATAGGCATCCCCATTTTTTACTCTCTTCGCGCGTCTGGTTTCCCTAGTCTTTGCTCGTTGCCGGAACTCAACTCTGAACGGAAAACTCACTATGAAAACTTGCGCCCGAAGCCGGATCCTGTGTCTCGTCGCTGTCGCCACGCTCGTGCTTGCCGGCTGCCATACGTTTAACAACGTCAAGTCCAGCCACCAATCCACGAGCGTCGTCAACTATCTCTATCCCAATCAGGCCAACCCGGTGGTTCAGCCCGCGATTCCCGTGCTTTCGCTGCCGTTGAAAGTGGGCGTCGCCTTTGTGCCCGGCGACTCGGGTCGGGCCTCGTCCTATCCGGTCAGCGGCCCGTTGTCGGAAGGCCAGAAATATGCGCTCATCAACGAAGTCAGTGAAAGCTTCAAGAAATTCCCTTTCGTCAAATCCATTGAAGTCATCCCGTCCTCCTATCTCACACCCCGCGGCAGCTTTGCCAACCTTGACCAGATTCGTTCCATGTATGGCGTGGATGTCATCGCTCTCCTCTCCTACGACCAGGTGCAGTTCACTGACACCGGGCTGCTCTCGTTGACTTACTGGACCCTTGTTGGCGCCTATGTCGTCAAGGGTGAGAAGAATGACACCCAGACCATGCTTGACGCCGCCGTGTATGATATTCGGAGCCGCAAGCTGCTTTTCCGCGCGCCCGGCATCAGTCGGGTGAAGAATTCCGCGACCCCGGTCAATCTTACCGAAAAACTCCGCCTCGACCGTGACGAAGGTTTTCGTCTCGCCGCCGCCGAACTGGTCACCAACCTGCACCGCGAACTCGAACTTTTCCGCGAACGCGTGAAAAAATCCCCGGACGAAGTCAAAATAGTCCACCAACCGGGTTACACCGGCGGCGGTAGTCTGGGCGGCTGGGAACTCGGTCTTGTTGCGGCGCTCGCTGTCCTGGGGCTTCGCCGCCGTCAGAGCCGCAGCGTCTGAGCCATGCGCGCCCGAGGTATCCATTCCGAACCAGTGGTCGCCGGGGTGACGAGGCAGCTTCCGAGCGCACGCCTGGATGTCCGCCGCGTCACCGCGGCGGCTACCTGGTTCGGGCGTTGGCAGCGAGATCGTGCGGTTCTGCAGCTTCTCTCCCCGAATGCCCTTGCGCTGACGGGTGCGCTGCTGGTGTTCGCGTTGCCGAGTCTTCAGGCGCTGCTCATTTATGACCGCGAGGCCATTCTGGCGGGCGAATTCTGGCGGCTTTTCTCCGGGCACTGGGTGCATTTTTCGGGCACGCATCTTGGTTGCAATGTCGCCGTGCTCGCCGCGGCCGGACTGATTTTGGAATCGGGGACCGCGGTCCGCACCGCGCGGTTGCTCCTAGTCGCGCCGTGGTTCATCAGCGCCGGACTCCTCGTCGGCGAGCCGCAACTGCGCTGCTACGGCGGACTCTCCGGCATCGCCACCGCTGCCGTCGTCGCGCTCGCCCTTGATGCGTTCGCGCGGCGTCGGCAGGATCCGCGCGCCGGCTGGACGGCGGCCGTGCTGCTGCTGCTTTTCGAATTGAAGACCACCTTCGAGTGGTACACTCACCGCTCCCTATTCGCCCTCGACACCGATGCTGGCTACTCGGTTGTTCCCCTTAGTCATCTGCTCGGTGGGCTGGTGGCGCTCATCCTTCACCTGCTGCCGGCCGCACGAAGCGCGGGAGGAATGCCCGCGAGTCTCTCCCGCAGATTCAAGGCGACCACAGATTGAATTCCCCATCTGTGGTCACTTTGAATCTCCGGGAAATCTGTTGCAATTGGTCGGAGGGACCTAAGTCTAACCACGGATGGACACGGATTAACACGGATAGGAATAGGGAACTAAGGGGGGGACTTGCAAAACCCCGGCCTGTTTATCTTTTACCCACCCTATTTTACCATCTGTATCCCGTCCCGTCGTCCAAGGCCAAAGCATCTGGCAAAAGATGAAGGGTAAAAGATGGAAAGCCGGAGCTGTGAAGCCGAGGTTTTGCAGGTGCCTCTAAGAACTCCCTAGATTAGTTCGGTAGTACACCGGCGATGTCGAGTTGAAGCCATGTTTATCATTGTCTGTCTGAGGTATCACAGGCCCACCTGATTTTTCATAGGTGGTGGCGCGGACATGCGCGCCGGCTTGCTTAGGTTTGGGTATTATCCGCGGACTCTTCCAGATTGGAAACACTGTAAGGCGCCTAAACCATCCTTTGTCCAACCATGCTGGTCTCGCGGAAAAGGTTAGAGACTCCTCACGTCGTCTCCTACAAGGGGGGCGAGCTATTTGGAGACGACGGGCTGCAGGAGCGCCTCGGCGTGCTGACGGGCGGCTTCGGTCTGGCCGCCCAACATGCGGGCGAGTTCCTCGATGCGGGACTTTTTCTCGAGGCGCTGGATTTGCGAGATGGTACGGCCGTCCTTGATTTGTTTGAGCACAACGAAATGCGTCGCGGCGGCGGCGGCGACGGGCGCGAGGTGGGTGATGCACAACACCTGATGTTGCCGGGCAATCTGGCGCATTTTGTCGCCGACGGCGTTGGCGGTTTCGCCGCCGATGTTGGCATCGACCTCGTCGAAAATGAGCACGGGTACCTCGTCTTCGCTGGCGAGGACAGTCTTGAGGGCGAGCATGACTCTGGCCATTTCGCCCGAGGAGGCGATGGCGCGGAGCGGGCGCGCGGGTTCGCCGGGGTTAGGTGCGAATTGAAACTCAATGGTGTCCAGACCCGTGCCGGCGGGCGTGAAATCGGGGACGGCGAATTCCTCGGTGGTGACGGTTTTGAGCGCGATGTCGAGCTGGCTTTGTTGGAAGCCGAGGTCTTCGAGCTGGCGGGTGGCGGCCTTGGCAAGCTTGGGAATGACTTTGCGGCGGCGGGCCGAAAGGTCCGATCCGGCACGCCAGAATTCCGCTTTGACCTGATCCAGCGCGGCCTGAAGGCGGGCGAGTTCGGCTTCGCGTTGTTCGAGGCTGGCGAGCTTGCGGCGGGCTTCGTCACCGAAGGCGATAACCTCGGCGAGGGAGCCGCCGTATTTGCGTTTGAGCGAGTGGAGCAGGTTGAGACGCTCCTCCATTTCCTGTAGGCGCGCGGGATCGACTTCGACGCGGTCTGCGTAGCGGGTGAGGTCGGCCTGCAAATCGCGCAGCGTGCTGGCGGCGCTTTCGTGGGTTTGCGCGAGGGGCGCGGCGGCGGGGTCGATGCGGTGGATTTCGTGGAGCAAACGGCCGACAGCGCCGAGCTGGGTGAGGAGGGAATTGTCGTCTTCACCGAGCAGATTAAGTGCGCTCTGGGCAAGCTGGAGCAGGCGCGCGCTGTTGCTGGCGCGGTGGAATTCCTGTTCGAGCGCGGCCTCTTCATCGGGGTGGAGTTTGGCGGCGGTGATTTCGGTGGCTTGGTGGCGGAGGAGTTCGAGTTGTTGCGCGTAGGTGCGGTCGTCGATGATGAGCGC
>BJHT01000467.1 GCA_014193395.1 Verrucomicrobiota bacterium
CGCCCCCGTTTGCGAAAACCCTGAAAACTGAAACTGAACATGAGCACCATTACTGACATTCAAGCCCGCGAAATCCTCGACTCCCGGGGCAACCCCACCGTCGAGGTGGACGTTCAACTTTCCAGCGGCGCCGTGGGCCGCGCCGCCGTGCCCTCGGGCGCGAGCACCGGCGAACACGAGGCCATCGAACTGCGCGACGGCGACAAAAAACGCTTCCTCGGCAAGGGCGTCACCAAGGCCGTCAAGAACGTCACCGAGCACATCCTCCCCGCCCTGCTCGGCCACGACGCGCTCGATCAGCTCACGGTGGACCGCACGATGCTCGACCTCGACGGCACCGAGACCAAGTCCAAGCTCGGCGCCAACGCCATCCTCGCCGTCTCGCTCGCCAACGCGAAAGCCGCCGCCACCGTGCTCGGCCAGCCGCTCTTCAAATATCTCGGCGGACCCAACGCCAAGGTGCTGCCGGTGCCGATGGCCAATGTCATCAATGGCGGCGCGCATTCCGACGCACCGATTGATTTCCAGGAATTCATGATCATGCCCCACGGCCTCGCGACGTTCAGCGAGGGTCTGCGCGCGATCACTGAGATTTTCCACGCGCTCAAGTCCGTGTTGAAAAAGAAGGGCCTCAGCACCGCGGTCGGTGATGAAGGTGGGTTCGCGCCGAAGCTCGAGAGCGCCGAGGCCGCGCTGGACGTGATTTTGCAGGCGATCAAGGACGCGGGCTACAAGGCGAACAAGGAAATCTTCCTCGCGCTCGATGTCGCCAGCTCGGAGTTCGTGAACAAGACCAAGGACGGCCAGCCCGACGGCACCTACACGTTCAAGAAGAGCAGCGGCAAGAAACTCACCGGCGACGAGTTGGTGGATTTCTATGTGAAGCTCTGCCGCGACTACCCGATCGTGAGCATCGAGGACGGCTGCGCCGAGGGCGATTGGAAGACCTGGAAGACGCTCACCGAGAAGCTCGGCGCGACGACCCAGCTCGTGGGCGACGATCTGTTCGTGACGAACGTGAAATTCCTCCGGCGCGGCATCGACACCGGCACGGCCAACTCGATTCTCGTCAAGGTGAACCAGATCGGCTCGCTCACCGAAACGCTCGACGCGGTCGAACTCGCGCAGAACAACCGCTACACGGCGGTGCTCTCGCATCGCTCCGGCGAGACCGAGGACGCGACCATCGCGGACATCGCGGTGGCCACCAACTGCGGGCAGATCAAGACCGGCTCGCTGAGCCGCACCGACCGCACGGCCAAGTACAACCAACTCCTGCGCATCGAGCAGTTGCTCGGTAAGAACGCGGTGTACGCTGGGAAATCGGTGTTGCCGAAGGGGCGCTGAGGATGCCCGGCAGGTGGCCGCCAACGTGAGAAGGCGGCGGATCGTTTACGGAACCCGGAAGTCTGGTGGCAGGCTTCCGGGTTTTTGTTTGGCGCGGCCGTGGGGCGCGGGCAGACGGGGAGCCGGCAGAAAAATGGGGGCAGAAAAAGCGAGAGGGATTGCTGAAGGCGGAATTTCGTGGTGCGCAAGCCGCAGTGCCAGCCGTTGTAGGAGTCGAGGTGACGAGACTCTGACCTCCTTCTGCGAGAGGGGCGTCCGAGTCGCCCTGAAGCTGCGTCGGGAAAAGGCGCTCCGATCCGATGCTCCCCGCGCGAGTCGGGCCGCGAGACTCAGGCCACCTCTCGCGCGGAAAAGGTTAGAGCCTCCTCACGTCGGCTCCTACAAACGGGGTGCGCTCAGGGCAGGGTTGTGAAGGTGAAGTCGCCGGAGACGCCGAGGTTGCCGGCTTCGTCGGTGCCGCGGATCTGGAAGTGGTAGAGCGTGTTCGGCAGCAGCTTGGTCAAGATGACCGTGTGGCCGCGTTTCTTCACCGTGGAGACTTTGGTGGCAAAAGTGTAGTCGGTGGTGAGGCCGTAGAACACCTGGCGGTTCGCGTTTTCATTCGCGGTCCAGGTGATGGTCGCGCCGGTGGACGTAATGTCTTTCACCGTCACCGCCGAGAACCGCGGCGGCAGCGTGTCGGTCGTGGCGAAGAAAACATTGGTCTGCACCAAGGGCACGCCCGCGAGACTCTTCATCCCCGTTTCGCCACCACCGAGGGCGGCGACATAATACGTCCAGTCCGTCTTCAGGTTCACCACGGGGCGCAGCGTGGCGGTGCGGGTTTCCGGGTCATACGTGACCGTCGCGGCGAGGTTGGTGGCCTGGTTCTTGCGCCGCAGGGTAAAGGTGCTCGTGTTGATCGTCGCCGGATCCATCGGCTCAGAGAACGTGACGGTAACCACGGTAGTCACCGGGATATGTCGCGCGGTGTTGGTGGGGAAAAAGCTTACCACAAAAGGCACGGTGGGATTCGTCACGGTCAGCGTCGCGGCGCCGCTGAGGACGACACCAAACGGGTTGGTGGCGACGCAGCGGAACTGCGCGCCGTCGTCCGCCGCCGTGAGTTCCGGCGTGGTGTACGTTTCCGTCGTCGCGCCGGGTAGGTCATCGAATGTCCCACCCCCGGCCGCCAGCCGCTGCCATTGCAGGGTCGGCGGCGGCGCGCCCGTGAGGGTGGGGGCGAGGGCGACCGTGAACGAAGCGGTCTGGCCGACGCGCACGGTCTGGTTGGTCGGCTGGAGCACAAAGCTGGGTGCGCCGCTGATCACCGTCACCGTCGCCGCGGCGCTGGTCGCCACGCCCGCGGCGTTGCTCGCGATGCAGCGGAACTGCACGCCGATGTCCGCCAGCGTCAGCGCGGGCGTCGTGAACGTCACGGTCGTTGCGCCGGGGAGATCCGCGAAATCCAGCGCGCCCGCCGGGCGCACCTGCCACTGCAATGTCGGTGCGGGCGAACCCGTGGCCGCCACGGTGAATGCGGCCCCCTGCCCTTCCAGCACAGTCGCGTCGGCCGGCTGCGCGGTGAACTGCGGCGGCACGTCTGGCTCGCCCGCGACCAGAATCACCACGTTGGTGGTCGGTTCAGCGAAACGCTCGACGCCCTCCTGCACCATCATCCATTGGAAATCATAGCCGCCCACCTCGACGGGCGCGCGGATGCTGAAGGCGAAGGTGTACGACTCGCCCGGCGCGACATCATTGGTGAGGAGCACGCGCGCGCCGCCCCAGATGAAGTTGTCGATGGGATTGATCGAGCCGAGCCGATACTTGTCGTTTTCACTCCAGGTGTTGGTGCCCGTGTTGCGGAACGTGATTTCAGCCACCCCGACCGAGCCGGGCGTCATCTGGGCGGGCACGATTTGCGACACGAACGTGGCGGCGTTGCCGCGTGCCGGCGGGGCGGTGACCGTGATCGAGGCGTTGCTGCTCGGCTGGCCGAACAGCGCCACACCCTCGCGGACGAGTTGCATTTGAAAATCATACCCACCGGGCGTCAGTGGCGCGGTGATCGTGAAGTCAAGCGTGACAATGGCACCGGGCGCGACTTCGGCGGGCAGCGCGACGCGGTTGAAACCCCAGGTGAGATTGTCGAAGGGATTGATCGCCGCCAAGCGGTAGAGGGCGGCCTCGCTCCACGCGTTGAGGCCGATGTTGCGGAACGTGAGCGACGCGGGGGCCGTCGTGCCGGCGGGAATTTCCGTCGGCAGGGTTTGCGACAGGAAGAGCGCGTCGTTTCCATTGGTGCTCACGTCGAGCACGTTGATGGGCGCGGCGTCATTGAGGTCGCCAAAATGATGCACGCCTTCCCGCACCATCTGCCATTGGCAGACGTAAGCGCCGGGCGTCACCGGGGCCTTGATCGGAAAATCGAAGGTGACCGTGCCGCCGGGCGCGACACTGGCCGGCAGATAAATGCGGTTGGCTCCCCAGGTGCGGTTGTCCCCGGGCGTGACCGATCCGAGCCGGTAACGCAGCGCCTCGCTCCACGTATTCGTGCCCGTGTTGCGCAGCGTGATCGACGCCCGCGCGGTCGCGCCAGTGGCCATCAACGAGGGCATCACCTGGCTGACGAACGTCGCGGAGTCACCAGCGACTTCTGGCGGGAACACCACGACCGAGGCGCTCCGCGTGGCTTGTCCGAACACGCTCACGCCTTCGCGGATCATCTGCCATTGCAGCTCGTAAGTGCCCGGCGTCGGCGGCGCGGTGATTTCGAAGTTGAACGTCGCGTTCGTGCCCGGCGGCACGTCGGCGGCGAGCGCGACGCGATTGAGGCCCCAGTTCAAATTGTCGGCGGGGTTGATCGCCGCGAGGAAAAACGTGTCGTTGGTACGCCAGATCGTGGTGCCGAGATTGAACATCACGACGCTGACCACGCTGGTCTGACCCTGAACGAGAAAGGTGGGAACGACCTGCGAAACGAACGACGCGTTGTCGCCGTCGGGCGTCGGGATCGCCGGCGGCGTTTGGAAAAACAGCCCCGCGGAATCCGCCGAGCAGCCGGTTGGATTGCACGCCGCGACCACCCAGCGCAGCAGCCCGCCCGGAGGCGGCGTGAACGTAAAGTTGAGCGCCGCCGTGTTCGTGCCCGCGAGCACCCCCCCGGTGACTGCATCCAGCACGCGGACATCATAGGAACTCGCCTCGCGCACGGCGCCCCACGTCAGCGTGAG
>BJHT01000468.1 GCA_014193395.1 Verrucomicrobiota bacterium
ACTCGGGGCGAGACGCCCCGCGAACTCGCAGGCGGGGACGCCTGCGGTACCGGGGAGGTGCGCGAGGCTGCGCCCGTGCTCGAACTCGCGCTGCTGCGCGAACCGGCGGCGGGCGATGGCTGGGCGTGTCACGGCGCATTCAAGGGCGGGGCAAAGTTCGCCTACGCCGGCTTGCTCCGGCTGCTGTGCTTCACGCTGCACGCGCCCGCGCGCATCGAGACGCTGCCGCTGAATCTCCTCGGCTCGACGCCGCCGCGCGAATACCGCGTCCCGCCGTGCTGGGCCGATGGGCAGGCCGTCGCGCCGTTGTTGCGCGCGTATCTCGCCGGGCATTCCACCGAACTGGTCGCGGTGTTGTTGCGCGCGGTCACGAGCGGTCCGCCGGCGCATCGTTTCGAGGAGGCGCTGCTGCTGGACGATCTGCTGACGCTCGAAAGTTTCTTCCGCACCGGCCCGCAGCGGGGACGACGGTTGCAACACCTGCACGGCCTGCCCGAGGGATTGCTGACGCCGGAGCAACTGGTGGATTTGCTGGCGGTGACGGAGCCGTCGGAGCGGGACGCCGAGTCGGTGTTGGTGTGAGACGGACGGAAGGCAGCCGGCGAGATTGGCGGTGCGGGAGGGAATTGTTTCCGCGGCTTGGAAATGTCCGACGCTGCTTGGGCAGCCGTCGGAGCGCAACTTGCCACCAAGTGTCCGCTCTCGTTAGTCTCGCCCGCAATGTTCACCATCCACCCGGCCACCCGCTCTTTGTTTTCGCTGACACGTCTTTCCCTCCTGACCGCCTTGCTCGCGGCGCTCACTTTCTCACCGCACGCCTCCGCCCAACCCACGGGGCCGCAGCCGTGGTGGCCGGTGCAGCCGCGGGCGCTGCCGTTTCTGCATCCGCTCTTCACCAGTGACATGGTCATGCAGCGTGACCTGGCCGCGCCGATCTGGGGCTGGGCGAAACCGGGCGACAAGATCACGGTGCAGGTCGATGGCAAGGCGGCGGCCGAGGCCGTTGCGGGCGCGGACGGACGCTGGGCGGCGAAGGTCGGGCCGTTCGCGGCGGGCGGGCCGCACACGGTCGTGGTCGAGGGCGGCGGGCGGAAGGAATCGCTGACTAATGTGCTCTTCGGCGACGTGTGGCTCTGCACCGGGCAGTCGAACATGAACTGGCCCGTGCGGCTCTCGCAGAACGCCGAGGAGGAAGTGAAGGCCGCCACCAACGCGAACATCCGCTCGTTCACGGTGAACTTTTATTCCTCGTTCGCGCCCGAGCAGCTTCCGCCCGCCGCGCGCTGGGAGCCTTGTACGCCGGAGTTCGCGAAGAATTTCACCGCGGTCGGTTATTTTTTTGCCCGCGAGATTCAGGCCAAGGTGGGCGTGCCCATCGGCCTCATTCACAGCTCGGCGGGCGCGACGGCGGCGGAGGCGTGGGTGAGCGCCGAGGCGCTGCGGCGCGACATGCCCTACGATTTCCGCGAGCGATTGGATGAACTCGACAAGACCAATGCATTCTTCGGTGCGAACTTCGAGTTCTTCCGCGCGGTGGAGCAGTGGACCGCGAAAGTGGACCCGCCGAGCGCGGCGAAAGAATACGCCTCCGATCCGAATCTCGACACGAGCGACTGGCTCGACATCGCCGTGCCGAAGCCGTGGGAGGAAACGGGCATCGCCGAGCTGAAGGACTTCGATGGCATGGTGTGGTTCCGGCACACGGTGGACATTCCGGCGACGTGGAGCGGGAAGGATTTGCTGCTCGTGCTCTCGGTTGTCCACGACGCGGATGTGGTGTGGTTCAACGGCACGGTGCTTGGCTCGAAGGGCACGCCCGGCCTCCGCAATTATCTCGTGGACGCGTCGCTCGTGAAGCCGGGCAAAAACCTGCTCGCCGCGGCCATCGTGAATGCCAAAGGCCCCGGCGGCTTTTGTTCGCACGCGAGCAACATCACCCTGCGGCCCGCGGTGAATCCCGGCACCAACCAAGTCCGCATCGCGGGCACCTGGAAGGCCAAGCGCGGCCCGGCGTTCGCGGATTTGCCCGCGCCGTTTCCCATCCCGCGCGTCGGCCATTACAAGACCATCGCGTCGCTCTACAACGGGATGATCGCGCCGCTGGTGCCCTACGGCATCAAGGGCGCGCTGTGGTATCAGGGCGAGGCGAACGGGCCGTTCTGGCTGCAATATCGGCGCCTGCTGCCCACGCTCATCGCGGACTGGCGGCAGCGGTTTGCGGTCGGCGACTTCCCCTTTCTCATCGTGTCACTCGCGAACCTGAACGCCGAACAGACCAAGCCTATCGAGCCGGGCTGGGCGGAAATCCGCGAGTCGCAGTGGCGCACGGCGCGCACGGTGCCGAACACGGGCCTCGCCATGACCATCGACATCGGCAATCCGAAGGACATCCATCCGCGCAACAAACAAGAAGTAGGTCGCCGCCTCTCGCTCGTCGCGCGCAAGCTCGTCTATGGCGAGACGAACCTCGTGCATTCCGGCCCGGAGTTCACCGAGATGCAGGTCGAACTGCCGAAGGGCGACAAGGTTCGTCTCTACTTCAAGAACGTCGGCAGCGGCCTGATGATCCGGCCCGGCGACAAGAAACTCACCGGCTTTGTCTGCGCGGGCTTCGACCGCAACTGGGCGTGGGCCGACGCCGTGATCGAAGGCAACACCGTGGTCATCTCTTCGCCCGAAGTGCCCGAGCCTAAGTACGTCCGCTACGGCTGGGCGTGGAATCCGATAGTGAATTTGTATAACAAGGAGGGATTGCCGGCGATTACGTTTAGGACGGATGAGTGAGTTATGGGAGGAATTACCGCGGAGAGTGATGCGGAGTAATCGGAGCGCGGAGTTTTGGAGTGCGGTGACTTGTCGCCGCTTTTGCGCAGGCGACTGGTCGCCGTCGAACTTCGGAGCGGCTCCGGTCACGCGGGCGTGCCGGCGCTGGCGCGAGCCGTGAGCGCCCCGCTGCCTGCGGACACCCTCGGCCATACGACGGCGACAAGTCGCCTCGGGAAAGCGGTGACCAGTCACCGCACTTCAAAATCACGGGGTGGCGACAGCTTGTCGCCATCCAGCTTGTGGCGACGAGCCGTCGCCACCCCGATTCCATCCTTTTGGATTCGAGGCCGGAATCGCATCTCTGTGTTCCAAAGGATGCGTTCCTACCGTTCGCCGACCTTGATCTTATCCGCCAGTTCCTCCGCCGGATAAGTCCAGATTTCGGCGAGGGTCGGGTGATAGTGCGGCACGGCGGCGAGTTCGTGGACGGTCATGTGTTTGGCCATGGCGACGATGATTTCGTGGATGAGTTCGCCGCCCATGGGGCCGACACAGCCGCCGCCGAGGATTTCGCCGGTGATCGGGTTGGCGAGCAATTTCACAAAGCCATCCTTGGCTTCCATGATGAGGGATTTGCCGTGGTCGTTGAAGGGATAGCTCGCGGTGAGATAGGGAACGTTGGCGGCGCGCGCGGTTTTCTCAGTCAGGCCGACACTGGCGATTTGCGGATCGGTGAAGACGAGGCTGGTGAGGAGGCGGTAGTCGATGGTGCGCGGGCGGTCGGGGTGGAGCAGATTGTGCGCGGCGATCTCGCCCTGCTGGATGGCGATGTGGACGATCTCATACGGCCCGGTGCAGTCGCCGCCAGCATAGATGTGCGGCGCGCTGGTTTGCATCCGGGCGTTGCTCACGATGCGCGCGCCGTCGAGGTCCACGCCGGCGTGGGCGAGGCCGAGGGACGCGGTGTTGGGCGTGCGTCCGAGGGCGAAGAGGATTTCTGCGGCAGCGACTTCGCGGCGCGCGCCGTGGTGTTCAAAGGTCACAATTTTTCGGTCGCCCTCGCGGCGGGCGTCGAGCAGGCGGGTGTTGGTCAGGACGGTCATGCCTTCGCGCCGCAGGACTTTTTCGGTCTCGAGCGCGGCGTCGGTGTCGAAATCGCGCAGGATGGTTTCGCCGCGCTGGATCAAGGTGACGGTGACGCCAAAACGCTGGAAGAACTGCGCGAACTCGACGCCGACCGCGCCGCCGCCGAGCACGATCAGGGACTCGGGCAACGTGGTGAGTTCGAGCGCGTCGTCGCTGGTGAGATAGCCGATGTCGCGAAGGCGGGGCAGGGGAGGGGTCGCGACGACGGAGCCGGTGGCGAGGAGAAAATGCCGGGCGCGTAGGCGTTCGCCGGTGCTGAGTTGCACGGTGTGAGGATCGGTGAAGGTGGCGGTGGCGCGGTGGAAGGCGAATTTGCCGCTGGTGAGCTGCTGCCGACGGTAGCTGGCGAAGTCCTCGATCATCGCGCGTTTGCGGGCCATGACGCGGGCGAAGTCAAAGGTGACGGGGCCGGTCGCGATTCCCCACGTCGCGGCGTGGTGTGCGAGATGGAGCACGTCCGCGGCGTAGAGCAGCGCTTTGGTCGGCATGCAGCCGCGCAGAATGCAGAGGCCGCCGACTTCGTGGCCGCCCTCGATGACGATAGTTTTCCAGCCGGCGGCCGCCGTGGTGCGGGCCGCGGCGTAGCCCGCGCTGCCCCCGCCGATGACGGCCAGGTCGTAGTCGAATTCGCTCATGCGGGTGAGGATGG
>BJHT01000469.1 GCA_014193395.1 Verrucomicrobiota bacterium
TTCGCTTGAGTGTTTGCAGACGAAGGCATCGGCGGCGCTCAAGAAGCTTGCAGCTTCCAATAGACCAAAGACCAAGGATAAAGACGGCATAAAAACACCCCAACGACATATCATTGTGGGAGACGTTCACGGCGAGTTGACGGGATTGAAGGAGATTCTCACCCATGCCGGTTTAATAGACGTGTGGGTTGATTGGTCTGGAAAAGATGCAGTCCTGATCCAGACCGGAGACGTCATTGACCGGGGGCCGCATTCAGTCGAGGCCGTCCAGTTTCTACGTCAACTCCAAGCCCGGGCGATGGCAGCCGGCGGGCGAGTGGTGCGGTTGTGCGGGAACCATGAACTGATGCTGCTTCAGGGGAATTACAAATATGCAGACTTTGACAATCCGGAGGAACTGAGGCAGCAGCTAAAGGCGGAGATTCTCGCGGGCAAACTGCAGGCGGCATATACCGACGGCACTCGACTGTATACACACGCCGGGCTCAGAACCCAGATCCGAATGCATGTCGAGGACGAGGTAACGCCGTCATCCAAGCCGAGCAGGCTGAAACACCTGTCTGACCGGCTGAACCAAATCTTTTTCGAGGCGGTTAAGACTGGGGATCTAAGGAGCCATCCCATATTTCAAGTGGACAAGTTGCGCGGGGGTTCCGACGAGGTAGGCGGTATTTTCTGGGGCAGCTTGCCCCTTTTGGAAGGTTCCGAGCTAGCCTATGATATTCCGCAGGTTTTCGGGCACACTCCAACCCATAAGGACGAGGTCCGGCATTCTCGGGGTGTCAGACTCATCAACATTGATGCCGGCATGTGCCTGCGCTATGGCGGCAAAAGGGTTTACCTTGAAATTGACGCCTCGGGGTCGGTCGCCGAGCACGCGCTCAAGAACAAGCGATGGCACCAAACGGTTTTACCCGAGATGAACTGTTCTCGCCGATCAGCAGGGGGAGACAAAACCTTACGGAGCGAGCGATGACATTCGACCTAGTTAGCCTTTTCCATCTTCGGCGGCGAGTGCGAGGAAGGCTATGAGGTTGAATGGAAGAATCGTGCTCTTAGGTTTAGCCCATCCAAACACGGGCCGGCGACCGATGTGACGCCCAGCCCCGAAGCTTGGACGAAATTTTGGCAGGCGGTGGAGGATGCGGGTGTTTGGCAATGGAAAAAGCGCTACCGATTTCAGGGCGCCTGTCTCGACGGCACTACCTGGTCGCTCAAATTGAGGCATCAGGGGAAAAGCATTACCTGCACGGGATCGAACGCATATCCGGAAGGCGAGGCTTCAAGCTATTCAAGCGCGTGTGCCTTCGGAAAATTTATTCAGGCATTGCAGGAGTTGACCGGGCGGGAAGACATTTGCTGACGGTTGTTTTGAGATTTCCCTACCAAGTCCCCGCCGCCGTACTAATCCTGGAGTCGTGGATGAAGTTCGCGACGCCCGAGCAACCGTTGGACCCAAACGAATGCCCTTCCGAAGCCCTGGACCGGGTCGAGGTGGTGTTTCGGGCGGGGGAGGCGATCGGGGTTCATCGCCCGCGCATCCTCAAGATCATCCGCACCGATGCTGGCGGCTTCTTCGGGTTGACGGAAATTTAAGATGTTCCGGCGAACAGCTTTCAAGGACGGTTTGCCGAGTTGATGCCGCCTGTGAAGCCAGATCAGAAGATGGTCGCGGTGGCCCGGGGGTTGTTGGCATCGAAGGGGGTGGATGAAAGGCGGTTGGGCGGCGGACGACGGGCAGCGGGGTGAATGTGCGGCCGGAGATGTGGGGTTGAAACGAAAGGTGATCCGGGTTCCCGTTCGATGCACAGCACCAATCCTCCCACAAACTCTGGTGAAACCCTTCCCTGCGATCGAATTCTTGGTCGGCACGATGGTGGTGCGAACGGCGGGCGGACTCACAGAAGAATGCGATTCGCACCGGGTACTGCGATTTTGCCCCCCTGTGACAGTATTTGTCATACCAGTTGGTGCAGAATCCGGAGAAAAACAGCCATGAACCGGACCGATCCCATTCTCCGAAGCGCGGCTGCGCAATCTGCGAACGAAGTTTCCGGCTCCGAGTTGGCTTGCGTTTCCCGTGACTTTCGGCTGAACTCTGGACCAAGCACAGTCGGCGGTGGAGCTGTTGGATGAGTCGTTCGGGAACGGCTTGCTTGATTTCAGAGAATCTATTCGATGACAGACCATGATCGAGCGACTGCCCTCCTCTGAATCTTATCGCTCAAAGTGCAGTGATTGCGGCAGCAACTGCTGAATCTCCCTCCCCCCACAGCTTTTTTAACCTATGCCAGCTTCCAAGCCGCCGAAAAATTCATTGCCAACGATAAGCCACTGGCAGAGCCTCATTTTTAACCTATCCTGCTTTCGCCACGACAGGGCTTTTTTTCTGTATTCTTTCTCCTGACCCCAAAGTTTCATGAGCCCAAAAGCGTTTCCCCTGACGGTCTGATTATGAGAGGGATGCAGCCTATGGACTCCGAAACCTATCATCTCAGCTTCACTGCCGCGTCCTTGCGGCCCGAGTTGGCCCGCATTGTCGCCGAAACTTTCCTCGCGGTTGGCGATTGGGCGCTCGTGAAAGAGCGCATCCTGTCCACCAACGCGCTCCAGTGCCGGAGTGCCAGCAGTGCCGTCCGGCTGGAATCGGAAATGCGCCAGCGGCTGGAAACTTTGACCCACGACCAAATGGTTTTGCTGGCCCAGGCCACGGTGGAAGATCGCACTGCCATGGCATGGCTGGCGACCTGCAAACGCATCCGGTTCGCCTTCGAGTTCGCCGCGGAAGTGTTGCGCGACAAACTCGCCGCGCATGATGCGATCCTGCGCCCATCGGACTACGAGAGCTTTGTCGAAAACAAATGCCTGCCGCACCCGGAGTTGGCCCGGTTAAAGCCCACTTCCAAAAATAAAATCCGCCAAGTCCTGCTGAAAATGCTCGCCGAAGCGGGTTTGCTGGCCAAAGGCAGCGCCTTGACCATTCACCGGCCAGCCTTGTCGCCGGCAGTGGTTCGCGTCATCACCGCTGACAGCCCGCATTGGCTCGCCGCCTTTCTCGTGCCCGATATGGAAATCCCCCACCGCCGCCAATCATGAACATGCACGACCTATCCGAGCGGCTTTTCAAAATCCTGAGCCACCCCAATTTTCTGAGCATGAAAGGGCTGGCCAACGAGGTGCCGATTTTCATTCAAACCTATGAGCCGGCGCACGAGGATGCTCTCCGGCGCATGGTGGAAAGCCTCGCCATCCGGCTGCAAAACCACGGCATCACCCTCAAATCCCTCGACCTGTTTGAGCTGGTTTTGGAGGAATTGGAGGAACACAAGATCCTCACGGGCTTGCTGGCGGAGGAAACGACCTGGCAGCGGTCTGATGTTTTGGAAACCCTGCAAAATTATTCCGACCCCAAAACGCACATGATTCCGCGGCTGATCCGCGCCATCGAAGGAGATGTCGCCCAGTTGACGCTCATCACTGGGCCTGGCCGCATCTATCCGTTCCTGCGCACGCATACCATTCTCGAATCGCTCCAGCCCGCCATGTTGCGGCATCCGGTCGTGATTTTCTTCCCTGGTGAATACGCCCAGGACCCGACCGGCGGCTCGCACTTGCGCTTGTTCGGCTCCATCCCCAGTCCGCGCATCAATAATCCCTACTATCGCGCCACCAATCTCGACCACTACCGCCTTTGACACGCATGAAAATTCACGAACTGTTTCTTAAACCGGTTGACCGCCCCATTGACGGCGTCATCAAGGCCGATGATGCCCGCAACCTCCAAACCGAGTTGGAAGAGTATGTGGTTACCCGCGACGTCGCCTTGGGACTGGACACCTTCACCCACCGTTACCTCCACGAGCTGACCTCCAACGGCGTCTGGATTTCCGGCTTCTTCGGCTCGGGCAAATCTCACTTGCTCAAAATTCTCTCGCTCATCCTCGATGGGCAGCCCCTCGCCAACGGCACCAAGCCGGCGGACGTTATTCTGTCGAAAATCGAGGACGAGATTGTGAAGGCCAACTTGCGCAAGGCCACAGCCATCCCGTCGCGCAGCATCCTGTTCAACATTGATCAGAAGTTTGATGGCATCGGTGGAGATCATTCCGCACCGATTTTGGAAGTGTTCGTCAAGGTCTTGAACGAACTCCAGGGCTACTACGGCAAGCAGGGCTACATCGCCAAATTCGAGCATGATCTCGATATGCGCGGGGATTTCGGCCCGTTCAAGGAAACGTATGTGACGTTGAACGGGGCGACGTGGGACAGTGACCGCGAAGCCATCGCCACGGCGCGCAAGGCTGCGTTCACCAAGGCTTACGCCGCGCATTTCGGCGTGGCCGAGGCGGAAGCTTCCAACCTGATGCGCCAGGTTCGGGAAGATTATCGCGTTTCTATCGAAAGCTTCGCGCAGATGGTCAAGGATTACATCGCCCGGCAGCCCGCCGGTTTCCGCCTGAACTTTTTCGTGGACGAAGTCGGCCAGTTCATCGGCCAAAACTCCAAGCTCATGCTGAATCTTCAAACCGTGGCGGAAACCCTCGGCACCGTTTGCAACGG
>BJHT01000470.1 GCA_014193395.1 Verrucomicrobiota bacterium
GGTCGGGAGTCGTGGGTGGGAGCACCCCTCACCCTCATTCCCTCTCCCCTTTGAGGGGCGAGGGAGGTCCGAGGCGGGCATGGTCTGGTGCTCAATCAACATACAGAAAAGCATTGCTCGTGAGCAGCACGCGCGCGAGGCCGGCCCAGGCGAGTTCGGCGGCGGCGGGTGGTTTTTCCAGGCCAGTGAGTTTGGAGCGGTAGGCGTTGAGGAAGGCGAGGGCGTCGGTGGTCTCCATGCTGGAAGGGACGCGGGCGTGGGCCAGTTCGAAGGCGAGTCGCACGCGCGCGGCGTCGTCGCAGGACGCGGCGAGCAGGCGGCGGGCGAAGGCTTCGGACTGCGTTTGCACGAAGGGCGAGTTCATCAGGTAGAGCGTCTGCGTGGGCGTGGTGGTGGGCAGACGCTCGGCGACGCTCAGGTTCGGATCGGCGGCGTCGAAGAGCGCGAGGAAGGGATGACGGCGCGTGCGTTGGAGCATGAGATAGAGGCTGCGGTGGTCGGAGTCGTAAACCTCGTGGAACGGGCGGTGGATGGTGTAGCCCCATTTTTGCACGTCAGGAAACGGGTGCGGGCCGGGCACGGTGCGGTCGAGGCGTCCACTCACGGCGAGCATGGCGTCGCGGATGGATTCAGCGTCGAGCGGACGGCGGGCGTGCCGCCAGAGCCAGCGGTTGGTCGGGTCTTGCTTGAGATTCGCGGCGTGGTCGTCGCTCGCAAGCTGGTAGGTCTGCGAGCGCATGATGAGCCGGTGCAGCGCCTTGATGGACCAACCGGAGGCGATGAACTCGGACGTAAGCCAGTCGAGCAATTCGGGGTGCGTGGGCGGGTCGCCGCGCAGGCCGAAGTCGCTGGGCGTCGGCACGAGGCCCGCGCCGAAATGCCATTGCCAGACGCGGTTCACGAAGACGCGGGCGGTGAGGGGATTGGTTGGGCGCGTGAGCCAGTTGGCGAGTTCGAGACGACCGCTGCCGGTCGCGCCGGGCGGGAGCGAATCGCCGCCGAGAATTTCGAGAAAGCGGCGCGGGACTTCGTCGCCGGGCTTCTCCGGCTCGCCGCGTAGTTGGATGCGAGCGTTGACGGGCTTGTCTTCGCTGACGCCGTAGGCCACGGGATACAGGTCTTTCATCGCCTCGGCGTCGCGCTGCTTCGTCGCGGCAGCGATGTCGGCATCGAGTTTCTTGAGGCGCTCGACCAGGTCGGCGGGCGGCGCGGCGGGAGTGACGACGGGTGTGCTGCCGGGCGCGGCGAACGCCGTGTCTTGCAGGCCGACGTTGTCGAGGTCGCGCGCGGGCGCGGGGCCGCGGACGTGCCCGATCCCGTCGCAGATGAACGTGTCAGCGATGCCGTCCCAAGTCGCGCCGAGCGCCTTGTTTTCAAATGCGGTGAGATCGCCGGGCGCGCCGATCACGCCGGAGTAGGTCTTCTTCGCGTAATCGAGCGTGAGGCGCAGCGTCTGCCACGCGCCGGGTGCGGGCTTGCGGACGACCTCCCATTTCGCGCCGTCGCGGATGGCGATCTCGGAGGCGGTCACGCTGACCTCGACGGCGAGCGATTGGACCACGCCGCGGCCGAGGTAGAAGCGATACGCGCCGGTTTTGTCGGTCGGGGCGACGGTGCGGAAATCGACGGTGAAATGAATCTGTTTGCCCGCGGTGGCCTTGAGCGGGCGGGCGAAAACGTAGCGCACGCCGTCGCGCGCATCGCCGCTGCCCAAGCGCACGCCGCGCGTGCCGGCGGGGTGGATGTGCGTGAAGGGGCTTTGCGCGTCGGCGAGAATCTGGTTCGGCCCGGCGGCGAACCACGGCGTGGCGGGCGGCTTGCCGAGCGCCTGCGATTCGAAGCCGAGGTCCGGTCCTCCGCCAATGGATTTGCCGTCGAGCGCGGCGCGGTCGGCCTTGAGTTTCGCGAGCTGGGCGTCGAGGCGCGCGAGTTCGGCGGCTTTCAATTTGTCGAGCCGGGCGGCCTCGTCGCGCGGGACGAGCGGGGGGAAATCCGACGGGCGCTTTTGTTCCTCGCCGCCGGGGAAAGCCCAGCGCGTGCTCTGGAAAATGCCGTAGAGCGCGTAGTAATCGGCAGCGGTCACGGGGTCGTATTTGTGATCGTGACAGCGCGCGCAGCCTAGCGCGGGGCCGAGCAGCGAGCGGCCCACGGAATCAATCGCATCGGCAAAATCGAGGTGCTGGTAGTCGGGCGACGGGCGGTAGCCATACCGCTTGCCGATGGCGAGGAAGCCGGTGGCGGTGATGCGGCGGGCGTAGTCGGCCGGCGAACCCTGTGCAGCGAGGATGTCGCCGGCGATTTGTTCGCGGATGAATTCGTTGAAGGGCTGGTCGGCATTGAGGGCGTTCACGACCCAGTCGCGATATTTCACGGCCTCGCGCACCGGATAGTCCGCGCCGTCGCCTGCCGTGTCGGCGTAGCGCGCGACATCGAGCCAGTGGCGGCCCCAGCGTTCGCCGTAAGCGGAGGAGGCGAGGAGGCGGTCGATGGCGGCGGCGATCGCTCTGTCGCCCTGTCTCTCTGTCTCTCCGTCTCGCGGTCGTGATGGAGAGACGGAGAGAGGGGGAGACGGGGAAAAGTCGCGCTCGAACGCTGCGAGTTCATCGGGCGTTGGCGGCAGGCCGGTGAGGTCGAAGGTCATGCGGCGAAGGAGTGTGCGCGCGTCGGCGGGGGGATTCGGCGCGAGGCCTTGTTGGTGCAGACGCGCGAGGATGAAGCGGTCGAGTGGTTGCGCGCTCGCGGCGGTCGCGGGAAGCGCTGGCGGCTGCGGTTTGGTGAGCGGCTGGAAGGCCCAGTGCTTGCGACCGGCGGCCATGTCCACGCCAGATTTCGCCACCGTGATTCCCTCGCGCGGATCGGGCGCGCCGAGCTTCACCCATTGTTCGAGCGCGGCGATTTCCTCGGCGGCGAGCGCGCGCTTCGGCGGCATTTGAAAATCTTTGTCGGTGCGACGGACGGCGAGGATCAGCCGGCTCTTTTCGGGATCGCCGGGGACAATCGCCGGGCCGTGTTCGCCGCCCTTTTGCCAGCCGGCCTTGGTGTCGAGACGCAGGCCGCCCTCCTGCTTTTTTTCACCGTGGCATTTCTGGCAGTGCTCGATGAGGAGCGGGCGGATCTTCGACTCGAAGAACGCGGGGCCGTCAGGGGCTGGGGCGGCCTGGGTCAGAAACGGTGCGGCGAGGAAGGCGGCGAGGAGGTTGGCACGAGTACTCATGACTTAGCGCGGTTAGTGGCGAGTGCGGCGGGCGGGGGCACGGTTTGGAGTGCGGGGACTTGTCCCCGCTTTACCGCAGGCGACTTGTCGCCGTCGTGGTCGGACGCGGGTTCAATTGCGGGAAGAACTATCCGCTGACGCGCGGTCGGAAGACATCCTGGCGCAGTCACGTCGCGGGTGGTCGACGGCGACAAGTCGCCTCGCAAAAGCGGTGACAAGTCACTGCACTCCAATAAAGCGAGTGCGCCCTTCCCCGCACGTCCGAGCACCGCCGCCTGAGTGCCGTTTGGATACGTTCCTCCACACGCTCCGCTTTGCCCCGCAGGGGCATCGCAGAACATTAGCCGGGGGCCAGCGAGGAACGAGCGCAGCCCCCGGTCCAACGCGCTCTTGCCGCCGTGCCCCGGAGGGGCACCGGAGGGAAGCCCCGCCGCTCCCGCCACACACCGGCCGATTTTTCTGGCGATGCCCCTCCGGGGCATGTCCATCTGGCTCTCCTCATTCCGGGGGCCGCGCTCGTTCCTCGCTGGCCCCCGGCTAATCTCCTGCGGTGTCCCTCCGGGACCAATTCCGCGTCCCGCATTCGCGCACTCCAAAATGCGGCGCGCTTCCTGATCTTCTTCCGCGATTTCGACGAGCTTCTGCCAGATAGCGCGCCGCTCCAATTCGCTCAGTCTGGGCAATTCACTGATGATTTCGGCGACACTCATGGGGGGCGCTTCTTACCAGCGGTCGTGTGGCTCTGGCTCCACGTCGGGAACCTTCGCCAGCACGGCGGCGAAGGCCGTCTCATCGGCACGCGCCGCGCGGGCGGCAAGGGATTCGCGGTCCCGATAGGCGGCGAGCGCTTCGCGCAGCGCCTGCGCGGCGCAGGCATCAAGGGGCTGATGCGCCGCCGTCGCGCGGCGGGAAAGTTCGCCGTGGGTGGTCTCGTCGAGATGAAGTTCGATGGCTGTCATGTCAGTGCCGTCAACCGAACGACGAAGGTACGCAATCACGCGACGCGATGTTTCCGCACTTCCTCTTCATTCAACTCCAGCCCCAGCCCTGGCGCGTCGGGGACGGGGAGGAAGCCGTCTTTCATGCGGACGTGGCCCTTGGTGAGGAACTCGCGGAGGCTCGTGTTTTCCTGCACGACGAACTCGGCGATGAGCGCGTTGGGAATCGCGTTGAGCCAGTGCAGGGCGGCGTGGACGTTGATGTAGGTGCTGAAGCCGTGGTTGGCCACCTTGAGGCCGCGGTCGGCAGCGAGGCTCGCGATTTTCATCGCTTCGGTGAAGCCGCCGCAGCGCGTGAGATCCACCTGCGCGATGTCCACGCGGCCCTTGTCCATG
>BJHT01000471.1 GCA_014193395.1 Verrucomicrobiota bacterium
GCTGGGACCGGTGGGTGGGCGGCTGGGATGCCAAGAGCGGGCGGGCGGTGGGGACGCTGACGGGGCACACGGATGACGTGACGAGCGTGGCCTTCAGCGCGGATGGTTTGAGCATCCTCTCGGGCGGTGCGGATGGCACGGTGCGCGTCTGGGATGCGCGCACTCACCACCTGCTGATCACGCTGCGCGCTGGCTTGGAAAAGGTGACTGCCATCGCGATCAGCCCCGATGGCAGGCGCGTGGCCGCGAGTGGCAAAGGTGGGTTGAAGATTTGGGAACTGCCGGGCAAAACGGAGCCGACACCATGAATTTGCAGCGCTTCATCACCTTGTTTTGCGTGCTCGCATTGCTCCCATCGCTCGCGCCGCTCGCCGCGACCGCGGCGGAGAACGACGAGTTTCGCACCGTCGTGCAGCCGTTTTTGCAGCAGCATTGCGTCGCCTGCCACGGGCCGGAGAAGCAGAAGTCGGGCATTCGCTACGATCAGATCAAGGGCTTCCAACCGGACGCGCGCAACTTGTGGACGATGGTTCACGAGAAGCTCGCGGCCGGCGCGATGCCGCCTGAGGATCGCAAACAACCCACCGCCGCCGAACGCGCGCGCATCCTCGCGTGGATCGTGCAGGAGCAGCGCGCGCACAAGCCCGGGGCCACGCGCCGGCTCAATCGCCGCGAGTTTTCCGCCGCGTTGCAGGACGTGACGGGCCTGGCGGTGGATTACGCCTACAGCCTGCCCGAGGACGGCAAGGTCGCGGGCTTCGACACGGGCGTGACGGGTTTGCAGGACACGGCGGATTCCGTCGCGCAGATGATGGAGATCGCGCGTCGCGCCGTGGATGGCATCCGTTTTCTTGAGCCTGCGCCGGAAGGCGCTTTGAGCGTGGATCTGCGCGGCGCGAAGGACGCCCGCAAAGCGCTCGACGATTGGAAGAACAGCGGCGTGCGGATGAAAGCGCGCGGCCTGAACCAACCGGGCACGGGGTTGCTGCTCGAACCCGAATGGCTCGGCGACCGCAACGGGCTGACCTTCAGCGTGCCGCCGCCGCCCAATCGCCACGGCGTGCTGCGGCTGAAGCTCGTGGTCTCGGTGATGAAGGGAAATTTCCCCGGCATTCCCAATCCGCGGCTCTGGGTGCGCGTGGGCGGCATCACGCTAGCGCAACTGGAAATCACCGCCTCGACCGACCAGCCGCAGGAGCTGATTTTCGAGGTGCAGGCGGATGAACTCGTGGTGGGCAAGGACGGCATCGGCATCACGCTCGAAAACAAGGTCGAGGTGCCCTACGCGGTGGCGGGTTTCGAGAACGAGGAGAAGGGCAAGCCCGAGGAGCACATCCCCGGCGGCACGGGATTGTTCCGGCCGCTCGTGGATCGGAAGAAGCTCACCAAGCCCGAGCAACAGCCGTTTCCTTTCATCGCGCTGCAACGCATCGAAGTGAATCCCAACCACGTCGCCGCGTGGCCACCAGCGGAGTGGCAGAGCAGTCTCGGCGAGATCGCGGACAACGCGGCCAGCGCGCGTCGCCTGCTCGCGCTCTGGCTCGAGCGCGCGTGGCGGCGGCCGGCGAAGGAGGCGGAGTTGCAACCGTTCGTCGCGCTTTACCAAAAGTTCCGCGGCGATGGCGCGTCGTTCGACAATGCGTTGCGCGCCGCGTTTCGTTCCGTGCTGCTCGGCGCGCCTTTCCGTTATCTTGCCGCGCCTTCCGACCCCGATCCCGCGACCGCGCGCCACGCGGTCGCGTCGCGGCTGAGTTTCATGCTCACCGGCGCGCCGCCCGATGCGGAACTGCGCCGCCTCGCAGCCGACGGCAAGCTGACGGAACCCGCGATGCTCGATGCGCAGACGGAGCGTCTGCTCGCCAGCCCACGCAGCGCGGCGTTCGTGCGGCCGTTCGTGGCGCAATGGCTGGTGATGGGCCAGCCGATCACGCTCGCGATGGATCACATTCAGAAACAGGACTTCCGTTTCGGCCGTCATCTCAAGGCCTCGATGCAGGAGGAAACCCTCGCCTACGTCGGCCAGTTGCTCGCGGACAATCGCCCGGCGCACGAATTGATCCGCAGTGACTGGATGATGATGAACGACATCCTCGCGATCCATTACGGCTACCCCGCGCTCGAAGGCGGGCGCTTGCGCCAAGTCACGCTTCGCCCGGACGACCCGCGCGGCGGCGGAATCCTTGGGCACGCGGGCATCCAGTCCATGCTCTGCTGGATGGGCGACAACTGGGTGATCTACCGGGGCGCGTGGACGCTACGTCACATCCTCGACTCGCCGCCGCCCCCTCCGCCGCTCGACGTGCCCGAACTCAATCCCGCCGACGCCAAGAACCACGGCAAATCTTTCCGCGAATTGCTCAAGCAGCATCAGGCCGACGACCGCTGTTCCGTCTGCCACAAGACCATGGACCCGCTGGGATTCGCCTTTCAAAACTTCGACCTGAGCGGTCGCTGGCGTTCGGTGGAATACGAGCGCTACGAGCGCAAGGAACTCGACGGCAAGATCGCGTGGCTCGGCGTCGGCAAGACCCGTCCGGTGGATGCGGTCGGGCAGTTGCCGCGCGGCGAGGCGTTCAAGTCCTTCGCCGAGTGCAAACAACTTCTCGCCGACAAATACCAGCCCGACCTCGTTCTCGGCCTGCTGAAGAACCTCCACCTCTACGCCACCGGTCGCGAAGCCGATGTGGACGCCCTCGCCGAAATCCGCGCGATCATGAAGCAACAAGCGCCAAGCGGCTACCGGCTGCGTGATCTCGTGAAGGCGACGGTGCGCTCGCGGGCATTTTTGGAACCATGACGAGTTGTCGTGGCGCTTCGACCAAGTAGGTGAATTCGGCTCGGGCAATGATGGTTGACTGTCGCTATTTGAGGTGCATACATTTCGTATGCAGTGCGACTCATCAAACCATCCACGATCCGGGAGTGGGCCGACCAATTTCCCGACGCGGCGCTCCCATTGGCTGCGTGGCAGCGGCTCATGGAAACTCACCGATTCGTCCACTTTGCCGCTCTGCGACAGGTCTTTCCCCACGCGGATCAAGTTGCTGTGGCAAGTCAGCGCATCGTCACGGTGTTCAACGTGCGCGGGAACCGCTACCGCCTCGTGGCAGCGCTGCACTACAACCGGCAGCTCTGCTTTGCGCTCCGTTTTCTAACTCACTCCGAATACTCAAAGAATCGTTGGAAAGACCAACTATGAAAACTCTCATCCCTGCTCCGCGCGCTGGCTTCCCGCGCTTTGCCGACTTGCCGGATACCTACGTCGCGCTGTGCGCGCTCTATCTGCCCCGGCCGATTCATACCGCCGCCGAAGCCCGCAGCGCCGCCGCCGTGATCGAATCACTGGCGGGTTTCCCGTTGAACCGTGGCCAGGCTGACTATCTGGAAGCCGTGGCTCATTTTGCGGACGAATATGACCGTACCCACGCGCGAGCCTTACCTGCCGCGAATCCCCGGACAGTCCTCGCCCATCTGTTGGAGGAGCACGACCTCACCGCGGCCGACCTTTCGCGGTTGCTGGGTGGAAGCCGCAATCTGGGTGCAATGATTCTGCGAGGCGAACGAAACCTGACCCTTGCTCACATCCGCAAACTGGCCGCCCATTTCAGGGTCAGCTCTGAAGTGTTTATCTGACCGGCGAAGAATGACTGGCCGGCTGATCGTGAAACCCGGTCGGCGACGCGGATATCGGATCAGGTCGCCGCGACCAGCCGCGTTCACATCTTGTGAATTGATCGGTCCCGTCCCCGTTTCCCACGACCCAAGTTTTTTGTGTGAAATTCAGGCGCAACTGCGTCAAAAGTCGTATTGCAACCTACTGATTCGCCATGAACCTCAAAACCCATCCCATCACCCGGCGCACCGCGATCCGCGGCCTAGGCGCGATGCTCGCCCTCCCTTATCTCGACATTATGGGCGGCCGCACGCTCGCCGCCGCGACCGGCAAGGCCGAGCCAGCGCGGCTCGCGTGCTTCTACATCCCCGGCGCGATTAACCAATACAACTGGTTCCCGGCCGATGAGGGTTTCAACTACACGCTGGCCCCGTCGCACCAGGCCCTGAAGCACCTGCGCGACCAGTTCTCGGTGCTCACCAACCTCTCGCACATCCAGGGACGCATCAGCGGGCACGAGCATCCCTACAACTGGCTCACCGGCACGAACATCAAGATCACCCCCGGCACGATCACCAACACCATCTCGATGGATCAGGTTGCCGCGCGTCACGCCGGGCCGACCTACGTGCCCTCGCTCGCGCTGTCGTTTGCGGACGGCGTCGGGACGGCCACGCTTTCGCGCAATGCGATGGGCGCGGACATCCCCGCCACGGCCAATTACCGCGCCGTCTTCGAGCGCCTTTTTCCGCCGGCGGACAAAACACAACTGCAGGACGCCCAGGCGCGACTCGCGCAAGACCGCAGCATCCTCGACACCCCGCTGGGTGATCTGAAGAGCTTC
>BJHT01000472.1 GCA_014193395.1 Verrucomicrobiota bacterium
GCCTGCGAGTTCGGGCGGCGTCTCGCCGCCCGTTCCGACTCGGGGCGAGACGCCCCGCGAACTCGCAGGCGAGACGCCTGCGGTACCACGGCCTCGGGCGGCCTGCTCCCCGAGTTCCACGCAGGTACGGTGGCCCCATGCTGCGCCGCTACGGCGCTCGGGTTCTCCTCACGTCGGCGGCTACGGCTTACGGCGCGGGCGGCGGGTGGAGGGGCACGGCGCGGGGGTCGCATTCGAAGAGGAGGCGGCGTTTCTCGATGGTGACGGCGGTGCGGGTGGCGAGGGTGAGGGCCGCGAGGCCTTCGTGCGGCGTGAGATTCCAGGCGCGGATGCTGGCGCGGTAGAAGTGCCAGGAGTCGGGGGATTTGGCGGCAGGGACGATTTCGGGATAGCCGGTCCAGACGGAGGTGAAGGTGCGCATGAGCAGCGGCTGGAGGCGCGGCCAGTCGCGGTCGAAGAAGTTAAGTTCGCCGGGAAGCTGACGGGTGCGGAGCTTGTCGGCGGTGGCTTCGTCGAGGATGCGGACGGCGGGTGTCAGCGGGTCGGGCGGGGCGTGGAGGAGGAGGCACGGGGGGCGAAAAGCGGTGCGAATGAGGGTCTGGTTTTCGAGGGCGCGAACGGCGTCGAGCAGCGTGGGCGCGGCGGGCAATTGCGCGCGGGCGCGACGGAAGAAGTAAAATTCATCAATGGCACCGGGCATCAGGACGAGGGCCTTGACCACGGTGTTGGATTGGAAAGCGTTCAGCAGCGTGGGTCCGAAGTTGGTGCCGTTGAGTTCACGCGTGTTGGCGGGGAGCGGCATTCGCGCGAGGGCGGCTTCCCACAGTTCGGCGGCGGAGGCGGAGAGGGTGAGTGTGGCGAGGAGGAGAAATGCGAGGGTGAAGGCGAGGACGAAGCGTGGTGAATTGCAGGGGCGCAAGGGGAGCGCGGCCTTCAGGCCGCAGAGATGTCCGCGTGCAACCGGAGCGCCGGAATTTTCGAGGGCGTTCTTCGCGGGCCACGCTAAAGCGGCGTGAACGCCGCGCTCCGGGGGCGGAGCGCCGGTGCGTTCGTATCCCTGCGGCAGCGCGCCCATTTTCACAGCGACAGTTGCACGGCGCGTTCCTGGAGTTGCCCCGCCCAGCGGTCGTAGTAGCTGAAGAGGCGGTAGATTTCCTCGAGCCGGCGCAGCGGGAGCGCGGCGCGGCGGACGTCGTCGGCGTCGGTGGAAGGCGCGGCCTGCCACGCGGGATTGAGCGATTGGAGTTCGGCCTCGAGCGCGGCGCGGCGCGGGCCGAGTTTTTGTTGCAGGGCGTTGAGGCGGTCGAGCCAGTCAAGACCTTGGGCGAAAAACTTCACCTTCAGCATCGGGGCGGTGGCGGCGTTTTTTTCGGCGAGAAAAGCATCGACCTGGCGGCAGAGCTGACTGACTTCCATGAAGAGGTCCATGGTTTCTGGGAGAATCTGCTGGAGCTGCGCGGGCTTGGCGCCGAGTTCCAGTTCGAGGAGATGCTGGAGGCGCGGCTTGGTTTCGCGCAGGCATTGGTAGGCGGTGTTGATCGCGAGATAACGCTCGGTGGCGTGGGCCTGTGCTGCGGCATCGGCAGTGTGGAAGCGGTCAGGGTGAACGACCGAGGAACGTTCGAGGAAGCGCGTTTTCAGCACCTCGAGGTCGAGCCACGGGCGGCGGGGTTCGTCGAGCAGACGGAAGTGGTCGGTCATGCGCTGGGCGGAGCGGGCGGGTGCGGGGAGACGAACGTGCGACCGCGGATCGCAATCAGGCGCTGAAGCTCTCGCCGCAGGAGCAACTGGTCGCGGCGTTCGGATTCTTCACCTTGAAGCCGCCGTCTTGGAGCGTGTCCGCGTAATCGAGTTCCGAGCCGGTGACATAAAGCGCGCTCTTGGGATCGACGACGACGCGCACGCCGGCGGTCTCGACGAGGATGTCGCGGCTGGCCGGGGCGTCCTGGAGGTCCATCTTGTATTGCAGGCCCGAGCAGCCCCCGCCGACGACGGCGACGCGCAGCACGCCGTTCTTGCGGCCTTGTTTGGTGAGGAGCGTGGTGACTTTGTTCGCGGCCGAGGCGGTGAGGCGGATGAGGCGTTCGTCGCCGACGCGGAATCCTTGCGGTGCAGCGGCGGTGGCGGATTTGGGAGCGGTCGGGGCGATCATAAGCGGGCGCAAGGTACCGGTGGGTGCGGGGGGCGTCAATCGCGGGGCCGGGTAGCGGGAGACGAGCGGGAATCGTGTCCACGCCGAAAAACCACCTTTCGCTGCCTTCGTTTTTCCCCCACGCTGCGAGGATCAATTCCACCGCTGACACAAAACCTGCCGCCATGAAAAAAATGCTCCCGCTCTTCGCCTTGTGTGCGCTGTCCCTCTTCGCCAGCGTCGCGCCCGCGCGCGCCGCGGACCGGCCGAACATCCTCTTCGTCTTCGCCGACGACTGGGGGCGTTACGCCAGTTGCTACAAGGGTCTCGATGGCCGACCGACGATCAATGACGTGATCCAGACGCCCAACGTGGACCGCGTCGCGCGCGAGGGCGTGCTGTTTCGCAATGCGTTTGTCAACGCGCCGAGCTGCACGCCGTGCCGCAGTTCGCTGTTGTCGGGCCGCTATTTTTTTAACACCGGACGCGGCGCGATTTTGCAGGGCGCGGTGTGGGACAGCGCGATCCCCACATTCCCGCTGCTGCTGCGTGACGCGGGCTATCACATTGGCAAGAGCTTCAAGGTGTGGAGTCCGGGCACGCCGGCCGACGCGCCGTTTGGCGGGCAGCAGTACGCGTATCAAAAGTCAGGCGGCGCGTGTAATCGTTTCTCCGGCGAGGCCTCGAAGCGAGTGGCTCAAGGGATGACCATCGCCGCCGCGCGCGACGAAATCCTCGCCCAGGTGCGCGGCAACTTTGACGCCTTCCTCGCTGACCGAAAGCCCGGCCAGCCGTGGCATTATTTTTTCGGCACCACCACGACGCATCGCTCGTGGTTCAAGGGCACCGGCAAAAAACTCTGGGGCATCGAGCCGGACGCGCTGAAGGGCAAGCTGCCGAAATTCCTTCCCGACGTGCCCGAGGTGCGCGAGGACGTGGCCGATTATCTCGGCGAATGCCAGGCCGTGGACGCCTACATCGGCGCGCTGCTCGAACGCCTCGCCGCCGCGGGAGAATTGGAAAAAACCGTCATCGTTCTCAGCGGCGATCACGGGATGCCCGGCGTCACGCGGGGCAAGTGCAATCTTTACGACCACGGCACCGCGGTGACGCTGGCCATCCGCTGGCCCGGCGGCAAGCCCGGCCGCGTGCTCGACGATCTCGTGCGCCTGCCCGATCTCATGCCGACCTTCCTCGAAATCGGCGGCGTGCCGGTGCCGCCAAATCTCTACGGCAAGAGCCTCGTGCCGTTGCTGAAGTCCGAAAAAAGCGGCCTCGTGGACACGAACCGCGACTGGGTGATCAGCGGCCGCGAGCGGCACGTGGGCAGCGCGCGGCCGGGGAATCTGCCGTATCCGATGCGGTCCCTGCGCACTTCGGATTTTCTCTACATCCGCAACTTCGCGCCCGACCGCTGGCCGATGGGTGATCCTTTCTCCGCCGCCACCGACGCGCCCGATCTGAAGGACATCGACGCCACGACCCGCGCCGCGTTTCCCGACATGGATGCCAGCCCGACCAAGACGTGGCTCATCGCGCATCGCAACGACACCGAATGGAAGGCGCACTTCGACCTCGCCTTCGCCAAGCGCCCGAGCGAGGAACTCTACGACATCCGCAAAGACCCCGATCAGGTGAAGAACGTCGCCGACGATCCCGCCTACGCCGCCATCAAGACGCAGCTCTCGCAACGCCTGCTGAAAACGCTCGCCGAAGCGCAGGACCCGCGCGTCATCGGCGATGGTCAGACCTTCGAGAAACCGCCGTTTACCGATCCTGAAAACATCGGCCCCAACAAAGCGCCGGGCGCGCCGAAGAAAGGGAGGAAGTAAGGCCATGAAACGCGCTAACACGAAGTCGGGGCCGCGGGCGTTGGTGCCGCGGGGATTGGTACCGCAGGCGTCCTCGCCTGCGAGTTCGCGGGGCGTCTCGCCCCGAGTCGATCGGAATTGCGAGACGGCGGCGACAAGCTGTCGCCGCCCCGGTGTTCGTCCGCGCGGCGAGACGCCGCCGGAACTCGCAGGCGGGGACGCCTGCGGTACCCGCCAAACGCGCTCCGCGCGCGGCCCCTTCCACCGCGCCATACTCCTTGCGCTCTGCGTTCTCGCCTGGGCCGTCGCGCCCGCCCACGCCGCGCCGGCGCGGCCGAACATCGTCATCTTCCTCGCCGACGACCAGGGCTGGGGCGACCTGAGCAGCAACGGCAACTCCAACCTCGCCACGCCCCACATTGATTCCCTCGCGAAGAACGGCGCGGTCCTCGAGCGCTTCTACGTGTGCCCTGTGTGCTCGCCGACGCGCGCTGAG
>BJHT01000473.1 GCA_014193395.1 Verrucomicrobiota bacterium
AAGAAGTGGGTATGCCAGGGGGAGGCGCAAGAGATGGTGGATGGGCGGAGGCGGAGTACGTGGCAGTGGGTGGAGGCGGCGGCAGGGGCGGTTTGTGGGTTTGGGATCGTCGTATGGTGGCTACGGCGGTCGCGCTGGGGCGGGGGGATTATTCCGCGCGGGTGAGGTAGCCGTCGATGTGAGGAGGCGGATCGGATGTTGCACGGGGCCTCCGCCTCCTCACGTCGGCGACTACAGGGGGCGGCGGCGATGCAGTATGAAGCCGGCCACCTCGCCGAGCGGTTCATAGTGCTCGCGGAGATAGGACGCACCGGGCTGGCCAAAAGAATTCGCCCCGCCGAAGGCCACGATGCCGGGCTTGCGGGTTTCGAGACAGTGAATGAAATCGCGATTAGCAAACAACCCGAGGCGCAGCCGCTTTTGGGACAGGACGACGGCCTCGGGCGGCACGGGCACGCCGGCCTGGAAGGCGATGCCGGGATGACTGCTGAAACACCACTGACCGGAATGTTTGCGGAGAATTTCCACCAACACCGACCGGGCGTCGGAATGGTACGTACGCAGGTCGTTGCGCGCCCGCTCCATGCGCTCGGGAAGGCGGACGACCCAGGGAATCAGCACAGCGACGGCGAGGGCAAAGCCCGCGAGCAAGGTGCGACGGCTTCGCTGCTCCGCCACCCAGCGTGCCAGTTCACAGACCGTCAGCGCCGCCAGCCAGGCGAGGGGCACCGCCAGATGCAGGTAGTAATAGCCCCAAAAGGGTCGTTGCCAGAGGTGCGCCCCATAGGCGGTCACCAGGAGGAGCAAGGGAGGGATGAACTCCGAAGCAGCATGGGGAGCGCACCCGCCCTCGGGTGCGGTTTTCCGCGCCCTCGCGGAAAACCCGCGGGGCACGAAATCGTACGGAGTTTTTACGACGTGGGCGTGCTCCCCGGAACTGGATGCGAGGGCGCATCCAGCCACACCCGCGGGCGGGTGTGCTCCCCCGACTGCGGAGTTCGGGATGGACTTGGCGCGTTTCCGGCACCCGGCCAGCATCAGTCCGCCAGCGGTCAACAGGACCAGGTCCCAATCGGCGAGCAGCATGGCGTGAAGCGCCCGCGGACCGGGGGCGGAGGCGAAGGCGGTGCGTGTCTCCGGCGAGAAGTGGGGGGACCACAGCAGTTCCGTAGTCATGGCGGGGAAGAGTGCCAGAACCGACCCAAAGGCGAGCGCCGCGCCCCCGGCCCAGATGGCAAGGCCCCGAAATCGGACGCGAACGTTTGCCGGCCTTTCCCCCGCGGTGTCCGAGGCGTTGCGCCGCAGCAATTCCCAGGCAACCACGGGCAGGAGCAACACGGGGGTGAACTTGATTTGCATGGCCAGCCCGAAGCACGCGCCGCTGAGGAGCAAGCGCCAGTGGCCGGCGATGACTCCCGTAGCCGCCGACGTGAGGAGGCGGACGGCGGCGATGGACGAATGCTCCGCCTCCTCACGTCGGCGGCTACGGGGGCGGAGCAACACGATGGAAACCAAGGCCAGGGCATAGGCCGGCAGCATAATGGTGGCGGATGCGGCAATGCGGGTGAAACCAGCCGCGAGGGCCAGCGCGGTCATGGCGAGGCAGGCGGCGGGAGTACCCTGTCGGCACGCGGCCAGTTCCCCGAGCGCCCAGAAGGCGAGCCACGCGAACCCGAGGGCCACCATGCGCGCGATGGCAACCGAGGGACCAAAGACATGGAACACGGCGGCGAGCAAAAGAGTGTGCAGCGGCGGCTGGTCGCTCCAGATTTCGGAGTACAGCGGGAAACCGCGTTCCAGCAGCCAGCTCTTCATCAGTTCAAACCCCTCGTCATCGGGATGAAACACCTCCTGCCACGGGCTGACCACGCCAATAAGACAGGTAAAGGCGAGCGCGAGCAGCAGGCGGAGGGTTTCCGGCCGGAGGGATTGCAGTTGCGGGAGCGTTACCACGGGCCGACGTTAGTGGCAATTGCGATGGGAACCAACCTGAAACCATGTTGCTGAACGTCACTGTGCCCGTGCGAGATGGAGCCAAGTTGCTGGCGTCGAATGCGCCCCGGCTCTCGGCGTTCCTGCAACGTCAGTGGCCGGGTCAGCATGAATTGGTGATCGCGGAGAATGGTTCGACGGATGGTACTTGGGAGACGGCGCAGCGGCTGGCGAGTGAACTGCCCGCGACCCGCGCGAGGCAACTCGTGACCGCGGGCAGGGGTGGGGCGTTGCGACAGGTTTGGAGTGACAGCCGGGCGGAGGTGATGAGTTACATGGACGTGGATTTGTCCGCCAAACTGGAAGTGTTTTCCGAACTGGTGAATGCGATTGTGGAGCAGGGTTTTGATCTGGCCGTCGGTTCCCGGCGGCTGCGACCCGCGACGACGGTGCGAGGCTGGCGGCGGGAATGGCTTTCCCGTGCCCACAATGCGCTGACCCGCGCCATGCTCGGGCTGCCCATCGCCGACGCGCAATGTGGATTCAAAGTGATCCGCAGTTCCGCCGCGCGCGTGCTGCTTCCCCAGGTGAGGAATGACCGGTGGTTCTTCGACACCGAGTTGCTCACGCGGGCCGTGCGCGATGGCTTTCGCGTGACCGAAATTCCCGTCGAGTGGACGGAGAATACTGACAGCCGGGTGCGCCTGGTTCGTACGTCTCTGGAGATGCTGGCTGGCATCTGGCGGCTGCGGTGTGGTGGGGATAACCCGCGGAACCCGGCGGCGGAAATGGCGCGGGAGAAAGGGGTTTATGACGCGGCTAAAACTTGAGACGCGTAACGCGTGGGAGTGTCTGCGTGTTGCCCCCGCAGGAGCGCGGCATTTACGCCGCAGCGGCGTGGCGGACCAGGAGAGGGCTGGATTTACCGGAGATTTCTATTTCATGCGGATGTTTTTGCGGCGTGAACGCCGCGCTCCAGGGGCAGGGTGCGGATGCGCGCACCGCGCGTTCACGCTGCTCGAACTGCTGATGGTCGTCGGCATCATCGGAATTTTGGCGGCGCTGTCAGTTGGCGGTCTGGCCAGCGCCAAGCGCAAGAGCCGGGTCACTATCTGTCAGAACAATCTGAAACAGATTTCCTTGGCGCTGAAATTGTTTGTGTCGGACACGGATGAGCGCTTTCCGCTGGCGATCTGGCGACCGGGGACTCCGGGCGATCCGAAGATCAGTTTTGATGACGAACTCTACCCATATCTCGGCGTGCCATTGACTGAGGCGGAACGGGAGGCGGATCGCATCCCTATTGCGAAGCGGCTGGACACGCTGAAATGTCCGGCGGACACGATCCCGCCCTTCATGCCGACCACGAATACCTGGCGACGAACCTATTCGATGAGCGAAGCGCGCATGGCGATGGGACCCGATCCCTTGAGAAACGCGCAAAATGGCGGCATAGGAGTCTATTACTCGGTTGGTTGGGGACCACTACCCATCCCGGTGCAACCCACATTTTTGAAAGAGAATGCCGTGGATCATCCCACGGAAACGCTGGCGCTGGTGGAGCGGCCGAACCACTTGAACCTGGCGGGCAATGACCATTGGAGTGTGACCCGCCGAACCGGGGAGCAACTGGCCGGGTTTCGCAGCCCCGCCGACGCGCAGCCCTATCACGATGGACGGTTTGTCTATGCCTTCTGTGATGGTCGGGTGGAACCTTTGCCACCGAGTGCCACCTGGGGTCGAACCGGAAGCAGCACGAATTGGGCGGGAGCGTGGACTTTGCGAGGGGATGATTGAGGGAGGACTGTCAGAATCGACGCGAGCGGGGCGGTGCCGTCCGGCAGATCGCCGAACGGGGCAGGCGGGACCCCAGTGGTGTCATTTTATGATGGGCAGGGCATTTTTCACTGTAACACACTGATAGATAGTGGTTTGACTGCTATTTTAGGGGCAAAATGGCGTTGGTTCATAGTTCCTGAGCCTTCAGGACAAGCAACACAGCGTCGGTTGGGCGTTCCTGAATAGTCGAGATAGGCAAACTGGTTTCGGTTTGGCGTTCCTGAATGGTCTGGATAGGTAAACTGGTGTCGGTTTGGCATTCCTGAATGGTCCGGCTATGACAATGCCTATCCGTTTTCCATTTCCGAAGGCTCATGAACTGCAAAACGACATGCGTTTGCTATTCCTGAAGGCTCTGGATAGGTAAAACTACGGTCGTTTGCCATTCACGTAGGTTCAGGAACAAGGAACGAACGGAGGTTTGCTATTCCTGAAGGCAACTTACAATCCATCCGACGGGTGGTTGGTTATCGGGAATGGTCAAAAAGAGCCAGCGGTTCTATCCAGTGTGAGGTAGGGCGCGGCCGTCCTCAAGCGCGCCGGGGGGCGTGCGGACATTCCGGCGGCGCGCTGGGGACAGACGCGCCCTACCTGGCGGGGCGGGGCGTTCATTGCGCCGTCGAGATTTCCAGGGTCTCTTCTCTTT
>BJHT01000474.1 GCA_014193395.1 Verrucomicrobiota bacterium
GCCGCCGCGTCTTTTTGCCTTGTGGTCACCCCACCACAATCGTTTTCCCCCTCCATCCGCCGTCTTTGCAGAAAATTTGACCCGGCAGCTCCCGGAAATCGATCCGGCCATGAAATATCCGGGCTAGACAGGGCCGCAATGGCTCGCCGGGGTTGGATAGGGAGCGGCGGCATACTCTGACGACGTGCGGTGTGCCCGCGCACCGGCCGCGGTCCGCAGCGTTCGGGTTGGGGTTAAAGCGGGGCGCGCGATACGTCGATAGCTTGGGTGTGCAGCGGCACCCGGTAACGAGGACGACTGATACCAATGAGGACGATTGCTCAACCATCTAATTTGCGTTTTTTTTCGACCAACCAGGCCTTCCAGCGGGCTTGGATTGCGGGCCTGCTTGGCTTGGTGCTTTTCAGCGCTGCGGCGGTTCGCGCCGAGCGGTTGGACCATATTTTTGCCGCGATTCGCTTGGTGGAGACGGGTGGGGAATCCGATCCGGCCGCGGCTGTCGGGGACGGCGGTCGCAGTTTCGGCCCGTATCAGATCAGCAGGAAATACTGGCTGGATGCGGGCGCGCTCTGTGACTGGGAGGATGTGAAAAAAGAGGGGGTGGCCGAGAAAGTCATGCTGGCATATTGGAAGCGCTATTGTCCGGCGGCGCTTGAGCGCGGCGATGCCATGGTGCTTGCGCGCATCCACAACGGCGGTCCGAATGGCCTCAAGAAAATGACCGCCACCGAGCATTACTGGCGCCGGGTGCTGACGGAACTGAACCATCTCAAAGCGCGGGCAGCGGTGGCGGAGGCGCGTGGACTGGCGACGAAACTCGCGAGCAGTCGGTGAGACGGGCAGGGATTTTTCCGGCGGGCGATGGGCTGGCCGGAAAGTGGGGCCAGACAAGAGGGCAGGGGAACGTTTGCGGTTTCAGGGTTGTCGGAACCACGGCGGCGGGGATTCGACAATCAGCCACACTCCAATCTGACACGGCACCACTGTATCCGATTGCGGCCTGCAATCCGCAGCAACTCCCAGCCGCCGCGCCCGCTCCAAACAACTCGGACGCGTGCCGCCACTCACCTGCTGGCGAGTGAATAAGGCACCCCGGATCCATGCATCGCCCGATGCCAGACGCACGTTTCCGCGTCCTGTTGGCCGCGTTCTGAAAATGTCGCTACGCCTTCAGTGCGAGTGCGCCGGCATGAAATTTCCATGCCTCTCGTCAAGGCTCTCGGCCTTGGCGGCGACCGGTGGGGCATTCACCGCGTCTTCGGCACCCGCCTGTGTGAGGAAGTGATGCACCGTGGCGACATAGGTGGCGACGATGCTCGCTGCGATGATGAATACGAGGAGGTCTCCCAAGCTGATCATAAACGTTTTCTGTTTGCGCCGGGCCATTGCCGGCTTGGTTTGTGCGATCATCGAACCATTCGGCGATCACTTGCTGCGAAGGAAACACGTCGGTGAAAATCCAGCTTCTCCGAAATTGGCGGAACCTCACCGTTTCTTGTCCGCCGCGTGGGTGAAGTCAGGGTTCACTCGGCCCGCCCTTTTCGCCGCCGGGACTTGTCCCTTGAAGTTTGAACCGGAAGTCGCACTGTGGGCGCGATGTCAGACCAATCCGACTCCCCCCTCGACCTCCTGTGGCAGGAATACGGGACCATCTTCCGCGATTTCGACGACTTGTCGCTGGCTCGCTGGATGGCGCAGACGCTCGGCCAGTTCAAGGGCCGCGTGTGGCGCTACTCGCATCCCCTCATCGGCGCGTATCGTCTCGCGGCGATTCAGGGACACGACCGCCAGATTTGGCTGAAGCGCCTGGTCTCCTCACCCCACGGCTACACCGAAGCCACCTGCTGCCGTGCGCCGCTGCTCCCGCTCCTTACGCGCGACATTCTCGAGACGGGCCTGATCTGCCAGCACTGCTCGGGCACCGCCATTGAGTTCGCCGATCTGCCCGCCGAGTTGCAGGCTCCGCTCAAACAGTGGGCCGAAGAATACGCGCCGGTCCACGCCGTGGCGCACTGGGAAGACAACCGCCGCAAGCCCATCGGCAACTACGACCGCGCCTTCGAACAGGCCGCTGTCGCTTCGGAAAAACTGCTCGGCCGCTTCGGCCGCGAACTCGTCCCCAAATTGCTCGAACTCTATCCGACCGTAGTCTGGGAAGATCAGGACGAGTGTCTGGAAGTGCGCCCCGAGGACATCCCGTTGTGAGCCACTCCCCGCCGCCGCCACCAGAGTCGATCCCGACCGGCCCACCGGCTCGTCGCAGCCCGGTGCGCATGCTTCTTCGCTGGCTGTTCGGTCTGGCGCTTGTTCTCCTCGTCCTCCTCGTTGCCGCGGTGCTGCTGTTGGACACCATAGTGAAGTCCGTTCTGGAAACTAGCATCCGCGAAAAAACCGGCCGCGAAGTGAAAATCGGCAACCTGAATCTCAGCGTCCTGCGCTCGCGCGTCACCATCGAAAACTTCAAGCTCTACAACACCGCGGCGCTGGGCGGCGGCCCGTTCTTGGACATGCCGGAAATTCACTTTGAACTCGACCGCGCCGCCCTCGCACAACGCCGGCTTCATTTCAATGCCATCCGCCTGCACCTCTCCGAACTCAATCTCGTCGCGAGCGCGTCCGGCCGCTCCGGTCCGGGTTCAATGCCGCAGTTCGATGCCAGCATTCTCACCAATCAAATCCCGCGCACCGCCGGCAAACGCGACGACCAACTCGAGTTCGCCGGCATCGACACGCTCAAACTCACGCTCGGCAAAATCAGACAAACCGATCTCAAACAACCGGCCAACTCGCGGGAGTTTCCGCTCGGCGTTACGAATGAGGTCATCACCGGTATCCGCGATACGCGTGATCTTCAGGTGAAACTTCTGCCCCTCCTCCTGCGCACCGGCGGGCCGATTCTGATCCAACTCTTCGGCAATCTCCCCACCTTACCGCCGCCCGACGCCGCGCCCGACATCCTCGCGCCCATTCCCGGGGCTGCGCCGAAGAAATAACGGAGCATCGCCAGCTCCACCTCGCACGTCACCGCCGCCAATCGCCGCCCGCGAAGTCCGCTGCGGCCTCCCCCCCTTTTTGCGTTTCGTTGCGTTCCTTGCGGCCATTCCATCGTTCCATCTTCCCGCTTCACGATCTCCGTCCCAGCCCGAGTATTTCCCGGCAATAACGCACGCTGCGTTCGAGTTCGGCGCGTTGAAACTCCTGCTCGGCGCGCCTGCCCGCAGCCCCGGCCTGCGGCACGAACGGCGACCGCGGCTGCCCGCGCTCGATCCACGCGGAGAACGCAGCCAATTCGCATGGATCGGTTTGCGGATACGACGACGAAAAATCCGGCGCGCGAAAAGGAATCGGAATCGGCCGGCCCGAGATCGTTTCAAGAATCACCGGCACCTCCGGGCACCATTGTGAGAACTGCGTGAAATACTTTTTGAAATCCACCATGCCCTCGCCCACTGCGGTCCACTGCAACACCGCGCCATCGGGCGCGGGCCACAGCGCCGAGTCACGGATGCCCGTCGTCAGCGCGACGGGCGCGAGCAATTCGAGATTTCGCAGCGGTTCCTCGAGCGCCCAGGTCGCGTTGCCCGCATCCACCAGCGCACCAACCCAGTCGCGGCCCGCCCCGTCGATTAGCGTCAGCAGCTCGCGAGCTTGTAGATCACCGGCGTGATTCTCGACGGCCACCTTGATGCCGTGGTCCCGCGCAAAACTGCGGACACTCTGCAACACCGCCACGGTCTCCGCGATGCGCGCGGCAATCCCGCCGGGACTGCGGCGGTCATCGACCTTGCCCAGCACGCACCGCGCGATCGGCGATCCCACCGCCGCGGCCACCCGAATGGTCTCGCGCAATTGCTCGCCTGCCGTGCCACGCCGCGGATCGAACAGCACCGACGACGGACAAATGCTCAGCATGCCGACCTGCAGCGCGAGGCCGTGATCCGCAGCGCGGGCGCGGAGATCGCGCAGGTGGGATTCCGCACGCGTTCCGAAAACGTCGAGATCCGACAGCATCAAGACGTCAAGGCGCAGCGACGCGGCAAAGTCGATGAGTTGCGCCGCATTCCAGCCGTACGAACGGAGGGAATAATTGTCGATGCCGAGTCGGAGTTGCATGGGTACGTGATGAGTTGGAGGCCAATGGGCAAAGGCTAATGCGACGGTTTGCAACGGGGCGAGGACAAAGGGCTGCGGTGACTGGTTACCGCTTCTGCGCAGGCGACTTGTCGCCGTCGAACCGCCGAACCCGTCCGGTCACGTCATCTCATCCGCGCGGGCGCGAGCCGCGAACGCCCCCTTCGAGTGCGCACGCTCCTCCGACTTCCGGCGGCGACAAGTCGCCTCGGAAAAGCGGTGACCACTCATCGCGGCGGACTTTGGGCATTTTCCGCCAAGGCCGCGCGCGG
>BJHT01000475.1 GCA_014193395.1 Verrucomicrobiota bacterium
CATCCGCCGGGCCGGCGGAGATGCTCGTGGCGAAGCCGCTCTGGCTTTGCGCCCCGGCATCCTCGGCCACGGTCACGAAAAGTGCGGCCAAGTCGAACGTCGGCGCGTCGTTCACCGGCGTCACCGTGATGGTGAAGGTCTGCGGGGCGCTCGTGTCCACGCCGCCGTTGGCGGTGAGGCCGGTGTCCTATGCCGTCACCGTCACCGTCGCGCTGCCATTGGCATTCAACGCCGAGGTGAAGGTGAGCGTGCCGTCCGCCGCGAGGGCCGGCTGGGCGCTCAGGGTCTTTCGTTTTGAAACGGTCATGAGTTGAGGAGGTTGAGGCAGGGGCGCGGGCGGGAGTGGAACTGCTCGCGGAGTTGGGGCAGCGGCTGGTCGGGATGGTGGTGCGCCAGCAAGGCCAGCAGCGCACTGCGGATCAACGCCACGTTGGCCAGCAGGTTGGCGTGGCGGCTGCGGGAACGATTTTCCCCCTGCACCGCGTCGCGCCGCCAATGGTTGCGCACTTCCACTCCGCCCCAATGTCCGCGGATCAAAGCCAGCCAGCGTTCGGGACCGTGTTCCGCGGGCCAACAGCTCGACAGGTAGTAACGACTTTCCGTGCTGGTCTGCCCGGTCTTTTTGATCGTCCGCACGCTGCGCACCACGATCAGGCTGCGCGCAAAAAGGAAGTCCGCCGTCATGGGTTCGATGGCGAAGGCGTGGACGGAACGCTCTTCCACCCGGCCGTGCCCGCTCCCGGTCTGGACAAAAAGGGGGTGCCCGCCAACGCATCCAGCGCCCGGGCTTGTTTGAACAGCTTGGGCTGGTTGCCTTTGATCTGGAGCAGATAGTCGCCGCCTTTTTCCACGATCACCCGCGCGGTCTTGCGCTGGCAGTGCAACGGATCGGCGGTGATGATCTGGCCGTCCAGGGCGGGCAGGCTTTCGAGCAAGGCGAGGGCGGCGGTTTGTTCGCACCGTTTTGTGCCTTCCTTCTGATCGTAAACCGCGAGGGCCTGCGGCGCGCCGTCCTCGTGCTGGGCCAGGGTGAGCAGCCCGATGTGGTCGCGGATCATTTTGCCGTCCATCGCCAGGCTCTGCGGCACAGAACCGGCGCGGGCCAGCAACCATTGACTCAACAACGCGGCAAAGGCTTCCGCATCCAGGCGGGTGAGCACGGCATAGAAGACGCCGTCGCCGGGGATCTTGTAAAACGCGCGGGTGCCTTTCTTGCGCGGCAGTCCGAGCTGGCGGCGTTGCGCCGGCGTCAGCGTGGTGGCAAAGCGGACGATCTCGGCGCTGTCGCGCCGCCCGGCCAGCAGCGCCATGGCGACGAGCGTGAGCACCGGGCCGATGCGGAAGTGAGTGTTGCGCGCGCGCGGATCGGGCGCGTGGCGGAAAACCTCCACGAGCGATTTCATCTGCGGCAAGGTCACAGGCAGCACGCCCGAGGGCGGAGCGACCTGGCCCGCGCGCGCCGCCTCCGGCAACCGCACCGCGCGCAGCTGCGCGCGCGCCTGGGGACCGAGTTCGCGCCGCCAGAGTTTTTTGGGCCGCTCGTTGGCGATATAGAAATCCGCGCGATGCCGGCTGTAACCCTCGCTGAAGCCGACGGGTTCCCAATTGCTGGCCTTGTAACAGGTGCCCGCATACGCCTCGGGATCGGTGAAACTCTCGGCCAGCAAGGGACGGTAGCCGAAGTGTTCGAGCCAGTGATCGGGCAAGGCGCGCAAGGCCGCGCCCATCGCCTGGGAAGCCAGATTGGGCGACTGCCCCTTGGGCGAGAGCACGAGGAAGCGGCGGTTTTGGACGATGAGTTTCAAACGCGCGACGCGCTGCGGAGCGCTCCAACCGATCCCCCGGTCGCGATCCTTGAGCGCGTAACAAGAGGGTCCCCAGACCAGCAGCGCGACGGGGACGCCGTCGCGTTCGACGAACTGGCGGAGATAATCGCCGACGGGCCGCCCCGCGCCGAGATAATGGTGGGAGGCCAGTTGCGCATCGAAAGCCTCCGCCTCGGCGGAGGCCGCGACGCGGACGGTCAACGTGTGGTGAGGGTGGCGCGCGGAAACATTTGATAGTTTCATCCCAAACTAAAATGCCCCGGCGGGTGCTTGGTGTTTAGCAAAAACTTTTCAGCCTCATCCCCAATCACTTCCCCCTCAAAAAAATTAAACCCTGCTGGTTCCACTCGGGTGCATCTTGACACTGTTCTTAATATCGAGGGCGTAACGGTTCCTCACCGGCAGAAAGGGAACAACTCTGCTGTCATGAAAAAAGACCTGAAAGACCTGAAGGGTCTGCCCACGCTGGCCGACCTCGAACGGGAAGTGCTGACGGAATGCCGCGAATGGGGGCGGCAGCGCCTCGCCCAACGTCTGCAAGCACTCGCCGACCAGACCGGCGAGGTTTTCCCCCCTGTGCCAGCGCAAACGTCGGCCCCTGACGCTGCACACCGAATTGGGGCTGGTCAAACTGACCGTTGACTACGGCCAGGATCCCGCCACGCAAAAATGGTTTTGTCCCCAGCAGCAGGCGTGGGGGCTTTTGCCGCATCAAAAGATCACGCCCGGCCTGGCCGAGAAACTGTGTTTCACGGCGGTCGCGAGCACTTCCTATGAGCAGGCGGCCGCAGTCGCGGCCCGGTGGGGCGTGGCGGTGGATGACTCGGTGATTCATCAGCAAGTGCAGCACGCGGGCGAGCGCGCCGATCAGCAAGCCCAGGCCCGCGCCGCGTCCGGACCGGGGTCGGCCTCCCTGCCGGATGTGCCGCCCGGGGCGCTGGTCATCATGATGGACGGCTGGATGGTGCGCCATCGGGGTGGGGATTGGGGACTGCAACCGGCCCACGTTCCGGGCGAGCGCGTCGCCTGGCAGGAGTGTAAAAGCGCGGTGATCTACCGCCTGGCGGCGTCCGCCCAAACGGAAAACGGGCGCGGGCTGCTGGTGGAAAAGTTTGTGGTGGCCTACACCGGCGAACCGCTGGAGTTTGGGCGCCGGGTGCAGGCCGAGGCCCGCCGGCGCGGCTTGGGCCAAGTGGCGCGCGTCTACGTGGTGGCCGATGGGGGCGTGTGGATCTGGAACATTGTGGCGGACCGATTCGCCGAGGCGGTGGGCGTGCTGGATTTTTATCACGCCAGCCAGCATCTCTGGGCGCTGGCGCACACGCTGCATCCCTCCGAGGAGGCCGGGGCGCGGGCCTGGGTCGAGCCGCTCCTGCACCAGTTGCGGCACGGCGCAGAGGCGGGCGTGCTCCAAACCTTGCAAGACTGGCCCGCCTGGTGCGCGCAGCGCGGGCAGGTGCTGCCGCCGACGGCGGGGAAAGAAATCCACTACTTCGAGAATCATCGCGCGCATCTCCAGTACGAGGCGCGGGCGGCGGAGGGCTGTCCGGTCGGCAGCGGCGCAATGGAATCCTTGTGTGGGCAGCTCCAAGGCCGTTTCAAACGGTGCGGCCAGTTCTGGACCGAACCGGGCCGCCGCCGACTGATGGCCTTGGAAGTCGCCCGCCGCAACCAAGACTGGAATCAAGTTTGGAAGTTAAATTAAGAACAGTGTCAAGATGCACCCCCATCTGCGACGTTGACATTCCCCGCCGTCGGGCAGAGAAGGATGATCATGGACCGTAGGTCTTTTCTCAAGATGACCGCTGGCACCGCCGCGCTCGCAGGAGCGGGCGACCTCGGCTTCCTCGCACAACTCCGCCCCGTCTCCGCCGCCGAGGCGAAGCTGGAACCGAAAATGGTCCAGTTCCATCCCGGCATCGAACCGCTCGTGCGCCTGCTGGAAGACACGCCGCGCGACCGCGTGCTGGTAGAGGTCGGCGCGCGGCTGCATGGCGGGCTGGCGTACCGCGAACTGCTCGCGGCGGTGCTGCTGGCGGGCGTGCGGAACATCCAACCGCGACCGGTCGGCTTCAAATTTCACGCGGTGCTGGTCGTTAACTCCGCGCATCTCGCCAGCCAGTCCTCGCCGGATTCCGACCGCTGGCTGCCGATCTTCTGGGCCATCGACCAGTTCAAGAATTCCCAGGCCGCCGACGTGCGCGAGGGTAATTGGACGATGGGGCCGGTCGAGGAATCCGCTATTCCGCCGGGCCAGCGCGCGAAGCAGGCGCTGATCGAGGCGATGGACAACTGGGACGAACCGGCGGCGGACGCGGCCATCGTCGGACTCGCGCGCACGGCGGGGGCGCATGAAATTTTTGAAATTCTCTGCCGCTACGGCGTGCGCGACTTTCGCGAGCTGGGGCATAAGGAGATTTATCTCACGAACAGTTTTCGCACGCTCGAAGCCATCGGCTGGCAGCAGGGCTCGGTCCTGGGCCTGTACGCCCATGGACTGTTCGAATCAGACGAACTGCTGCGTGCCTGCCTGGACACACCGGCCGCGCCGGGCCTGGAGGCCACTTTCGA
>BJHT01000476.1 GCA_014193395.1 Verrucomicrobiota bacterium
AGGTCTTCGTTCCAAGGTTACGCATGGTCACCGTCACCGTGTTCGTTTTCCCGGCTTGCATCGTGGCTGGAACAATCTGGCTCACATAGCTCGCCGAATTGGGCGCAGTGCTCACGGCCACGGCTACATTAGCACTACTTTGCCCAAACCAACCCAAACCTTCTTGCATCATGCGCCACTGGAAGTTGTAACTCCCCGCCAACTCGGGAGCCACCGCCGTCCAGGTGAACGTGACTGAGTTCCCGGGCAACACCGGAGCCGTGAGTAGAATGCGGTAATTACCCCAGTTCTGGTTGTCCACCGGATTTTGCGCACTGAGCTTATACTTGGTCGCCGGATCCCAGGTAGTGGTGCCGGTGTTGCGGAAAGTGACTGACACTGTATAGCGCTGCGATCCCACCATGGTCGCCGGCACGGTCTGTGAGACAAACGCCGCCGCATTGATCGCGCCCGTCACGTTGATCGCCACATTCGGGGTCAGGTCGCCAAATACCCCCACGCCGTCCTGCACCATCCGCCACTGATGATTGTAACTCCCAACCACACCCGGTGCCCGCAGCGCAAAGGTAAAGGTCGCCACCGCCCCCGGAGCGACCGTCGTCGCCAAGGCCGCACGGTTGGTGCCCCACACGGTATTGTCGGCCGGATTTTGCAACGCCAGCTTGAAACTGCTCCCCGCCGGCCAGGTGGTGTCACCCGTGTTCCGCATACTGATTGAGACATTGAACGTCTGCCCGGTCGCCAGATTGGTCGGCACGGTCTGCGCTACGAACGCGGCGGCCGAGATCGGCGTGCGCACCACCACGGGTACATTGGCGCTCGGCGCGCCAAACACGCCGGCGCCCGCTTGCACCATCTGCCACTGGAAATCGAAGTTGGCCGGCAACGACGGGGCCGTGGCGACGAAATTGAATACCGCCTCCGCCCCCGGCGGAACCGACCCCGTCAACGGCGCGCGATTTCCACCCCACACCGTGTTATCGACCGGATTAACCGACGCCAGCGCATAACCCGCCGCCGTGGTCCAGGTGGTGTCACCCGTGTTGCGCAGCGTGACTGAGACATTGTAACTCTGGCCGGTGGCCATGACTGAGGCGACGGTCTGAGTGACAAACACCGCATTGTTCACCGGCACCGTCACGGTCACCACCGAGTTGGAACCCACCTGTCCAAACAATCCTCCGCCCTGTATCATCTGCCAGCGGAAGTCATACGGACCAGGCACCAGGGGCGCGCTGAACGCCAACGCAAAGCTGCCGGTCTGTCCCGGGGCCACCGGCGCGGCCAGCGCCAGGCGATTGGTGCCCCACACCGAGTCATTCCCCGGATTCACCGCCGCCAATCGGTAGCCTGCCCCATTGTCCCAGGTAACTTCCCCGGTGTTCTTGAAACTCACCACCGCATTATAGACCCGGCCCGTAAGTTGGTTCGCCGGCACCGTCTGCGAGACAAACTCCGCATCCGTCCGCAGCGCCCGCACCGTCACGGCCACATTGTCACTCGGCGCGCCGAATAGTCCCGAGCCGGTCTGGATCATCTGCCACTGGAAATTGCTCGTGCCCGGCGTCAGCGGAGCCACGGCGACGAAGTTGAAAACCGCCTCCTGTCCCGGCGCAGTATCCGCCGCCAGCACCGCACGGTTGCCACCCCACACCGTGTTGTTCGCCGGATTGACCGATGCCAGCGCATAGCCGCCCGCCGTCGTCCACGTCGTATCCCCGGTGTTCCGCATCCGCACCGAGACTCCGGCGACCTGCCCGGTCACCATTACTGACGGCACCGCCACCGGATAAGACACAAACGCCGCATTATTCACCGGCAGTGTCACGGTAACTGCCGAGTTGGAACCCACCGCGCCAAACAAACCATTTCCTTCCTGTATCATCTGCCACCGGAAATCATACGGTCCGGCCACTACCGGGGCACTGACTGCAAAGGTGAAGACTCCCGTCTGTCCCGGCGCCACCGGCACCGCCAGGGCCAGGCGATTCGTGCCCCACACCGAGTCATTCCCCGGATTCACTGCCGCCAATCGGAAGCCTGACCCATTGTCCCAAGTAACTTCCCCGGTGTTTTTGAAACTCACCACCGCATTATAGACCCGCCCCGTCAGCATGTTCGCCGGCACTGACTGCGAGACGAACTCCGCGTCCGCCCGCAGCACCCGCACCGTCACCGCCACATTCGAACTGGCTACACCGAACAGACCCGCATTGGTCTGGAACATCTGCCACTGGAAGTTGGTCATCCCCGGCGTCAGCGGCGGAGTGACGGCAAAATTAAAGACCGCCTCCTGGCCCGGCAAAATATCGCCGGGCAGACTCACCCGACTCATTCCCCAAATCGTATTCTCACTCGGATTCACCGACGCCAACGCATAGCCTCCGGCCGTCGTCCATGTCGTATCTCCCGAGTTCCGCAGCGTGATAGACACATTCTCCGTCCGCCCGGTGACCATCACCGACGCCACGGTCTGCGTGACAAACGCAGCGTTGTTGGCCGGGACCGTCACCGCCACCGACAAATTAGAACTGAGGTCACCAAAAACCCCGCTGCCATCTTGTGCCAGTTGCCACTGAAAATCCCGCGGCCCCATTACCAGCGGCGCGGTCATCATGAAACTAAACGTCCCGGTCTGCCCCGCCAACACCGGCGCCGACAATGCAATGCGGTTGGTCCCCCATGTCACATTGTCAGTAGGATTCTGGGATTTCAGATAGTATCCGCCGGACGGGTTCCAAGTCAGATTGCCGTTGTTACGGAACTGAAGTGAGGCCACCGCCGTCGCGCCGGTCCGCAGGGTGAGCGGAACCGTCTGCCCCAGGAAGGTCGCGGCATTCAGCGGCGTTTCGACACTCACCGCCACCAACGGACTGGCCGCACCGAAGACCGCTCCAGTCTGCGCCATCTGCCATTGGAAATTTAGTACACCGGGGGTTCCCGGGGCCGTCACACTAAGTCCAAACACGGCCACGCCACCCGGCGGCACGGGTGCGGCTAGAGTCAACCGGTTGGTGCCCCAGTTACTGTTCCCCAAAGGACTCAGTGACACCGCGGCATAACCATCGGCATCGGTCCAGATCGTATTGCCCGTATTAAGGAACGCCACCGACACCGGATAACTCTGCCCGACCAGCATCACGGCCGGCACGCTCTGCGACACCGCCACCGCCGAATTAGTCGGAAACTCGACCCGGATAGCCAGGTTGGCCGACCGATCCCCGAACAACTCAACCCCGTCGTTGACCATTTGGTATTGGAAATTGTACACGCCGGAAATCGCCGGCGCAGTGACTGCGAAACTGAACAGCGCCTCCGTTCCCGGTGCGATCGGTTCCGCCGGCAACGGGATGCGGGACACCCCCCAGGTCAGGTTCGACAACGGATTTTGCGCAACCAGACCGTAAGTGGAGGGGCCGGACGACATCCACGCATTGGTGCCTAGGTTGGCGAACCGCAGCGTGACTGGATAAGTCGCCCCCGGGATCATGTTGGTCGGGACCGTTTGGGTAACAAAATGAGCGGAGTTACCGGCGGGGCGGACACTGATCAACTGATTGACCGTCGTCTCACCAAACGCCCCCACCCCATCCTGTGACATCTGCCACTGGAAATTGTAGTCACCCGCCACCGCCGGCGCGATCACCGTAAAGCTGAATTCCACCTCCGCGTCCGGCACCACGTCCGCGACGGGAACCACCGACACGACACTCCACACTGAGTTGGATGACGGATTGGCAGACAGCAACCGATAGTTCGTGCCTGCGCTCCAACTGTTGGTGCCGAGGTTCCGCATCCGCACCGTCACGGGATAACTGAAGGTGGGCATCATGTTGGTCGGCACACTCTGCGACACAAACCGGGCGGAGTTACCGGGACGACTGACCGGCACCAACACATTGGGAGTCAGCTCGCCAAACAACTCGCCCCCCTCCTGCACCATCTGCCATTGAAAATTATAGCCGCCGGCAACCATGGGCGCCGTAATGTTGAAGACGAACACTCCCTCCGCCCCCGGCAGCACCGTCCCCACCACCGCCACCCGGCTGCTCGCCCAATTCGTATTCGACAGGGGATTCTGGGACGCCAACTTGTATCCGCCTGCCGGTGTCCACGCATTGGTCCCCACGTTTAACATCCGGATGGTCACCGGATAAGTCAGTCCGGCAAGGACACTGCCGGGCACAGTTTGCGCGACAAACCGGGCCGCGTTGCCCCGCGGCTGCACCGCCACGCTCACATTCGGAGTCCGCTCCCAAACAGTTCGACCCCATCCTGTGTCAGTTGCGTTTGAAAGTCATAAGTGCCCGGCACCGCCGGCGGCGTCACATTGAACTGGAAGACTGCCTCCTCCCCGGGGTTGACATCGCCCGGCAGAAT
>BJHT01000477.1 GCA_014193395.1 Verrucomicrobiota bacterium
CTTCACCTCGGTGTGGGTGGCATGGTAACTCTTGGAAACCCCGAAAATCTCGTGCAATAATGTCTCTTCCATAGGATATCGGTATATCACCCGAACCTATAAAAAGTACAAACTTCTCGGATGAACCGTATTTTGACTGTTTTCATTTTGCTTACTCGTTCCATTTTATGTCTAAATAGACAGTTAAGCAATTGAGATAACTATTTGTGAGTAATCAAAATATCCCCGACTTTTGGAAATGTCCAAAGTGTCGAAATCGCAATGAGATTTCTGGAACTTACAGAGCGATAATAGCGATGGCCATCGGCATGAGTAAAACTACCGACAGCCTTTCATCAAAAAGCTGGGAATGCCCGAAATGTGGTTCCTCAACCTCTTTGGAGGACATTGCACGCTCCTTCAAGCATTGGTGGGAGTTTTGGAAATGATCGCTAGCCGATATGATGACCACGCAGTGCCTTGCTGCGTGCGGCACGGGCGCGGTCGGGCTGCGCTTGTCAGTCGAGGTAGAGGAACTCATTCGCCCCCAGCAGCGCACGGCTGAGGCTGTGCCAGGCTTGGTCGGCGGGGAGTTTTTTCGCGGCGTGCTTTACTCGGAACGGCATTCGCTCACGCCTTCAACACTTCCTTCTCGCTCACCTGCCGGGCGATGACGGCCACGCAGTCGCCTTGCTGGGTGAGGCATGGGGGCGCGCAGGCTCGGTCGGCACTCTTCCATCGCCCGCTGCTTGACCCCATTTACGTCACGGCGTGCGCTTGCCGCGCCCCGTCCCGCCGGGACATCTGAGAATAGCCCGGCGTTTCAACGCCGGGACCCGCGTCCCGGCCCGGACAAGTCCCGCAGGGACGGCTGAAACGCCGCGCATGAAACCGTTCGGTCGCCCCTGCGGGGCTTGATTGTTTCGGTTCGTCTGCCCACGGTTGAAACCGTGGGCTATTACCACCCGTCCCTCCGGGACTCACAAAGGGGTGACTCCTGACCATTGCTACTTCTGGCAGTCGGGCATGTTTCCCACCTTTCCTTCGTCCACGCCTTTGTCACTTCCTTCTCACTCACCCGCTGCTCGTTGACGGCGACGCCGTCGCCTTGCTGGGTGAGGCACGGGCCGCGCGGTCGGTGGAATCGGTGCGCACCACCGGCAGGGCGGCCTTGTCAGCGGGGAGGACTTGTGGCTAGCTTTCGGCCATGAACTATAAAGCCGTCATCCACCCGGAGCCGGACGGGGGCTTCTGGGGAGAAATTCCGGCGCTCGCCGGCTGTTACTCGCAAGGCGAAACCGTGGAAGAATTGATGGTCAACCTGCGGGAGGCCGCCACGGGTTATCTCGAAGTCCTGCGCGCGGAGGGCCGCACACCCGATCCCGAGGTGCAAATTCTGGAACTGGCGGTATGAGGCCCATCACGGGCAAGGAGCTTTGCCAGCGCTTGCACGCGGCCGGCTGGTCATTGAAGCGGATCAAGGGCAGTCATCACATTTTTGGCAAAGCGGGGGAGTGGAAGATCATCACCGTGCCGGTGCATGGCAGTGCCACGATCAAGCCCGGTCTGGCGAATCGGATTGCCAAGGATGCGGGGATTTCGTGGTAACAGATTTCTCGCCGCTGTTCCAATCACGCCTTCCTGATTTCCTGCTCGCTCACTTGCTGGGCAATGGCGGACCCGCCGTCGCCTTGCTGGGCGAAGCGCGGGGCGGAGAAACTTGGCGGCGCTCATAGGCGGTAATCCTCGAAGGTGGCGGCGAGGCCGTCTTCTTCGTCGCCCATCAGGTCTTCCAACGCGGCTTTGGTTTGCATGCGTTCAAGATTTGGTTTGGCGTTCTTGGGACAGCCCGGACAGCGGATGACGTTGATCACGCCCTGACCAAACTCCCAACCGGCGGCGTGGAATTCCTTCCGATACCGCTCGTTGAGTTTTACAGCGCGGGGCAGTAAGCGCCACGCTTCGGCTTCCTCGTGGCTCAAGGCCGTTTCAAACACGGCGTCGTGCCAGAGGTGATAGACATCCCACGGCTCGCCGCAGGTGGAACAGTGCACATCCATTCAGGTTCTCCTTTCTGGGGATTTGCGCTTGGGGCGCGGGTTACGGTTGAGGACTTCAGTTTCCGCATGGGTCGAGATGCGGAACGTGGTTGCGGAGGGCTGGAAGTGGACGCGCTTGTCGAAGCGCGTCGTGAACTCGCGGGCCGGACGGTGCATGAGCACCACGGCGGCACAGTCATTGACGCGGATCACCCGGCCGAGCCGGCCGTCGATGCGGATCACGTCGTTGACGTGCAACCGCAGGGGATCGGGTTCTTTCCAACAGAGGGCGGACAACTCGCCTTGGGCGGGCAGGTTCATGGGACACCTCCCCGTAGATCGAGCACCTCGGCGGCGCTCAGATGTTCCGGTTGCATCCCTTCCTTGCCGAACACATGCACCTTCACGAACGCGAACGGGGACAAACGCACGGCGATGTCCTCGCGGCCGGCCCGGCCGGCGTCGTCCTCGTCGAGCATGACGATGACCTGGCTACGCGAGTCGGTGTGTTTCCGAATCAGCTCGGCTTGCGCGACGGACAGCGTGCTGCCCATGAGGGCGACGACGCGCTTCACGCCCAGCTGCCAGAGTTTGATGCAGTCGAAGAAACCTTCGACGAGGATGAGCGGCCCTTGCTTCTTGGCCGCACGGTCGAGATTGAACAGCTCCAGCGATTTTCTGAATCCGGGCGGGAGCTTGTATTTGGGTGTGTTGGCGTCGGGCGGTTCGCCCGGCCAGCGGCCGGCATAGGCCACGATCTGGCCCTCGACGTTGTGAATCGGAATGGCAATGCGCCCGGCCATCATGCCTTTGGCGCAATGACCGAGTCCGAAGTCCACAATGGTTTCCGGCGTGAGGCCGCGTTCCGTAAGATACGGATGTTTTCCGTCGAGATGTTCCAAGCGGAACTTCAAAGGCGGGTTCGGTGTGTTGTCCTCCGGCTTCGCTCTTTCTTTTGAAACCGTGGGCGGTGGGACTGAGGTCTGCCGTGTTGGTGCTGCCGTGCGCGGGGTTTCCTTGCGCTGTGGCTCGTACTCTTCCTCCGTCGGTTTGTCCGCCGTCGGCAAGTTGAACCACTCGATCAATTTCAATGCGGCGGCGTGAACGCTGACGTTCTCCTTCTTCGCTATGAAGCCGAGGACGTTGCCGCCATGTTTGCACTCGCTGAAACAATTCCAGCAGTTCTTGGAAATGCTGACACGGAACTGCGTCGGATTGCTGCCGCCGTGAATCGGGCAACAGCCGCTGAGGCTGTCACCGCTGCGTTTCATCTGGTCAAGCAGGCCATAGTGCTCCAGCACCTGCTCCATCGAGACGGCCGTTTTGACCGCTTTGAAGTCAACATAGTTGCCTTTAGGCATGGGAATTCTCCTTTCAAGGATCGGGGGGTGAACTAAGCCCGGCTCGGAATGAGCCGTCTTTCCACGGAGAATGCTACCACGCCAAAGTACCCTCGTACCAGAGGGGGAGACTACTGCGCCACGAAACTTGCGGTCTGTCCACTCCGGGCGGTCTGCCATGGAAAAGCCAGCAGGTCGGGCGCACTTTGCAACGAAGCAAGATCGGTGAAGAGGAAGAGTCCATGGCCGCGCCCCAGTCGCGAGGCGGCTGCGACCAAGTTCTTCACGCGCTCCGCACTGGTCGTTACCGTGACGACGCGGAAGCGATGAAAGCCGAACCGGGTTTGGTGAAGGTTCTGCTGCCACGTCGCCTCGTAGGCGAGGAGCTTTCGTGCGAAGGAACTCTTGGCGAGCGTCTGCCGGGACACGGGCATCGTGCCCCGGTCGGCTTCGAGAAAGTAGAACGCGCGACTGCGTCCGGAGGGTTGGTCAAGAAACTCCAAGGCGAACACGCGGTCGGGGATCAGGCCGAGTTTGGCGCGGTTGCCTATGCTTACGCTCCAGTGGAAAGGCTCACGCTGTCGGCGTGTCGCTTCGGGCAAAGAAAGCTCCTCGGAGTTTAGCAATCGCACCCGGCCATTCCGGCGACACGCAAGCTCCAGCGCCACCATCACGTCTGCGATCAGCAGCGCGTGCTCCAGAAACAGTCGGCCAATCGTCCGGTTGTCCGAACAGTTGGCATCACGGCGGCCGGAAAGGTTCTCCTCCTGTTGCAATAACCGAGTGCCGTGGATGCCTACGCCATAGACCATTCGCTGCGACCCGCCCCGGTGGAAGTAGTCGATCTGCCAGTATCATCCGGATGTTGTGATAGGTGCCTGTCGTAACTCATTGGTCCGCAGCGGAGTGCATGGACATCGGGGTGTGAGCGATTTGAATTTTTCGTCAGTTTTTCTTCGTCCTTGCTTCTGTTTTTTGCTTGCCAGAATGCCGCCATGCATTCTGGCAAAGCCGCTTTCGC
>BJHT01000478.1 GCA_014193395.1 Verrucomicrobiota bacterium
GCGGCGACGCAGGCAAGCCGGAGTCGTCACGCGAAGCGAGCCACGCGCAACGCCCACGGAGTGCGGCCGTCCTCGGCCGCAGCGACGTCCGCACGCACGAGGGCGTTCGGATCGCCCAGCGTCCCACGGCGCTCCACCTCGCTGCGCCCGGGGACGGGCGCACTCCGGCGGCGACGCGGGCAAGCCGGAGTCGTCGAGCGGTGCGAGCCACGAGCAACGCCCACGGAGTGCGGCCGTCCTCGGCCGCAGCGACGTCCGCACGCACGAGAACGTTGGAATCATCCAGCGCCCCACCGCGCTCCACCTCGCTGCGCCCGGGGACGGGCGCACTCCGGCGGCGACGCAGGCAAGCGAGAGTCGTCAAGCGGTGCGAGCCACGAGCAGCGGCCACGGAGTGCGGCCGTCCCCGGCCGCAGCGACATCCACGCACGAGGGCGTTGGAATCATCCAGCGCCCCACCGCGCTCCACCTCGCTGCGCCCGGGGACGGGCGCACTCCGGCGGCGACGCAGGCAAGCCGGAGTCGTCACGCGAAGCGAGCCACGCGCAACGCCCACGGAGTGCGGCCGTCCGCGGCCGCAGCGACGTCCGCACGCACGAGGGCGTTCGGATCGTCCAGCGTCCCACCGCGCTCCACCTCGCTGCGCCCGGGGACGGGCGCACTCCGGCGGCGCTTCCTGCACTCCCAGCAGCTAGGCCGGAACGAGGACTGACGAATGGGCCTGACGAATGAAAACCCGCATCCCGTCCCCATTCGTCCGTCCCCATTCGTCCGTCAAAATTTCGGCGGCCCGCACCATCTCAGGATTTGCTTCTTTCGTGTCTTTCGTGTCTTTCGTGGTTCCAACTGTTTTTCCCAAAATGAAAACTCCAACGTCGTCCCCGTCCCCCCGCGTCCTCGCCGCCCTCCTCACCCTCCTCGCCCTCACCACCCTCGCCCTCCCCGCGCGCGCCGCGCAGACGCGCCCCAACATCATCATCATGCTCATCGACGACATGGGCGTGATGGACACCTCGGTCCCGTTCCTCACCGATGCCTCGGGCCAGCCCAAGCGCTATCCGCTCAACGACTATTGCCGCACTCCCAACATGGAGCGCCTCGCCGCGCGCGGCATCCGCTTCAACAACTTCTGCGCCATGAGCGTGTGCTCGCCGACGCGCATCTCGATCATGACCGGCCAGAACGCCGCGCGCCATCGCACCACCAACTGGATCAGCCCCGACAACAACAACGCCGGCCCCAACGGCCCGCCGCAATGGAACTGGCAGGGCCTGAAAAAAGGCGACGTCACCCTGCCGCGCCTCTTGCAGACCGGCGGCTACCGCACCATCCACGTTGGCAAAGGCCATTTCGGCCCGCGCCAGTCCGAAGGCGCGGACCCAAAAAACATCGGCTTCGACATCAACGTCGGCGGCGGCTCCATCGGCGCGCCCGCCAGTTATTACGGCATGCAGAATTACGGCAACGCCGGCGGCAAGGTCGCCAAACAATCGCCCGCCGCCGTGCCGCATCTCGAAAAATATCACGGCACCGACACCTTCCTCACCGAGGCCCTCACGCTCGAAGCCAAGTCACACGTCGCCGCCGCGGTGAAGGATGACAAACCCTTCTTCCTCTACTTCGCGCACTACGCCGTCCACGCGCCCTTCAACTCCGACCCACGCTTCGCCGCGCATTACCAGAACTCCGGCAAGCCCGCCCAAGCCCAGGCCTTCGCCACGCTCATCGAAGGCATGGACAAATCCCTCGGCGACCTGCTCGACCAGCTCGACCAGCTTGGCGTCGCGGAAAACACGCTCTTCATTTTCCTCGGTGACAACGGCTCCGACGCGCCCCTCGGTCACCAGCACGAAGTCGCCTGCGCCGAGCCGTTGCGCGGCCGCAAAGGCTCGCACTACGAAGGCGGCATGCGCGTCCCCTTCATCGCCGCGTGGGCGAAACCGGACGCGAACCACGCGCAGCAAAAGCGCCTCCCCATCGCCGCCGGAGCCATCCAGCGCCAGCAGGCCGCCGTGTACGATCTCTTCCCCACCGTCCTCGCCCTCGCCGACAAACCCGCACCGCCCGGACACGTCGTGGACGGCACGCGCCTCGACTCGCTGTTCACCGGCAAACGCGACGGCACCCGCGACGAAGTCTTCCTCATGCACTACCCGCACGCCCCGCATCGCACCGACTACTTCACCACCTACCGCAACGCCGATTGGAAAGTCATCTATCACTACTTCCCCTCGAAAGTTTCCGAAGACTCGCACTACCAGCTCTTCAACCTCGCCACCGATCCCTTCGAGCAAAAGAACCTCGCCACCGCCGAACCCGCCCACCTCCACCGCCTGATGCAAGGCCTCATCACCGGCCTCGAAAAACAGGGCGCCGTCTATCCCGTGGACAAAGACAGCCGCGCCCCGCTGAAACCGAAGCTGCCCTGAAACGAAACCACGCGGACGCGGTGAACAACCACCGAACCGCTGAATCGGGAAAAGTTGAAACCACTAACCGGCACTGACTGGCACTAATAAAAACAAGACAAGCGGAACCCGGAAATTGATCGGGAATGCTCTGTCCTATTAGTGCCAGTTAGTGCCGGTTAGTGGTTTCTATTTCCCCGTACCCGTCGGCGACACGCACACCAAATCGCCGCGGGAATTGCGGCAGTAGATCCGCCCGCCCGCCAGCACCGGCACCGTCCAGCACCGGCCGCCCAGCACCGACGCGCGCGCCGTCGCCTTGAAACCCGCCGGCGACGCGGGCGCGACCACCAGCTCGCCGCGCTCGCTTAGAATCAGCAACGTGCCGCCGCCCGCGGTACCCAGCACCGAACCGCAGCCCAGCGCCTCGCCGGGCGGCACGCGCCACTTTTGCTTCCCCGTCGCCAGCTCCAGACACACGAATTCCGTCGGCCGTCCGCGATGCGCCGTGCCATCGAACCCATACAGATGCCCGTCCACGAGCACGCTGTTGTTCATGTGATTACACATCGATTTGTTCTCGTAGATTTTCCGCAGCCGCTCCCCCGCCAGCTCGAACAACGCGCAGCCGCGGTCATAACCCGTCGAGATGAAAATCCGATTGCCCTGCACGATCGGCGTCGTCGCCGTGGTGTCGAACGACGTCTTCCAATCGGCCGTCGCCACCGTCTTGCCGCCGCCCGCGTCGATCACTGCGAGGCCCTCCGTTTTCATCACCGCCAGCAGCTTGCGCCCGTCCACCGCGAACGCCTTGGGCGTGCCATACGCCGGGGTGAAACTCTCGCCTTTCCACCGCACTTTGCCCGTCGCCACCTCGAGCGCGAAGGTCGCCCCCGCCTCGATCACCAGCGTCTGGTCATCGAGAAAATAAGGCGAACACGCGAAGCCCCATTCCGGCGGATCACTCAGGCCCGCCTCGGCCAGCATGTCCCGCTGCCACACCAATTTCCCCGTGTCCGCCTGATAACAATGCAGCCGTCCGTGCTTGCTGTACGTGAACACCCGCCCCTGCCGCACGGTCGGCGTCGCGCCCGGCCCGCCCTCGTAAAACCGGTCGATCAACGGCGCAGGATACGACTGCACCCAGATCTCCGTGCCGCTCTCCGCGTTGAAACACCACACCGTCTCCTCGCCGCCCGTCTTCGGCCCGCGATGCCCCATCGTGAACACACGCCCCTCCGCCACCGCCATCGACGAAAACCCCGTGCCCACCTTTTTCCGCCACACCACGTTCTCGAAATTCGGCGCCTCCGGCAGCCGCTCCGCCGTGATCCCGTTCTCCTCCGGCCCGCGCCACTGCGGCCAATCCGCGCCATGCCCGTGCGGCACAACGGCGAAGATGACGGCGAAAAGGACGGCGATGAAAACGCTGCCGCGAGGGGCAGCTCCGATTCTTTGTTTAGTAAGCATGGCGAACAATTTTTCTAAGCCCGAATTCGACTGACAGGCACATCTCAGCCTCCTGCAATTCCCATTTTCAATCATTACAAGAGTTCGAGCCGGCCGCGGCGAGCCAACGGTTATCGGACAGGCAGCGTTTGTCTCCGGGGCGGCGACAGCTTGTCGCCGCTGCGTCCGGCCACCGATTATCAGGCCCGCAGCGCTTGCCTCAAGGGGCGGCGACAGCTTGTCGCCGCACCTCCGTGCCACCGGTCACCAGACAAGCAGCGTCGATTCCCATCGCACCAGCAGCCTCGTGGGGCAATCAGTCCGCGACTGGGATCCCACGAGAGGAACCCCGGCGGGGTTCGCCACGAATAGCCGGGGGTGGCGCGAGGAACGAGCGCCACCCCCGGAAACCCGCCGCACCGCTCCCGAACCGCGCAGGGGTTCCCCCGGCACCACGCCATCCACACGTCGCGAAATTGGCCGCCCCCCCCTCCGGGGTTGCACAGACCCATCG
>BJHT01000479.1 GCA_014193395.1 Verrucomicrobiota bacterium
CTGCTCATACGTCGTCCCCCGCTCCTCGTTCCCCTGATCGATCGACCTCAATACCAGCTCTCGCCGCTCGATCAGCTTCGCGAACACCTGAATCGGCGGCTGCCCGTTCAAATCCACCGCCACGTTTACCACCTTCCCCCCATACTCCAGGCAATACGGCGGCGTGTCCGTCCACCCGCCCGCCAGGTCCAACCGCACCGGACTCCGCCCCCACACGATCTGATCTTCCTGCGCCGCCCGCCGCGGCGATGCCGGCGACAACTGCGCCTCCCGCACAATCATCTCATGCAACAAACCAAACGCCCCGCGCTCATACGCCTCCGCTCCCGCCAGCCCCCGATGACGCAACACCGCCCCGCGAAACATCCGGTCATGCACCTCCTGCATCCGCTCCAACCCCGCCGCGCCCGACACTCCCTCCGGCGGCAATTCCTCCCCCGACTCCGCCCACATCCGCGCCGTCGATTCCAAATCCAGCTTGTAAAAAACGCTCCACCGCCCGTTCCGCCACATCGGCAACAAACACCCACGCCGGTTCCGCCGCCGCTGCTCATACACCCGCCGCAAATCCACCCGCGCCCCGATCTCCTCCGCCGACAACCGCGGCAGCCCCAGCCACCGCCGCGCAAACTCCTCGTTCCGCACCGGTTTCGCCGCGAACAACCACTCGATAAACCGCGGCTCCAGCTCCTCCACCCTCATCACCGGAAACAACCGCGCCCGCTGAATATCACACCGCGCCTCAATCCCCGCCGCCTCCCGACTGATCCCCCGCGCAAAAAACCAATTCGGCGCCGGCCGATCCAACCACCGAGTCGTCGCCTCCCCTACCGCCCCGCTGAACAAATCATTCATCCCATAACACCGCACACACAGGAGCTTCGAAGCGCCGCCCTCCGTCTCCCCCTCTCTCCCACTCTCACACTCCCCCACTCCCCGCCCCTCCACCGGCACAAAATCCAAGCAAACTCCCGCCTCCAACTGCAAATCCCACCCATTCTCCGGCACCCCCGTCAGCACATGCTCCGACGCCAACTGCCACGACTTCGGCACCGTGCTGTTCTCCACCCACAACGTGTGATTCTCCTCCTGCCGCAGCGGAAAACTGAACTGCGAATTCTGCAAATACTGATTCGGATGCCGCCGCGCCCCCATCAACCCCAGCTTCGTTTCATCCAGCTCCAAATTCTGCAACGCCGTGATCGACTCGATCAACTGCCGGCTCGTCCCGAAATGATAAAACTCCGCCGCCGGTAACGGCACCACCGCACTCGTCAGCCCGTTCACCTCCGCATCCGCCACCGCCGGCACTTTCCCCAACGCCAGCCCCATCTGTGCATACAATTCGTATCCACCCGCCACCCCGCCCGCCGCGAACTCCTGCCGCTCCGCATCCCATCCGCACTTCGCCATCAACACCCGCACCGCCCGCTCGCTCAACAACCACATCCCCGTATCCACCAGATACAAATGCTCCCCCGCCAGCTCCCGAATCCGCGCCGCACTCGGCTTCTGCAAAAAGAAACTCAACTCCTCCGGCCGCTCCCGCTTGCTGAAGAAAACTCCAAAATCCCGCGCCCGCTCCGGCGTCACCCACATCCCCAGCCCCAGCACATCCACCTGCGGAAACACCGGCAACGTCCGCCCGAACCGCAACAACACATCCCCGCTCGTCACCATCGCCACCGTCCCCGGCCCCGCGTGCGCCAGCACCCGCTGATAATCCGGCAACTGCAAATCCAACAAACTCTGATCCAGCCGCTGCCCCCGCGCCCACCGGAACACCGGCACCGGCAACAACAACTTCCCCGTCCCCGCATACGCAGGCAGCCGCCGACTCTGCCCGCCCGCGTGCAAAATCAGCTTCCGACTCCCTCGCAGCCACCCCGCAAAACCCTCGCCCCCGCCCGTCGCCCGCCACGCCTCCGCCAGCACATGCGCCGTCCCTCCGCCCGACCCCAGTTTGCTCCCCGCCGGATCACACGTCGCGAACCACTCCGGCAACCCCCGACCCTCCAACGCCCCGAACTCCGCCGCCATCCGCGGCGGCAGACTCAGTAACTGCTGCATCCGAACACTCTTGGTAAACATCGCTCTTCATCCTGAAAACCCGCGCCCCCACCTGTCGAGCCATTACCTACCACCAGAGGCGCAACTGCTCGCGCCTGGGGAGGTGACAGCTTGTCGCCTTCCGCTCTCTCCGTCGGCAGGGACGCGTTGCGCGCGTCCCTGACCTTTGCCGTCCCGCGCCGTCACTCGCCGCACACCCCGAAAATTTCCCGCACCCGCCGCGGCGAACAGGCCAGGGCCGGCTGGCGGCCCGGCCCTACCACGACGCGTTGGGACGCGTTGCCCCGCGCCGACGCGCGCCTCATTTCCGCATCTGGTGTTCGAAGATTTCCCGGTAGAACCCGCTGCGCCCAATCAGCTCCGCGTGCGTGCCGCGCTCCACGATTTCGCCCTCCTTCAGCACCAGGATCAGGTCCGCGTGCTGCACCGTCGAGCAGCGCTGCGCGATGACGAACGTGGTGCGTCCCTGGCACAGCCGGCGCATGGCTTCTTGGATCAATCGCTCGGTCTGCGAATCCACGCTCGCCGTCGCGTCATCGAGAATCAGCACCCGCGGGTCCAGCAGAAACGCCCGCGCAATCGCCAGCCGCTGCCGTTGCCCGCCGCTGAGCGACACGCCGCGTTCGCCGATGATGGTGTCGTAGCCATCCTCCAGTTCCGCGATGAACTCATGCGCTTGCGCCGCGCGCGCGCACCGTTCGATTTCCTCGCGGCTGGCAGTGGGTTTTCCGTAGGCGATGTTCTCCGCCACCGTCGCGCTGAAAAGAAATGTCTCCTGAAAAATCACCCCGATGCTGCGCCGCAACTGCGCCAGCTCGAACTCGCGCACGTCGATCCCTTCGAGCAACACCCGGCCCGCCGTGGGATCGTAAAAACGCGGCAGCAGGTTCACGAGCGTGGTCTTGCCCGAACCCGTCGGCCCCACGATCGCCACCGTCTGGCCCGGTCGCACGGCGAAACCGAGGTTGCGCAGCGAGGCCTTCGCGTCGGGATATTGAAACGAAACCTCCTGAAACTCCACCGCGCCACCGCCGGCCGGCAGCGCCCGCGTGCCGCTGCGAATCGTCTGCGGCTCGGCGATGATCTCCATCACGCGCTCGGCGCTCGCGCTGGCGTTTTGCAGGATGTTCGTGAACTGCCCGACCATCCCGAGCCGGTGCCCAATCGCCATCAGGTAGAGGATCACCTTCGCCAGATCGCCGAGTTGAAGCTGCCCCGTGATGACCTCGCGCCCGCCCGCCCACAGCGCCAGCGGCACGCCGAGACCGAAGATGAACTGCGCGAACGGCACCCGCGCCGACCAGTAGTTCACCGTCTCCAGCAGGGTCTTGAGATAATCCTCGCGCTTGCCGCGAAACTTCTCGATCTCCGCCTGCTCACGCGCGAACGCCTTCACCACCCGCACGCCCGCCACGTTCTCCTGGATCACCGTGGACATCGTGCCATGCAGATCCTGCACCTTGCGCCACTGCGGCTGGAGCTTCGCCGCATAGAACGCGATCAACGCCAGCGTCGGCACCATTGTCCCGACCGTGAGCAGGCCCAGGCGCGGGCTGATTTGGAAAATCAGGACCAGCGTGACAACCAGCGCTACCACGATGTCGATGCTCAGGAACAAACAGGCGAAGAAAAAATCCTGCATCCGCCACACATCCGTCGTGGAGCGCGAGATCAGTTCGCCGGTGTTCGACTTGTCGTGATACGTGAACGGCAGCCGCTGCAGCGTGTCGTAGATCACCGCGCGGATGTCCGCGAGCGTCTCCTGAATCAACTTGTTGCGCAGTGGCCCGAGCGTCACCGCGACCAGCATCCGCAGCGCAATGAGCGCGAGAAACAGCGTGACCGCCGGGGCGAGGGAAAAGGGCACGCCGCGCGCCGCGTGCGCCTGCAGATGATTGATCGTGTCGCCGAGAATGCGCGGCAGACTCATCTCGATGGCGATGTTCACCACCAGCAGCGCGATGGAGAGCGCCACCCGCACCGGATACTTCCGAAGAAACGCCAGCATTCCGAGCAGGCTGCGAAAGGCCCCGCGGGTGTTCTTCGGCGATGAATCAGGCACACCGGATGATTCGGGAACGCTGGTGCCGATGACCACCAAAAACTCCGGAGCGCAGCGGAGTGCGCCCGTCCCCGGGGCGCAGCGATGTGGAGCGCAGTGTAACGATGGTAAATTCCCATGACCCTCGTGCGGGCGTACGTCGCTGCGGGCGAGGACGCCCGCAATCCAAGAAAACGCCGCTTCCTCAGCGCGCCTCGCGCAGCACCTGCTTCAATCC
>BJHT01000480.1 GCA_014193395.1 Verrucomicrobiota bacterium
CGACGGACCGGTGCTCGTGGCCGCGCACAAGGGTTATCGGGAAAGCAATGGCAGCTTCAAGGCGCTGCTGGTGTCGCTCCTGACTTCAGATGCCTTCCTTTACCGAACCGCTCCCGTCCTTGCAAAAAATTCCCCATGAATTCTTTCAACAATTCTTCCTTTTTCCGGGTGCCTCTCTTGGCTGCTCCGTGGCTCCCTTCGGTCTCGGTTCGCCACGGATCTAACAATTGGAGCGTCGCAATGCGTCGAACCTCCGTCGTAGTTCTGTTCATCCTCTGCCTCTTTGGGCTGATCGCTCCGGGCCACGCCCTGATCAATCCAAAATTCACGCCGATCCAGCTGGTGAAGCAGTCCAAGCTGATCGTGTCGGTTGACCTCAAGCAGGGGAAGTCCATAAATCAGTACGACGCCGTTATCCGCGAAGTGCTAAAGGGGAAGACGGAGATGAAGGCGATTCATCTGGATCTGTCCAAGGCGCGTGACGAACAGAACGCCGACAGTTTTCGCAAGCTGGCTGCGGCAGGCGCGCCGGCCTTGTTCTTTGTGGGCGAACTTCAGGAGCAGAGCGGCGGCGCGGCCCAGTTGACCGGCCTGCTGAGCGTCTCCGGCAAATGGGCTTTGTGCGTCGGCACCCCGGATGGCAACTGGCTCTTCGACAAGATCGAAAGCAAGTTCCAGGCGGTCTGGGCCGGCGGCACGGATATGCTCCGCCGGGCTGTGGACTACATTCTCACGGACGACGAACCGGACATGGCGGTCAGCGACGGCGTGGCTTGGAATAAAGAAGCCGTGCAGATCGCCAAGCTGGATGGCCAGATCCGGTCGGTGCGGTCGGTGGATGTGGATGGCGACGGCCGTCCGATGCTCTTTGTGGCCCGGGACAACGGGGATCGTCTGCTGGTGTACGAGGCCACGACCAATAAGTTCACCGACATCACCGAGGCCCGGGGGCTGCAGTCCAAATCGCAGGCCTTCGCATGGGGCGATTTCAGCGGCCAGGGGAAACTGGCCTTGTACTCCTTTGATGGCAAATCCCTTTCCCTGCACGTGCCTCAGGCAGATGGGAAGTTCAAGGCGCAGGCCGTGGATGCGGCAGCGGCCCTGGCCGGAGGGTGCGTGGGATTGTCGGCACTCGACGGCGGGGTCAAGGGGCGCGCCAGTCTGCTCGTGAGCGCGCTCGATACCTGCCCGGTGCTCGTTGCGCTGGATGCGGACAACAAGCCCGCGGTCACGGTTTTGACCGCCGAAGGGATTGACCTGAAGAAGCTCGGCGCACCTGGCGCTTGTCTGGTGGCGGATTTCGACGGCGACGCGATGGCCGACATCCTTGCCCTCCGCGAGAGCGGGAGCGTGCTGTTCCGCGGTTTGGCGGCCGGTAAATTTGCGCCGGGCGTGGCGTGTGCCGTGCAGCTCGGCAAAAGCCCTTCCGCCGCCTGCTTGGGCGACTTCGATGCCGATGGGCGCTTCGACGTGCTTTGTGTCAATGCCGCGGGCACTTATGTCTGGCAGAACGAGGGCGCGGGCAAGTTTAGCGAAACGCTGAATCACTGTGGCGAAATTGCCTATATCGGCGGCGTAGGCGGGGTGGACTGCATGACCGGAGACATCAACAACGATGGACGTCAGGACGTGTTGATTGCCTATGGCAGAAATAACGACGCCAGCCCGAAAATCTTCTTTAACCGCGGATTTCGCTGCTTCGGCCATGCCCATACGCTGGATTTGGCCGAAAATAATCTGCTCGACGCGGCGAAGCAAGGCCAGCAGGCGGCCTGCTTGGGCGATTTCAACTGCGATGGCGCGCAGGACATGGCTCTGGCGCTGCGCAACGGCGAGTTGTGGATGTTCTTCCGCGCGAACCAGAACCAAGAGACGATGGTCGCCCTCGCGTCCCTGCCGGCAGGCGGCGAGTGCAAGGGGCCTGTGAACGTCACTGGCTGGATCGGCAAACGCTGCCTGGGCGCGTGGAACGTCCTGCCCGGCGTGAGTCAGGCGTTCATCTGCCGCAGCGATGCCGGCCCCATCACGCTCAAGTGGCGCCTGCCCGGCGGCCAGGAACAGTCCAAGGATGTCGTCCTGGAAAAGGCCGGCACGCTGAAGGTGGAGATCAAGTGAGGGCGTATCGATGAAGGATCGAATCGGCCGCAGTGGACAGCATTTGAGTAAGAAAAGGAGCAACGAATGAACAGAAAGCAAAGCAAACACGCAGTGGCGCGGGTGTGGCCCGCCGTGGCGATCATGGCAATCTGGTTGGCGGGGGCGGCGGTCGTCCGTGCTGCGGAACCGGCGGTGCCACCGGGCAAGCCGGCCGAGCCCACAGCCGCAGCCACCGACAGCGCCGTGGTGCTGGACAACACCACAATGTGGCGAGAATTCCAAGTGTCCGGAGCCTCCCATGAGCGTGATGCCAGCGGCAAGTTGGTGCGCTGTGCGGTTTTTCCAAATATTGCCGCGGCGGAGGCGAAAGGCCCTGCTCTCTGGAACTTTATGGGAGGTGATGAGCTTGGGGTCAAACAGGGAACGATGGAGACGTTCTGGTCCGCATTACCACCCGTCGATTGGGCTGGCCTCACGTTCGATGACAATGCATGGCCATATGCGCGTTTGCCCCAGCCCATGCTCTGGAAGCGGAGGTTATCATTGTCCCCCCGTAGCAGTGGTATGTTCCTCTCCAACGGCCCGTATGATCCCGTGATGGTCCTGGCCCGGGCGAAATTCGAGATCAAAGACCCTGCGCAGGTGAAGGGGTGTCGCATCTCTTTGGATTACTGGGGCGGGGTTGTGGTGTATGTCAACGGCAAGGAGGCGGCGCGCGGCCATATGTCGGGCGGCGCGACGAACTTGGAGGCCGTTGCGGATGACTACCCGAAGGACGCCTTTGTGACAGCCGAGAGCAATTGGGTGTGCTACGCCGATGAGAAGAATCGGGATCGCGTGGCGCTGCGGGACCGCCACCTGCGGGATGTCGCGATTCCGGCCGCCCTGCTGCGCAAAGGGGTCAATGTGGTGGCCATCGAGACCCACGCCGCTCCGCTCCAGGCCACGGAGCTGATCAGGAAAATCAAGGACAAGTACATCGGATCGGCGGGCTGGCCGCCGATCGGGTTGCTGAGCGCGCGGCTGACAATATCGCCGAAGAGCGCGGTTTCCGCTGACGTGCCTAGGCCACGAGGCCCCAGGGTCTGGAACTGCACGGGTGGCGATGTCACACCTTTTGACTATGGAAACCCCGCCGAACCGCTGCGGCCGATCACGATTAACGCCGGGCGCAACACGGTCTTCTCCGGGCGGCTGGTGGTTGGCTCCGACCAGCCGATCAAAGGTCTAAAAGTGAGTGTGACGGAGCTTGGCAACGCCAAGGGTGGCGCTGGAATCCCGGCCTCCGCCGTGCGTGTCCGCTATTCCGTGGCGGCCACCGAGGGGAAGTCCTGGATGGCGCCGCACCGTTTCGACGGCCTGCTCGACGTCTTTCCGGCGGAGATTCCAGTGATCCGCGCTACGCCGCCACGGTGGTCCGCCGCACAGGGCGAAACATTCTATCACTGGCCTGTGGACCGGACTGGCCTTGTGGCTGGCGCAGTGGCACCGTTGTGGTTCACCGTGCGGGTACCGAAAGATGCCGTGCCGGGCGCATACGAAGGGACAGTGAGCGTCGCGGCCGAGGGTATGCCGCCGGTGACCGTGCCCCTGCGGGTGAACGTCTCCGGGTGGACGGCGCCCGACCCGCAGGAATTCCGCCTCCAGAACATCATGTTCAATGCGGAAGAGGCTGTGGCCGGTTTTTATGAGGTTCCGCTCTGGTCGGACAAGCATTTTGAGCTCATGGGCCAGTCGCTGGCACTGGCGAAGGAGGTCAACTCGCGTCAAGTTATCCTTCACCTGGTGTGCCGCTTTCACGGGGGCGAGGGCAACCCCGAGTCGCTCGTCCGCTGGGTCAAGCAGGCGGACGGCAGTTACAAGCATGACTTCACCATCTTCGACAAATATCTGGATATGGTCGCCAAGTACGTTGGCAAACCGCGGCCGCTGCTGTTGGGGTGGTCCTGTTGGTATATCGACGGGCAGGCGCATATTACGTTAGGTTCGGAGCAGGTGTCCGTACTTGATCCGGCGACAGGAAAGATCGGGCGACTGACGGCTCCGGCGTATGGCTCGCCGGAACACGTGGCATTCTGGAAGCCGGTGTTCGACGAGGTTCTCAAGAGGATCAAGGCGCGCGGCTGGCTGGATGAGACGACGCTGTTGTACTCGGATCTGACCGATGAAGGGCCACCGCGCAAGGCCGTGGATATCGCCAACATACTCTGGCCCGGCGCCGAGTGGAGTTCCTACATGCACCCCTTGGCGA
>BJHT01000481.1 GCA_014193395.1 Verrucomicrobiota bacterium
AAGGTTGGAATTCATGCGGCCAGCCTACCGGTGGAAAGCTAACTTGCGAGTGCCGCCGTCCACCCCCGTCATTTTAGTCGTATTGATTTGGAGGCGAGCTTGTTACGAAAACTTTCGCAACACCCTCTTAAAGTGTGTGGGCCGGAATTGGTAATGATTACCAACGCGGCTTGAGATTGCTCGTCCCGGTAAGTGTATTTGGTATCAATCCCTTCGACACTAACAGTGATCCGCACTTTCGGCTTGCAGGCCGCAGCGGCAATGAACGCGGCCGGCAATGAAACAACGAGCAGTGCAATGAAAACACGCATGAACCTCATGCCCGCACGGTCACCAAACTCGTCAGAGCCACTCATTGTTCATCATGAAACCGCGCAAGTAGATGAGGCTCCACCCAAGAAAACCCACCGCGCCAGCCGCGCGCCAGCGCCAGCACAACCCGCGCGAGGCTAGCCACCAAGAGGTACCAGTTCCGATCAAAAGAACTCCACCGATTGTTAGGGTTAGATGGTTGGTATTGAAAAATCCCGTACAGCCGCAGCCGAGGTGTTCTACAAAAGTCCGTCCTTCAATATTAAGAAAGGTATATACCGGCGTAAGAACCGCCACGACAAGGATTGGAACGACAACGAGCGTGATCCGCGTGGTTAGGCGCATGGGGCGTCGTTACGATTCGGGTCGCCGGGGCGGAAGCGTTACTTTGCCGCCGGCTTTTTCGCCGCCGGCTTCGGCGCATTGCGCTCCGTCTGCCCGCGCTTGTCGTCGAGGAATTGGTTCAGTTCGGCGGGGTCAAAATCGACTTTTGCGCCGCCGTCGGGGATGGCGATTTTGGCGGCCCAGAGGATGCCGTTGACGACGAGTTTGCGCTGGCCTTCGGCGCCCCAGTTTTTGTGGAGGTCCGCACCGGTGAAGCCGAAGCCGCGGCCGCCATCGGGACGTTCGTAGGCCCAGCCGATGACCTCGGCGCGGCCGTTGTGTTTCTTGGCGTCGGCGCTGCTGCGGGATTTGTCGGGGACCTGGCCGGCGATGAGGGGGACGAAGCCTTTGTCGGCGAAGTGGAGGTTGTAGAGCCAGCCGTCGCCGGGCGCGGCGAAGGGTTTCACGCCGCGCGTGACCGCGTGCTCGGGAAACTGGCTGAACTCCATGTCCCAGTGGCCGCGGCAGCCGATGTCTTTAAGGAACACGCCGCCGAGCCAGGACTTGACCTGGTCGGTTTGCGGGCCAAGCGGGAAGTCCACGGCTTGGTGCAGCAGCACCAAGCCGGTGTCGCCCGCCATCGTTCGCTTGAGAACCTGCCAGCGGTCGGCGTCGAGGAACGGCTGCTTGCCGCCGCCGTCGCCGAAGTACACGACCGCGCGGGCTTTCTCGAAAATCTTCTCGTTCTTCGGCCAGCCGTCGCGGGCCATCACGGGCCACACGCCGGGCGTGGCCTTCAGCCATTTCATCAACAGCGCGCAGCCGGCGAAGTATTCGTGCTGGCCGGATTTATTGCTGGGCGCGCCGGCGAGCAGGACGATCTTGGCGAGCGCGGGATCGGTGGCGTCCACTTCGAGCGGGACGGCGGATTGATCGAACTGGTCCGCGGCGCGCATGGTGGTTGGACAAAATGCAGCCAGGACGAGGGCGAGGAGGAGGCGTGGGGTTTTCATGGTTGGAAAAGAAGGTGTGCGCGTTGTCGCGGTGGGCAGTTGCGGGGAGGGCAGCTTCATGCGGCGAGGGCGGCTGGCTCCGTCTCGCTGAGCGCCTGCTCGATCGTGAGGCTGCCGGCCTTCACGGCCATGCAGGCTCGCAGGATGCGCAGTTCAGCCAGCATCGGATCATGCGGCGTCTCGCAGGTGAGCCGCTGAACCAGCAGTTCGAGCTGGGCCGGAAGGATGCCTGCCTCGCGAGCGACAATCTGGTAGTCGAAATATTGCACGGCGTTCATTGGAGTTCGGGCGGCGAGAGGATGTCCAGCACCGGCAACCCTTCGCGGGCATTGACGCCGGCGACCATAGCACGCCGTCGCCGGTTGACCAGATGCTTGAAGTTCCATGAAACCAAGACGTCCTGGCGCGAGAGGGTCGCCGCAGCGACATGCACGGAGTCGTTGGTCATGCTGCGTGTGAAGGCTCCTTCGGCAATGTACATTTCAGCCAGTCGCCGCATTTCATCGGTGACGGCGATAAGGTTGAAACCAGCCAGCATCGCCTCCATGCGGGAACGCAATTGCGGGTTGGCAGTTTGTCGGAGTTCCTCGACCGCCAGCATCGAGGTGGCGGGTTCGTAGCACGGCAGCGTTTTCCAAAAATCCTCGGTCAAGGCCCGGCGATCGGGCGCACGCTCATCAATGCGCGCGCTGAACACGGAAGTGTCCAAGTAGAGCCGCAGCTTCATGCCGATGCCGGCCGCGTCACGCGATGATGTCGTTCACGACGTGGCCGTGAACATCGGTGAGGCGGAAGTCGCGGCCATCGAAACGATACGTGAGCTTTTCGTGATCGAGGCCGAGGAGATGGAGAATGGTCGCGTGCAGGTCGTGCATGTGGACCTTGTTGTCCACGGCGAGGTGGCCCCATTCGTCGGTCGAACCGTAGGCGAAGCCGGGCTTCACGCCGCCGCCCGCGAGCCAGACGGTGAAGCCGCCGGGGTTGTGATCGCGGCCGGTGCCGTTCTTCTCGGCGTAGGGCGTGCGGCCGAATTCGCCGCCCCACCAGACGATGGTGTCTTCGAGCAGGCCGCGCTGTTTCAAGTCTTCGAGCAGGCCCGCGACGGGCTTGTCCACGGCGAGGGCGTGGTCTTTGTGCTTGGGGAGATTCGAGTGCTGGTCCCACGCGGGATTGGCGGAGTTGTCGCCGTAGGTGACCTGCACGTAGCGGACGCCGGATTCGCAGAGGCGGCGGGCCATCAGGCATTGGCGTCCGAAATTGTCGGTGGGCTTTTCGTTGATGCCGTAGAGCGCGAGCGTGGCGGGGGATTCTTTGGAGAGATCGAGCACGTCGGGCGCGTTGTTTTGCATGCGCCAGGCGAGTTCGTAGGAATTGATCACGGCCTCGAGTTCGCCGTCGCCGGGGTGGCGTTTCAATTGTTCGGCGTTGAGTTCCTGCATCAGCTCGAAGGTGCGGCGCTGCTCGGCGGGCGAGAGTTTCGCATTGGTGAGATTGCGGATGGTGGCCTCGCCGATGGGACTGCCGGCCTTGCCGATGCCGGTGCCCTGGTAGATCGAGGGAAGGAAGGCGTTGCCGTAATTGCGCGGGCCGCCGTTGCCGCTCGAGGGGCTGAGGCTGACGAAGGCGGGCAGATTCTCGCTTTCCGAACCAAGGCCGTAGCTGACCCACGAACCCATCGAGGGGCGGATGACATTGGTCGCGCCGCAATGCAGGAAGAGCGTCGCGGGGCCGTGCGCCACGCCTTCGGTGTGGAGCGAGTGGAGGAAGCAGAGTTCGTCGGATTTGCGCGCCATGTGCGGGAAGAGGTCGGAACCCCAGCGGCCGCTCTGGCCGTGCTGCGCGAATTTCCAGAGGGGCTTCATCACGCGCTGGCTGGAGCCTTCGCGCTTGCCGCTGTTGGCGATCTTGCGGGCGTCATCGAAGGTCAGCATCTGGCCGTCCTTGGCGTCGAGCAGCGGCTTGTAATCGAACGAATCGACGTGGCTCACGCCGCCCTGCATGAAGAGGAAGATGACGCGTTTGGCGCGCGGGGCGTGGTGGGCGAGGCGCAGGCCGAGGGGATTGCTGCGGCCGGCGCGGGCGCGCTCGGCGGCGAGGCCGGCGAGCGCGAGGTAGCCGAAGCCGCACGCGAGATTTTTCAACGCGTGACGCCGGGAAAGGGGGCGCGGATCGATCATAAAATGGTTGGCCGATTTTTCCCGATTGCGCCGCGCACCCGGTGACGGAGGTGGGTGCTACGGAGGGGCGGAAATCAGGCTGCCAAGAGCATACGCTGGGTTTGCGGCTTTCTTCAAAACAATATCGGGCGAGGCGGCTTCGGCGTAATTGGTGAATGCGAGGGAGCGGGAGGAAGGACCAAGCTCAAAGCATAAAGCTCAAGGGAAGGTTCAAGGTCCAGATTCCAACGCGAGCGGTGGGGTGGGGGTGGATGTGTTTTTTTCCGAATCGCGAAGATCTGTTTCCGGGTTGTCGTGGAGCGACGGTTTTGGAGTGCGGTGACTTGTCACCGCTTTTGCGCAGGCGACTTGTCGCCGTCGAGCTTTGGGGCGGCTCCGGTCACGCGGGCGCGCTGGCGCTGGCGCGAGCCGTGAACGCTCCATTTCGGCTTCACGCGTCCCGCAATTTGACGGCGACAAGTCGCCTTGCGAAAGCGGTGACAAGTCACCGCACTCCACAGTCGCGCTCCTCTGGTTG
>BJHT01000482.1 GCA_014193395.1 Verrucomicrobiota bacterium
GGCCACACCCGATCCCGCGCCCGCCAAACCCGCAGCCCCGCCCGCGAATCCCGCTGCGACGCCTCCGGCCAATCCTGCCCCCGCGCCCGCAAATCCGGCCACGCCCGATCCGGCTCCCGCCAACGCTGCGACGCCTCCGGCCAATCCCGCGGCACCTCCTGCTAATCCGGCGGCACCTCCCGCCAATCCCGCTCCGGCCACACCCGATCCCGCGCCCGCCAAACCCGCCGCGACGCCTCCGGCCAATCCCGCGGCACCTCCTGCTAATCCGGCAACGCCGCCGAAGGATTGAGCTTCTCCAAAACATCGCCCGCCGCCAGTTCACCCAAACTGGCAGCGTTTTTATTGCTCCGTTTCCACCCATGGCAATTCCGCGATGCGCTGTTTTCCGCTCTCCGAAAAAACTTCCGCATCACCCGGAGCATCGTCACCGAGCGAAGCACCAATGGCGTCCGCGATGAATTCCGGTGCTGATATTCTTGGTTTCAGAGCCGCGCTTGGTTATTGATCGGCGATGACCGATACCGAAAACCAATTGCTCGAAGCCCTGCTCGAACTCGAGGCCACCATTCAGGGCATGGCCACCGCCAACCCCAAGCCGAGCCTGCTCCCCTTGTTCACGCGCATTGATGAATTGACCCGGCAGTTGCCACCGGGCGCAGCGCCGGACCTGCTGCACTACCTTTACAAAAAGAGCTATCAGAAGGCGCGCCTGTGGCTCCAAGGCCGCGAAGCCGAGAACCAGGCCGGCAACTGCAGACACACGCCCTGACCGCGGGTCTTCGCGCTGCACCATGCTCACCGACACCATTGCGGCCATCGCCACGCCGATCGGCGAGGGCGGGTTGGCGGTCATCCGCATCTCGGGCGCGGCGGCGCTTGCGGTGGCGGATCGCTGTTTCGCCCCGCAGGGCCGCGCAGCGGTAAAACCATCGGCCGCTACGACGCACACGTTGCACTACGGCCATGTGGTGCGGCACGACCGCGTGGTGGATGAAGTGATGGCGGCGGTGTTGCGCGCGCCGCGCACCTTCACGCGCGAGGATGTGGTCGAGCTGTCGTGTCACGGCGGCCTGCTCGCGGCGAAGAGCGTGCTCGACACAGTGCTCGCAAACGGCGCGCGCCTGGCCGAACCGGGGGAGTTCACCAAACGCGCCTTCCTGAACGGTCGCATCGATCTCGCCCAAGCCGAGGCGGTGGCGGACTTGATTCACGCCCGCACCGACCTCGCGCTCGCCGCAGCCAACGAGCAACTCGCGGGCAAGCTCTCGCAGCGCATCAACCAACTGCGTGACGAGCTGCTGCAGACGCTCGCGCACATCGAGGCGCACCTGGATTTTCCCGATGAAGATATTTCACCGGATACCCGCGAAACGCTGCTCGGTCGGCTGGACCGCGCGCAGCGGTTCATGGAGGAATTGCTCCAGACTGCGGACGAAGGGCAACTGCTCCGCCGCGGCATTCGGGCCGCCATCGTGGGCCGGCCCAACGTCGGTAAGTCGAGCCTGCTCAATCAGCTTCTCGGCCGCGACCGCGCCATCGTCTCAGCCATCGCCGGCACCACCCGCGACACCATCGAGGAGACCGCGAACATCCGCGGCATCCCCGTCATCTTCATCGACACCGCGGGCCTGCGGGAGTCCGGCGACCAGTTGGAGATCGAAGGCATGCGCCGCAGCCGCCTCGCACTCGCCCGTGCCGAGCTGATTCTCCACGTGCTCGATTACTCGGAGCCGCTCACGCCCGAAGACGAAGTTTATCTCGCGGATTTTGCGGCGAAGAAACGACTCATCGTGTGCAACAAGGCCGACCTGCCCGGACAACTGCTCTTGCCGGCGGACGTCGCGGGTTGCGTGGTGGAGGTCAGTTGCACCACCGGTGCCGGCTTGGAGCCGCTCAAGGACGCGATCAAGCAACTCGTGTGGGCCGGCGAAATCCGCGCCGAGATGCTCGAGGTCATGATCAACTCGCGGCATCAAGGCGCCCTGCGGCGCGCCCACGAAGCGAACGGGAGAACCATCGCAGCGCTGCGCGGAAACCTCACGCTGGAGCTGGCCGCGATGGATTTGCGCATCGCCGTGAACGCCGTCGGCGAGGTGGTCGGCAAGACTTCGACCGAAGATTTGCTGGATTCCATCTTCAGCCAGTTTTGCATCGGTAAGTGACGAACCCACTTCGAGATGACTAAACTCCTGCACTCATGAATCCGTATCCGAATTTTGTCGCCGAATACGCGCGTCTGGCGCGCGCTGGAAAAGATTATCCGCTCGGAGGTTTTCCGCCGTGTGCGCGCCCCGTGATCGCGCCGGACGCGCCCAGCGTTTTGATATTTTCACCGCACCCAGACGATGAGGTGATCATCGGTGGGTTGGCCCTGCGGTTGTTGCGCGAAGCCCGCTGGCGGGTCAGCAACGTCGCCGTCACTCTCGGCAGCAAGCGGGAGCGGCAGAGCGAACGGCTCGCGGAATTGCAGGCGTGCTGTGCGTGCATTGGTTTCGAACTGATACAGACCGCGCCGAATGGTTTGGAAAAGGTCAATCCCAAGACCCGGGCGCAGGAGCCGGAACTCTGGAGCCGTTCCGTGCAAGTCATCGCGGAGATTTTGCAGCGGCACCAGCCCCGGGTAATTTTCTTCCCGCACGAACTCGACTGGAACGTGACCCACATCGGCACCCACTTCCTTCTGCTAGATGCACTGAAGACATTACCCGCATCCTTCTCGTGTCACGTCGTGGAAACTGAGTTTTGGGGACAAATGCCCACGCCCAATCTCAACGTAGAAATTACCCCGAAGGATCTCGCCGACCTTATCACTGCACTGACCTGTCATGTCGGCGAAGTGAAGCGCAATCCCTACCACCTGTCTCTGCCCGCCTGGATGCAAGACAACGTCCGCCGCGGCGGCGAACTGGTCGGCGGACAGGGCGCGGCGGCCCCGGACTTTACCTTTGCCACACTCTACCGACTGAGCCGCTGGAGTGATGGCCGGCTCCAACCGCAAACCGGTGCCGGACGATTTCTCGCCGGCTCAGGCTCTATCTCTCAGTTGTTCGCCTGATTCCGCAGCCGGACAGGGACTACCAAAGGGAAAACAAAAACCGCTGACTCCTTGCGAAGTCAGCGGTGTGAAGAGAGTCAGTTAGTCTGCGACCAATCAGTCCACGAACATCAGCTCATTGGACAGCAGGAGCACCTGGCAGAAACGCTCCCAAGTCTCCAGCGGTTTCTGCCGGCTGGCGCGCGCGCCCATTTCAAACTCAGCGCCTGCTTTCCATTCCCGTGCTTCGTCTCCCGGGATCATGTCGCCACCACCCATCGGTTTGGCCATCGCCGCACCTACCGGCTTCACCGGTGCCGGACCCGCGATCCGAACCGTCGGCGACCAAGTGAACTGGTCAGACCGTGGGTTGGCGTTGCACGTGACTATGAAATCAATCGTGTCACCCCGTTTCATCTCTACTTTCGGAATGTTCGTATCCACCTTCTTGGAGTGGACCGTCCAGCGACCCAACTCACCGCCACGACTGCTCACGATAAACGCCTGCACGCCATCGCCCTCTTTGGAAGTGTGGGCCAAGGATGCTTCAATCGTCAGGGTGGCATCTTTGGGAGCCGTGAAGCGGCGGATAACCGCCAACTGCTTGATGTTACCCGGATGGCCGCCCTTGCCATCCAGACTCAGCATTCCATAGCGCGAATCGGGCAGCAGCGGTCCACCCTGCCAGGCCTTGCCAGTGAAATGCGGCAGCGGATAGAAACGTTTCACCGCTTTGTATTTCTCATCGTAGTCGCCGTAGCCATATTTCCAGATGGGTTCGCGGGCATCGGACTTGATACCGGAAGCGGATTCGAGGAAGCGGGAAGCCAGCTTGACCTCAATCGGATCAGGCTGACGTTGGAAAGCGGCCTGATAGATCGCCTCGATGCGGCGCACGTCATCGACTTCATTCTTGAAGTCAGTCCGCTGAACGAGACCGCGCGCCAGATCCGCGACAAACGGGCTGTTCATCATAAACAGCGCCTGCTGCGGGACGGTCGAGTTGAAACGTTCACCCACGGTTGCCTCGGGATTGGCGAAATCGAAGGTGCGGAAGATCGTCGCCAGATTCCGGCGATCAATGAAACCGTACATCGTGCGCCGGTAACTGAACGGCTCCTGCGTCAGACTTACCGACTGCCCACCCATCGTCAGGTCCATCTTGCCACTGATCGTCAGGAGGTTGTCACGGAACGCCTCGAAATCCAGACGACGACGATTCATGCGGTGGAACAAGAGGTTGTTGGGATCAATCGCCGAGAACTGCGGCACGTCATCGCTCGACTGTTGTAGGTATT
>BJHT01000483.1 GCA_014193395.1 Verrucomicrobiota bacterium
CAGAAAAAAAGGGGGGCAGAAAAATGGGGGACCGGGGGCGCGTGGCTGCACCGCCGGGGGAAAAGGCAGAAAAATGGGGGCAGAAAGCTGGGGACGGAATGGTCTGGCGGTGTTCTGGGCTTTGAAGTTGGGGGCGCTTCCCGTTGTATCGCGGGGTGAACAGTTTTCTGCCCCACCTGCTGCCGTTGTTGGCGGCGATGTTTTATGTGCTCGGCGCGCTGCTGGTGAAGCGGGCGAATGATTTTGGCGTGGGGGTGTGGCGCACGACGTTTGTGTCGAATGTGACGTCGGCGGTGATTTTTCAACTGGCGTTGCCGCTGGGCGGGACGTTTCACATGGAGCTGATCTGGCAGCCGGCGCTGGTCGCGCTGGTGTTTTTCGGCGGGCAGATCTTCAACTTTCTGGCGTTGCAACGCGGGGATGTCTCGGTGGCCACGCCGGTGCTGGGGGCAAAGATCATTCTGGTCGCGATTTTCACGACGCTGCTGTTGACGCAGGGCGTGACGCCGAAACTGTGGGCGGCGGCGGCGCTGAGTTCGGTCGCGATTGCGATGCTGAACCGCAATCGCGGCGCGCGGCATCATCATGTGGGCACGACGATTCTGCTGGCGGGCATGTCGGCGCTGTTGTTCGCGCTGTTCGATGTGCTGGTGCAGAAATGGGCACCGGCGTGGGGCGCCGGGCGGTTTCTGCCGGTGATGCTGGGGTGTGTGGGATTGTACAGCGCGGCGCTGGTGCCGCTGTTTCGCGAACCGCTGACGGCGGTGCCGCGCGGGGCGTGGCCGTGGTTGCTCGGGGGTTGCGCGATCTTCGGATGCCAGTCGCTCACGTTTGTTTTCACGGTCGCGCATTTCCGCAATGTCACCGCGGCGAACGTGATGTACAGCTCGCGTGGGTTGTGGAGCGTCGTGGCGGTGTGGGCGGTCGGACACTGGTTCGCGAACCGCGAGCAGCAACTCGGCGTGGAGGTGCTGGGCTGGCGGCTGGCCGGGGCGGTGCTGATGATGGTGGCGATTGTGTTGGTGCTGGTGTGAGAGGGAGGAAGAAGTGATGCGTGATCCGTGATTCGTGAAGGGGGGAAGTTCGAGCGTCGCGGTTAAGCGATGAAGGTGCGGTGGTGATGCAGCGTGGCGGGAAAGGCGGGTGTTACGGTTGGCGCGCGGGCGGTCCCCGCCCGCAGCGGCTGCGCACTCGCTTGGGTGCTGGGAAATTTCCCGACCGTCCTTTGTTTCATCACGCGCTGCGACCGGGGACCGGTCGCGCGCCGGAGCCGGCGCGCTACTGCTTCCACTTACGCCAGCACGTCTTTCACCACGGTCCCGTGAACATCGGTGAGGCGGAAGTCGCGGCCGGCGTGGCGGAAGGTGAGGCGTTCGTGGTCAAAGCCGAGCAGATGCAGAATGGTCGCCTGCAAATCATGCACATGGACGGGCTTCTCGACGGCTTTGAAACCAAACTCGTCCGTCGCGCCGTGGGCATAGCCGCCGCGCACGCCGCCGCCCGCAAGCCACGTCGTGTAGCCGTGGTGATTGTGATCGCGCCCGTTGATTTTGCCGGCGTTCGAGCCGGGCGTCGGTAATTCTACCGTCGGCGTGCGGCCAAATTCGCCGCCCCAGATGATCAGCGTTTCCTCGAAGAGACCGCGCTCCTTCAGGTCGGTGATCAGCGCCGCGATGGCCTTGTCGCACTGGCCCGCGAGTTTGCGATGGTTCACCTCGAGATCGTCGTGGTTGTCCCACGGCTGTCCCGCGCCATGCCAGACCTGGATGAAACGTACGCCGCGTTCGAGCAGCCGGCGCGCGATCAAAATCTGCCGCGCCTGCGTGCTGTCGCCGTAGCGCTCACGCACCGCCGCCGGTTCGCGGCTCACGTCGAACGCGTCCGCCGCATCCATCTGCATCCGATACGCCAGCTCGAACGACTGGATGCGCGCCTCCAGTTGCGCCTCCTGCAACCGCTGGCGGCTGTGGCGCTCATTGATTTTCTTGAGCAGATCGAGCTGCTGCCGCTGGCCGGGCAGCGACGCGTATTTGTTTTCGATGTGCTCGATGAGCTTCTCCAGCTTGGTTTCGTTGGTGTTGATGTAGGTGCCTTGAAAAATCCCCGGCAGAAAACCCGCCTGCCAGTTCTGCGACTCCTGGATCGGATAACCGCCCGGACACATCGCGATGAAGCCCGGCAGATTCTGGTTCAACGTGCCCAGCCCATACGTGACCCACGACCCCATGCTCGGCCGGATCTGCCGCGCGTCGCCGCAGTTCAGCAGCATCAGCGACGGCTCATGATTCGGCACGTCCGCGCGCATCGAGCGGATCACCGCGATGTCGTCAATGTGCGCCGCCGTGTGCGCGAACAACTCGCTCACCTCGATGCCGCTCTTGCCGTACGGCTGAAATTTGAAGGGCGAACGAAACGCCGTGCCCGTCTTCCGCTCGGTCGCCAGGTTGCCGCTGGGCAGCATCTGGCCGTGGTGTTTGGTGAGCGCCGGTTTCGGATCGAATGTGTCCACGTGCGACGGCCCGCCGTTCATGAAGAGATGGATGACGCGCTTGGCCTTGGCCGGAAAATGCGGCTTCTTGGGCGCCATCGGCGAACCCGCGTCCACCGCGCGGGCCGACGGCGCGAACCCCTCGCCGCCGAGCAACGCCGCCAGCCCGAGCGAGCCGAAGCCCAGGCCGCAGCGGTTCAAAAACTCGCGCCGCGTCAGCGCCAGATGCTCAGGATTGAAATCGTGATGACTCATGTTCAGTGCGGAAGGGTGATGCCCGACCGGATTCACCGTGGCGGCGGCCGGTGGATTTGTCGAGCCGGGGACGCGTGCCCGGGATTGGCCGGGGCATCACGAAAGTCGGTGGCGACGGAGAAGGCTTCGCTGAAGCTCCAAGTTCAAAGCTCAAAGCTCAAGGGAAACGCCAAGCTCCAAGAACCACGCGTCGTCATTTTGGTTTGGCGATCGGGCCAGCCTCCTGCCCGACTGGTTCGGCACCTGCCGCACGCCACGGATTTTGCCATCATCCTGATATCTTGGTGCTTGAACCCGCCTGATCCTTGGACCTTCCCTTGAGCTTTGAGCTTTATCCTTGGAGCTTTTTCCCCGCGTTTGTGTTGCAAGTTGACGTGTCCGAATCCCTCCCCTTAAATGGCCGCGTGCGAACCGCCTGGCTCATTTTCCTAACCGCAGCATTGACTCTTGGATGTAAGACGACCGGCACTTCCCCAACCGATCTGGAGGGATTGACTGACGGCGTGCGGCGTGCCTCGACGCCGAAAGCAGGTGTCGCGCCCGCCGCTTCCACCCCGGGCAAAGTCGCCTTGGTGAACGCCCAACTCCGGTACGTCATCCTCGAATTCGGGATGGCCCGAGTACCATCGGCGGGGCAGCGGTTTGCGATTTTTCGGGGGAGCGAGAAGGTCGGCCAGGTCCGGATTTCCAACGAAACCAGCGGCTCCAACATCGCGGCGGACATCATCATGGGGGAACTCCAGGTGGGTGACGAAGTGCGTGCGGAGTAGCCCGCGGCGGATGCGGCCTTGGTGCTGCGAGAGGGGGAGCGCGGCGTTCACGCCGCAGCGGTCTGGGAAAGGAAGGGAGCGCTGGATTTCTCAACGACTCACCGTTTCAGCGAACGTTTCTGCGGCGTAAACGCCGCGCTCTCGTCGGGGCGCTGAGTGCGCCGACCAACTCTGCCCCTGATCCGGATAGATCAACGCTTCAACCCCCGATACGGGTCGCGCAGCCGTCCAACACCCTCCGAGTTTGGACTGACGAATGGGGACTGGCGAATGGCGACCGGCAAGCTCCGCACCGATTCCTCAGTCCCCATTCGCCAGTCCCAATTTGGAGTCGGTTCCTGAAAAGGCGTGGCGGTGCGATTGGGGAGCAGAACCAGTCAGGCGCGGTCGATGAGAACACCGCAGAGGTGGGAAAGGCGTAGAGAGATGTGGGCTTGGGAGCGCGTCGCTCAATCGGAACCCCTGTAAAATTCGTCGCTCCGTGACGGTTCAGAGGAAGGCGCTGATACCGGTATGAAGCGCACCCCCAACCCGCCCTCAACTCCCCGGTTCGGTCACCTTGGCCGGCTTGGCCGCGGGCTTCTTTTGGTACGGCGACGTGAGGTTGAAGTAGATGCCGCACATCGGTCGTTCCCCATTGGTCTGGCTCAGGATGATGGTGAGTTGCTTGTCCAACGCGATGCCGTGCCGCAGGCCGGGGCCGCGGTTTTCGTAGGCCTTGATCGCCTTGTCCATCAACGACGCCAGCACCGCCATGCACTCATCGGGCGTCTTGTCGATGCACACGATGTGCCGGTCGTAATTGCGCAACGCATCGGCCA
>BJHT01000484.1 GCA_014193395.1 Verrucomicrobiota bacterium
CGTCCTCGACGCGGTTCTCGCGCATCAGCGCGGACCCGAGATTGATGTGCGCGATGTGATTGTCCTTCGTCACCCGCGTCGCGTGTGCGAAGAGCGCGAGGCTGTTGTCCCAATGCGGCACGTTCAGCGCCGCCACCGCCACGCACCCCGCCAAAGCCAGCGCGGCGCCCGCCAGCAGCGGTTTCCGCCACGCCGCGCGCCACGCTGCCAGTTCCGCCCCCAGCCACACCAACGCCAGCGCCACGCCTGCCAGCGGAAAATAAACAAACCGGTCGGCCATCGCCTGGATGCCCGCCTGCACCACGCCGATTGTCGGCACCAGCATCCCGAGAAACCAGCACCACCCCACCACGCCCCACGGTGCCCGCCGCGCGCGCGCCACGACCACCGCGCTTACGCCCGCCACCGCGAGCGCGCTCACCGCGACCGTCGCCATCGGCCACACGCCGGGATGCGGATAAATGACCGCGAAATCCGCCGGCCACACGATTTTCCCCAGGTACGTCGCGTACGACACCAGCGCCGTCTGCAACCGCACGCTCAGCGGCAGGACGTCGCCAGTCATGAGCGCATCCATCTTGCTGTGACCGAGCACGGTCATCGCGCTCGACGCCGCCGACAGCGCCAGCAGCGGCAGTTTCTCCAACACCAACCGCCCGAGCGTCACGGTCGGAAACTCTGGCGCAGCACTCGCCTTCACCGGCGCTCCCTCTTTCCCAGCGCCGCCTCGCAGCCGCCGCAGCGGCCAGAAATCCAGCAGCCACAGTGCGCACGGCAGCGTCACCAGCACCGGCTTGGTCATCAATCCCACCGCGAACAGCACCACCACCAGCGCATACCGCACCGCTTCCGGTCGCGCTGCGTAACGGACGTACGCGCCCACCGTGAGCAGCCCGAAGCCCGTGCTCAGCAGATTCTTGCGCTCCGCAATCCACGCCACCGTGTCCACCTGAAACGGATGCCATGCGAACACCGCTGCCACCGCCGCGCTGCGCAACGTCGCGCCCGTCATGCGCCGCAGACCGAGGAAAAGGAGGAGGCTGTTGCCGATATGCAGCAGCACGTTCACCAGATGATGCCCCGCCGGGTTCATGCCGAAGAGTTCGACATCCAGCATGTGGGACAGCCACGTCACCGGATGCCAGTACGTGCCCTCCCCGTGAACTTGCGTGTACGCCCACTGAATGCCCGACCACGTCAACCCGTTGGCGATGACGCGATTGGCATAGACATAAAGATTGTCGTCATAATCCACGAAGTCGTGCCCCGCCACGCGCCCGTAGATCGCCAGCGTCACCAGCACCAAAACGAGGCAGACAAGCTGCACGCGCTGGGTTTCAGACAATCGGTTCATCAAGCGGCCACACTAGGAACTCGCCACCCTCGCAAAAGAAAAAACGGGCACCGTGCTGAACGCCGCCCGCACCCGGCTGGGAAATGGCAGAAAAATAGGGGGGCAGAAAAATGGGGAAGAGATAGCTCCGGTCCCCATTTTTCTGCCCCTTATTTTTCTGCCAGATTTCCTGTCTCCCGCCGCCGACCCCAGACCCGCCGTTCCAACGCACGCTCGAAACTCACCAACTCCCGGATCCAACTGTTGTACTGCGAATGCGCCTCGTTTCCGTGCGTGAGACCGAGCAGGTGATAAAGCCGCCGATCCGCGTCAATGTCCACCGCCGCCGGCACGGGGACCTCGAGCAACCGCAGGCGCGGCGCACCGATCTGCACCAGCAGCGAGCCGATCGACTCCCGCCCCGCCGCCAAATCCTCCAGCCCCTGACGAATCATTGCTTCTCCGGGCAGACCCGCAAAATCACGGTCGAGTTCGGGAGACAGGGAGGCGCAGGTTTGTTGAGGGTCGCGGTCCATCATGGCACGGAAATTAGGGCGCAAGCGGTGGGAAACAAAGATGCTTTTTGTGCGCCGCAGCGCAGCGGCACTCCCGCCGAAAAAAAACGGCAGAAAAATGGGGGCAGAAAAATGCGGCGAAAACTTTTCGGTTTCATCCCTCCGTTCCCCATTTTTTCTGCCCTCATTTTTCTGCCGGCTCTTTCTGTCCCCGGCCCTGTGCCGCCCAACCGGATTGAATTTGTTTCCGCTGCTCCCCTGTGTTCAGGATAACGCGCCGTCCGGGCGGGCGGCTCGGCCCGAACATGTACCACATTGCCCTCAAGATGCTGCTGGGTGACCGCGGCAAATACCTGATGCTCATCAGCGGCCTCACGTTCGCCACGCTGCTGATGACCCAGCAGGCGTCGGTGTTCTGCGGCCTGATGCTCTGGACCACCGGCAACCTCCGCAACATGCGCGCGCAAATCTGGGTGGTGGACCCCAAGGTCGAGCAGGCCAACGAGGTGAAATCCCTGCGCGACACCGATGTCAGCCGCGTGCGCTCAGTCACGGGTGTCGCGTGGGCCGTGCCGCTCTATTGGGCGGTGCAGCAGGCCAAGCTTCCCGACGGCACTTTCAAATCCGTGCAACTCGTCGGCCTCGACAGCGCGACGCTCGTCGGTCGTCCCGCCCAGATCACGGCGGGAAAACTCGAAGACCTGCGCCTGCCGAACACCGTCTTCATCGACGACCTCGCCGTGCAGCGCCTCAGCTATGGCCGGCCCAAACCCGTCGGCATCGGCGACTCCTTCGAGATCAACGACCACGAGGCCCGCATCGTGGGCATCTGCAAAACGGAAAAATCCTTCTTCGGCTATCCCTACATTTTTGCGACCTACGACCAGGCCCTCCAGTTCGCGCCCAAGACGCGGAAAATGCTCAGCTTCATCCTCGCCGAACCCGCGCCCGGCTGGACCGCGGAACGGGCCGCGGCGCAAATCGCGAAGGACACGCAACTGCGCGCCTTCACCGAAGAGCAGTTCTTCTGGTCCACCATCCGCTGGTATTTCCGCAACACCGGCATCCCGATGTCCTTCGGCACGACCGTGCTGCTCGGGTTCATCGTGGGCACGGCGGTGGCGGGCCAGACGTTTTACACGTTCGTGCTCGAGAATCTGCGGCATCTCGGCGCGCTCAAGGCCATGGGCGCGAGCGACGGCCTGCTCGCGCGGATGCTGCTGTTGCAGGCCCTGATCGTGGGTCTGCTCGGCTACGGCATCGGCGTTGGACTGAGTGCGCTCTTTGGATTCCTAGTTTTGGAAAAAGGCCAGCCGCCCTTCATCATGCCGTATCACATTCCCGTCGGCACCCTCGTCGTGGTGCTGCTGATCTGCGGATTCGCCGCGCTGCTGGGCATCCGCAAGGTCCGCCAACTTGAACCCGCCATCGTTTTCCGTGGCTGAGACTTCACCCAATAATTTCGCGGTCCATGTGCGCAACGTGACCAAGACGTTCGGCACCGGTGACGCGCGCACGCAGGCGCTCAAGGGCGTCAACTTCGACACGCGCCTCGGCGAACTGCTGCTCATCGTCGGCCCGTCCGGCTGCGGCAAAACCACGCTTCTGAGCATCATCGCCGGCACGATGCAGTTCGATTCCGGCGAGATCGATGTCTTCGAGAACCGCCTCCACACGATGGACAAGCCGGCGATCACCGACTTCCGCCGCCGCGACATCGGCTTCATTTTTCAGCAGTTCAACCTGATCCCCACCCTGAGCTGTCTCGAAAACATCAGCGTGCCGCTGCTGCTCAACGGCGTCTCGCGACGCGACGCCGAGGCGCGCGCCCGCGAGGCGATGAAACTGGTCGGGCTTGAAACCAAAACCCGCGAACATCCGACGAACCTTTCCGGCGGCCAGCAGCAGCGCGTCGCCATCGCGCGCGCGCTCGTCCACGAACCGCGCCTGATCATCTGCGACGAACCCACCTCCGCGCTCGACAAGGACACCGGCGCCAAAATCATGGAACTGCTCCACGACGTCGCCAAAGCCCCGAACCGCAGCGTGATCGTCGTCACCCACGACACGCGCATCTTCCGCTACGCCGACCGCATGACCGAGATGGAAGACGGCCGCGTGCAACGCGTCCACGAGAGCTACACGGACTACACGAATGAGCAGGAAACCTGAGCGCGGTTTGGAGTGCGGTGACTCGTCACCGCTTTGGCGCAGGCGACTTGTCGCCGTCGAAGCTCGACGCGCGACCGCACTCGCACTCACCCCACCGCTGGCGCGAGCCGTGAATGCCCCTCTGCGCCTCCACACCTTCCGCAGTTCGACGGCGACAAGTCGCCTCGGGAAAGCGGTGAAAAGTCACCGCACTCCAAACCGGTGCGCCTGCCGTTGCGGCTCGGCCGCGCTGGTTTCCATCCCGCACTGAGAGTCATCGCC
>BJHT01000485.1 GCA_014193395.1 Verrucomicrobiota bacterium
AGGCCCCAGCACAGACTCCGGTGCAGGACGCTGGATCGCAGCAAGCAGCGCAATCGGCAGACGGCCAGCCTCAGGGTCCGAACGCGGGCGATGGGGAGTCCGGCAACAGGCGGCGGCGGCGTGGCCGTCGCGGTGGCCGTGGTGGTGGTGGTGGTGGTGGTGGTGGTGAAAATCGTGGTCCGAACGATAATCCGGGCAGCGGCGGCAATCCCGCGAACCACACGCCGCCAGCCGGAGGACCTGCATGACCGGAAAGACGTTCTATCTCACGACCGCCATTGACTACGCCAACGGTGACCCGCACTTCGGACACGCCCTCGAGAAGATCGGCGCCGACGTCATTGCCCGCTCACACCGCCAGATGGGCGAGCAGGTGCATTTCTGCATCGGCATGGACGAGCACGGCCAGAAGGTTGCGCAAACCGCCGCGGCACTCGGCATCGAACCGCAGGCCTTCGTAGACCAGGTCGCCGTCACCTTCCGCGCGATGTGGGACCGCCTCGGCATTTCGTACGACCAGTTCATCCGGACGACCGACGCCGCGCACAAGAGCGGTGTACGCGCCTTCATCAAACGCATCGCCGAAGCATCGCCGGAAGACTTCTATGAAAAGGAATACGAAGGGTGGTACTGCGTCGGCTGCGAGCTGTTCAAACGCGACGACGAGATCGTGGACACGAAATGCGTCCTCCACCCGACCCGCGACCTACAGTGGACGAAAGAGCGGAACTGGTTCTTCCGACTCTCGAAGTACCAGGGCTTCCTCTCCCGCCTCATCGAGGAGCGCCCCGACTTCATCCAGCCCGAGACGCGGCGCAACGAGATCAAGGCCCTGATCGCATCAGGGCTCGAGGATCTTTCGATCACGCGCGCCCGCCTTGCGTGGGCGGTTCCCTTCCCGATTCCCTCGCCCGCTGGCGGTGACCCGCAGGGAACCTGGGTCTGGTTCGACGCGCTGCCGAACTACCTCACGGCCACGGGCTATCCCGCCAAGGGCTTCAAGGACCGCTGGCCGGCGCAACTGCACATCGTGGGCAAGGACATCACGCGGCTACACGCTGTTGTCTGGCCAGCGATGCTGCAATCCGCCGAGCTCGCGCTGCCCGACCGCGTGTGGGCGCACGGATTCATTTCGTTCGGCGGCGAGCGCTTCTCCAAGTCGGCCGGCGTGAAGATCGAACTGACCGACGAGATTGGACGCTTCGGCGCCGACGCGTTCCGCTATTTCTTGCTGCGTGAAGTCCCCTTCGACGGTGACGGCAGCTACTCGGTTGAACGATTCGAGGCCGTGTACACGTCGGAGCTCGCGAACGGACTCGGCAATCTCGCGAGCCGCGTGATCGCGATGATTGAGAAGTACCGTGACGGTGTCGTACCGGACGGCAGCCCGACGGCGCTCGACCGCGACGACGGGATCGACCTCACGACCTTCGTCGGCGCGCTCGACGGTTCCCGCGGATACCTGTGCCACGAGGCGCTCGACGCCGTCGCGCGCATGACGTCGCGGGCGAATCTTTTCATTCAACAGTCGCAGCCCTGGACGCTCGCGAAGGATCCGGCAAACGCCGTTGCACTGGACGTCGTGCTCGCCACGCTCGCCCGGTCGCTGGCTCGACAGGCCGTCGCGCTGGCAGCGTTTATGCCCGGCAAGGCGGAATCGCTGTGGGGCCAGCTCGGCGGACCCGCGAGCGCCGCCTCGGTGAGCTATTCGGCGCTCGCGTCGCTGAGCACAACTGGCTGGCACGTCCAGAAGGGCGAGGGCCTGTTTCCCCGCCCGGAGTCGCCGAAGGCCGAATAGGCTCCGGCACTCGGTTGACCATCAGCCCCGTTTCGGCGACCTTCTGAAGATGCCCCCGCGCCACTGGACGATCCTCGTCGTGCCCTCCGACAACAAGCGGCCGCGCTCATTCACGGTCAGCGAGCGCGGGCGGCGTGGAATTCTCTGGGGCGCCGGCGCGCTCGCGACGCTGCTGCTCGCCGCCATCGTCTTCCTCTTCACGCCCTACGCCACCCCAGCGGCCCGCCTGCTCTTTGCCGAAAACGAACGGCTTCGTTCACAGATGGACGGCATCGATGGACAGATGCTGGCGCTCACCGACACGATCAACGCCATTGGCCAGCGAGACCGCGAGATCCGCGCGCTCGCCGGGATTCCCGAGGATTCGCTCGCGTCGGTGGCCGGCGTCGTCAGCGCTGAGTCGCGGCCGGACGATTCACGCCGCTCGGTCGCCGTGCTTCCCTCGGCGCCAGCGCGCAAACCGTTCCTCAACCGCCTCAACTTTGGCGGCGACAAGATGAACATTGGCGACCTCACCCGCCGCGCCAGCGAACTCGTGCAGAGCTTCAGTGCCGTCAGCGACACACTGAACCGCAACCTCGAGCGGATCGCCAACACGCCGTCCATTATGCCCACGACGGGCTGGCTCTCGAGTCGTTTCTCGCAGAGCCGGATGCACCCGATACTCCATGGCAACCGCCAGCACGAAGGGATCGATGTCAGTGCCCCGATGGGCGCGCCGATCATCGCGCCCGCCAGCGGTGTCGTGCGCAGCGTGGGTTTTGTCGCCGGATTCGGCAACACGTTCGAGATCGACCACGGCAATGGCATCGTCACGCGATTCGCTCACTGCTCGCGCATCATGGTGCGTAACGGCCAGGCGGTGTCGCGCGCACAGCTGATCGCGACGGTTGGTAACACCGGGCTCACGATCGGACCACACTTGCACTATGAAGTGCACGTGAACGGCAAGCCGGTCGATCCGCTCCGGTACGTGCTCCCGGATAAAATCGCGAACTGACCACCCCGGCGTCATCGCTACTGCCAAGACGCGCGAACGGCCCTCAGATGACCTGAGGGCCGTTCACCAATGCCACCCTGCTTTCGCTACGGTTGCTTGGGCGCCGAGAATTCCACCTTCGGTGCGGCCGCGGCTGCCGCACTCTCCAACTCGAAATACTCGCGCGGCTTCATCCCCATCACCTTGGCCGTCACCAGCTGTGGGAACTTACGGATGTACGTGTTGTAGTCGCTCACCGATGTGTTGTAATCAGTTCTCGCCACACCGACGCGGTTCTCCGTGCCCGCCAACTCATCCTGCAGGCGGATGAAGTTCTCGTTCGACTTGAGTTGCGGATACGACTCGCTGATCGCAAGCAGCCGACCAAGGGCGCCATTCATCTGGCCTGATGCAGCGGACATCTGGCCGAGGTCACCGCTCGTCGCCGCACCCGCCAACTTTGCGCGCGCCTCTGCCACGTTTGTGAACACTTCGGACTCCTGTTTCGCGAACCCCTTCACCACCTCGACGAGGTTCGGAATGAGGTCCGCTCGGCGCTGCAACTGCACCGAAATCTGCTGCTTGGACTTATTCGCGCCCTCATCAAGGGTCTGGATCGTGTTGTAGCCGCAGCCGGACGTCAGCACGGTCAGTGCCAACAGGACCGGCGCCATGGTCGAACGTGTCATTCGCATCTGTTTTGTCACCCACGAAAAAGTAAGAATACTGGAGGAAATATATCGCTATCGGTCGTGCGACCTCGTGTCGACGTACGCCACGAGTCGGGCGAGGCCCGCATGGAATCCGCCAAGAGTCGAGTCGAGCTCTGCCTTCGGCACCTCTTTGGTCTTACGGCGCTGTAGATGCGCCGCCATAAAGGGTGCGGGGTCAAATCCAGCGACGGTCGCGGCCTGTGCACAGACGGCTTCCGCATCGCCCGCAGGCGCTGCACCACTCAAGCGAACGGTCGCCCGGAACATTGCGATGGCCCTGCTCGCCTGACTCGCCAACAAGGCGCGCCGCGCCGACACGTCGCGGCCCGCCGCAACAATCCCCGACCGCACCGAAAGCAGGAGCGCGAGTGATTCATATTCCAGCTGACGGCGCACGTCTTCGTCACGAATCGACACGCGGTCGCTCACCGCGAATCCGTCCGCGGCAAAAACCACGCGATGGCGCTCGGCGATGTCTGCATGCTCGATCGCAAACACATCCACACTTGAGCGCCATTCCGCGTCCGTCAACGTGAGCGGCACGGCATTGCCCGCTTCCTGCCACGACCGCCCGATCGCACCATCGGCCTGCATCGCGGCCAGATCGAGCGTGTGCACGACCACCACGACGTTGTGCCCTTTCTTGGCGGTCATATCCGTCGCAGTCGACCCATAGACAACCACCCCGGCCAACGCGTCGCCGTGCGCCGTCTTAAGTTGTGCCACCAGCTCATCAAGTGTCATACCGACTCCGTGGTCAGTGCCGTCATCTGG
>BJHT01000486.1 GCA_014193395.1 Verrucomicrobiota bacterium
GCCGCAGCGACGTCCGCCCGCACCGAGGCATGAGAATTATCCGATGTCGCACTGCGCTCCACCGTGCTGTGCCCGAGGACGGGCGCACTCCGGCTGAAGCCCGTGCGTCCGGAGTGCGGCCGTCCCCAGCCGCAGCGACGTCCGCCCGCACCGAGGCATGAGAATTATCCGATGTCGCACTGCGCTCCACCGTGCTGTGCCCGAGGACGGGCGCACTCCGGCTGAAGCCCGTGCGTCCGGAGTGCGGCCGTCCCCGGCCGCAGCGACGTCCGCCCGCACCGAGGCATGAGAATTATCCGACGTCGCACCGCGCTCCACCTTGCTGCGCCCGAGGACGGGCGCACTCCGGCTGAAGCCCGCGCGTCCGGAGTGCGGCCGTCCCCGGCCGCAGCGACGTCCGCCCGCACCGAGGCATGAGAATTATCCGATGTCGCACCGCGCTCCACCTTGCTGCGCCCGAGGACGGGCGCACTCCGGCTGAAGCCCGTGCGCCTGCCCAGAACCTCCCCATCCACTCCTCCCCATGATTCTGCCGCTAATGATTCTGAGCCTTCCTCGTCCCTCCCCGCGAGTGCTGCCCCAAAAAACAGAACACCGATTGGAACAGAATCATTAGAGGCGAAATCATGGGGAAGATTTAGCTGACCACTCCGGGGCGCCGCCGGAACCTCTGTTGCGCAAGACAACAGACGGAGAACCACTAACCAGCACTAACCGGCACTGATGAAAACCAATGCCAACCGCAGCCGCACGCATCCTCGAACGATTTCCTATTAGTGCCAGTTAGTGCCGGTTAGTGGTTTTAACTCTCACGTCGTTCCGCCCCGCCGGATTGCGGTTCCACTTTTTTCCCCGCCTTGTCACCCTCCCGGCCCCTGCTACGTTGCGCGCGCTTTGCGCCGCGGCACTCCGTGGCGTCGGCAAAATTTACATGCGTATGTCATCTTCGATTCGCCTCACCGCGCTGCTCGCTGCGGTGATTCTTGGCCCATCCTCCGTCATCACCACCCTGGCTCAAAACGGCGACAAGAGCGGTGAGAAACAAGTCCCCCGCGTGCCCAAGGAAAAAATTCCGCCCGCCCCGGTGCTGCCGCCGAGTGAAGCCGTGAAATCCTTCAAGCTCCCGCCCGGCTTCCGTATCGAGATCGTCGCCAGCGAACCGATGGTTGAGACGCCCGTCGCCATGCAGTGGGATGCCGACGGGCGTTTGTGGGTTGTCGAGATGCGCGGCTACATGCCCAACCCTGCGGGTGTGGGCGAAAACGAGCCGGTCGGCCGTATCTCCGTCCTCGAGGACACCGACGGCGACGGGCGCATGGACAAGAAGACCGTGTTCCTCGACAAGCTGGTGATGCCCCGTGCGCTGTGCCTGGCTTACGGCGGCGTGCTCGTGTGCGCCCCGCCCGAGCTGATGTTTTATCCCATCGAAGCCGGTTTGAAACCCGGACCCGCCGTGACGGTGATGACCAATTACGCCCGCACCTCCAACCCCGAGCACACCGCCAACAGCCCGACGTGGGCGCTCGACAACTGGATCTACAGCGCCAACCTCGGCACCCGTTTCCGCCGCGTGGACGGTGAATGGAAGAAAACCCCGACCTCCACGCGCGGTCAGTGGGGCCTCACGCAGGACGACTACGGTCGCTTCTTCCACAACTCGAACTCCGACCATCTCCGCACCGACTACCTGCCCGCCGAGTATCTCGTCCGCAATCCGTTTTATCGCGGCGTTTCGGGAACCATTCAGCCGCTGAAAGACCAGACCGTCTGGCCCTCGCGCGTGAATCCCGGCGTCAACCGCGGCTATCAGGAAAAAACCCTGCGCCCCGACGGTACGCTCGCCAGTTACACCGCCGCCTGCGGTCCCGGAATTTATCGCGGCGACAATTTTCCGCCGCAGTACCGGGGCAGTGCCTTCGTGTGCGAGCCGTCCGGCAACCTGGTGCGCTGCGATTTGCTCACCGAAAAAGACGGCCTCGTCACCGGCCGCAACGCGCAGGACAAAACCGAGTTCCTCACTTCCACCGATGAAATTTTCCGCCCTGTCAATGCGTACACCGGTCCTGACGGCGCGCTCTACCTCGTGGACATGTATCACGGCATCCTCCAGCACCGCGTCTTCCTCACCTCGTATCTCCGCCAGCAGGCCGAGAGCCGCGGCCTCGACAAAGTCATCCGACACGGTCGCATCTGGCGCATCGTGCATGACGGCAAACCGCGCGGCCCGCTGCCGCAACTCGGCAAAGCCACCGCCGCCGAATTGGTCAACGCCCTCGCGCACGAAAACGGCTGGTGGCGCGACACCGCCCAGCGCCTCCTCGTCGAGCGCACGCCCGGCGACGCCATCCCCTTGCTGAAGACCGCCGCGACCGCGGGAAAAAATCCGCTCGGCCGCCTGCACGCGTTGTGGACCCTCGACGGCATGGGCCAGCTCGACGCCGCGACGCTGAGCGCCGCACTGGACAAAGAAGCCGATGCGAAAGTCCGCGCCGCCGCCATCCGCCTCACCGAACCGCTGCTGCGCACCGCCGAAAAAGACGCGCTCGTGCCCAAGCTCCTCCAGCAGGTGACGCACAAAAATCTCGACGTGCAAATCCAGCTCGCGCTCACCCTCGGCCAGGTCTTCGATCCCGGCGCTGAAGCCGCGATGGCGAAAATCGCGACCGTCCACCTCGGCAACGCCGTCGTGCGCGACGCGCTGCTTACGGGCCTCGGTGGCCGCGAGCTCGAGATGCTCCGACTGTTGGTGAGCGACAAGGAGTGGCAGACGCGAACCGCCGAGCGCGAGCAATTCCTCGGCGCGCTCGCCCGTTGCGTCACCGTGCAGGGCCGCAGCGAGCGCGTGAACCAGTTACTCGCCTTGATCGGCGCTGCCACCACGCCATCGTGGCAGCAGGTGGCATTGCTCAACGGCATGCCGCCGGCCCCGATCGCCGCCAAGAAAGGCAGCCCGCCGATGCGCGTGAAACAAATCCGCGTCCCCGCCGAGCCTCCTGCCTTCGCCGCGCTGGCGAAACTCAACAACCCCGCCGTCCGCCAGTCCCTCGCGAAGCTCGACGCGATTCTCATCTGGCCCGGCAAACCCGGCGTGCCCGCCGAGAAACCCGTGCGCCCCCTCACCGCTGACGAGCAGGCGCGTTTCGCCAATGGCAAGGCGCTCTACGACCTCACCTGCGCGGCGTGCCATCAGCCCCACGGCCTCGGCCAGGAAGGCCTCGCTCCGCCGCTGGCCGACTCCGAATGGGTCGCGGGAAAAGCCGAACGCCTCACGCGCATCATCCTCCACGGCCTGCGCGGCCCCATCACCGTGCTCGGCAAGAAATACGAAATGGACATGCCCGGCCTCGGCGGCACCTTCGACGACGAACAGATCGCCGCGCTCGCCACCTACCTCCGGCGCGAATGGGATCACCCCTACGACCCCGTGGACAAAGCCTTCGTCACCCAAATCCGCCAGGCCACCGTCAAGCGCGACGAAGCCTGGACCGAAGCTGAACTGCTCAAGCTCAAGTGAGCGCGAACAGGCGACGGCCTCGGCCGTCCGAACGCGGACCTGGAGAACTGCGAGCTCCGATCCGCCTTCGGACCGCACCAAATACAGGCCAACAGGCGGATTATTCGGTGAATCTTATTGATCTCAGGACGGCGACCCATAGTATCCGCCCGCTCGTCTGACAGCAGGCGGCGATGGTTCGGGGCGTAGCGTAGCTTGGTAGCGCGTCTGAATGGGGTTCAGAAGGTCGTGAGTTCAAATCTCACCGCCCCGACCATTTTCCTTCAGCAAACTGTTTCCGGCGGCAGGGGGCGAAGCTTCACATCCCAAGACTCGACAGGTTCTCCCTTGCCATCCAGCCACTCCCCGCCCGATGCCGCACTACGTCTGGCCACGCCGTCTGCGGCACTGCCTTGCACCCCGGCGTTCGGAAGATTCGCCCGCAGCCTTTTTCCGCCAGCCGCCATGCCGCCACACCACCAACCCGCGAAGACTGTGAATGAGCACTCTGGGAACCTGCTTTTCCGAACCGTCGGCACCTTTGTCCTGTTGTTCTGCCTCAGCGGGCGGGCGGCTGCGGCGTGAACGCCCCCGCACCCCGAGGAGAGGAGTAATAGCTGATCACTTCCCCCTTCCGCCGGGGCGTAAGACAAAATTCTGGTCAGTGCGGTATTCCGGTGCTTTTCGTTGCTAAGTATATGTTTATGGCATATACATTCCCCCAATGAAACCCAAACCCACTCCCGAAGCCATCCTCCAC
>BJHT01000487.1 GCA_014193395.1 Verrucomicrobiota bacterium
GCCCTGGCGTTGCTGTTCGAGTTTTGGGTAAGCGGGGATTTTGGTTTTCATATTGTAGCCATAATACTACAAATCTGCGGTCAAAACCAAAGGAAAACCACAAAACCCACTTTTATCTCGTACACCCAATTGTATTGCAGTGGTGGTGCCGAATGGTACTTTGCCCTCACAAACGTCGCTCGGTTTTGGAAAAGATTACGCTCTGGGCGGCGACAAATTAAAAAGTTTTCGGTTATGAACCTCAACTACATCCCAAACGACGAAAATCACCGGCCTCAACTCAAGAATGCTTTCCTCACGAAGCGCGAATTCCTGAACAAGTTCGGAACTGGGTTTGGCGTGCTCGGGCTGGCTTCGATGCTCGGGCCTGACTTGGTCAAAGAGGCGGTGGCCCAGTCCTCTGCCAACCTGCTGGCTCCCAAGCAGGCCCATTTCAAGGGCACGGCCAAGCGCGTCATTCACATTCTGATGAGCGGTGGCCAGTCTCATATCGATACTTGGGATCCGAAACCCGAATTGGAGAAGAAGGCCGGCATGACTGCGGGCACGGGTATGGGCCGCGGGGGTGGCAAGCTGCTGGCGTCGCCGTTCAAATTTGTCGCGTCGGGCAAGAGTGGTCTGGAGATGAGCGAAATCTGGCCGCATATCGCCAAGCACGCGGACGACATGACGATCATTCGTTCGATGAACACTGCGGTGCCGGCCCACGACGAGGCGACCTTGCTCCAGACCTGTGGCGACTTCCGCCTGCCGAAGCCCAGCATGGGATCGTGGGTGCTTTACGGCTTGGGAACGGAGAACCAGAACATCCCTGGATTCGTTGTCTTGGGCGGCAACAATGGTCGTAACTGGGGTTCCGCCTTCATGCCGGGCCATTATCAAGGAACTAACATTGATCCGCGGAACACAAAGATCGAAACGCTCATCGAAAACATCAAGAGCGGTTTCACCTCGGCGAATCAACAGCGCGAGCAGCTCGACTTGCTGTATCAGCTCAACGAAGTCCACAAGCAGAAGCGCAAAGCCGAAGCCCAGTTGGAAGCCCGCATTCAGTCGTTCGAGCTGGCCTACCGGATGCAGACCGAAGCCACCGAGGCATTCGACGTGGCGCGGGAACCGGAGAAGGTGGTCAAAGCCTACGGAGAGGGTGGCCATGCCCGGCAGATGATCATCGCCCGGCGCTTGCTGGAACGCGGAGTTCGTTTCGTGCAGGTCTGGCAGGGCGGCTGGGACACCCACGCCGGCATCCAGCAGAACATGCCGCGCACCGCAGCGCAGAGCGATCAGCCGATCGCGGCGTTCATGCAGGACCTCAAGGACCGCGGTCTCTTCAAGGACACCTTGATTGTCTGCAGCACTGAGTTCGGACGCAGCTCCGCTCAGGACGGCCCCGGCGGACGCACCCACAATAACAAGGCCATGTCAGCTTGGTTGGCGGGTGGCGGTGTCAAGGGTGGCTTTGCCTATGGCGCGACTGACGAGTTGGGCAGTGCGGCGGTCGAGAACCCGGTGGACCCGCATGATCTCCACGCGACGATCCTGCACCTGCTGGGCTTTGATCACGAAAAGCTCACGTTCCGCTCCGGCGGTCGCGACTTCCGGTTGACGGATGTCTTCGGCAAGGTCGTGAAAGACGTGATCGCTTAAGCGGTTGTCCGTCGTGTCAGGATCGTAAGTTAAGTCAGATTTGTTCGGTCAAATTTCAACCAGTCCGCAAGGACTGGTTGAAATTTTGGCGTCTGCAACCGTCGCCCTTGAGCCGGTTCGCATGGACGGAAAGTTTTTTGGTGTTGGTGTATTGATCGAATTACCTTCGGTATTCAAAGATGAAAACGTGCAATGTGGGACTATTAGGAGCGGTGGTACTGACTGCCATCCAAGCGGCTGTCACAAGTTTTGCCGCTGAACCAGATAAGCCGTTGTCGGCTGAAGAGTCGGAATTTTTTGAAAGCAAGATTCGGCCGGCGCTCATCGAGAATTGTTACAAGTGCCACAGTGCCGAAAGTGACAAGATCAAGGGCGGCTTGGCGCTTGATTCCAAAATTGCGACACTCAAAGGCGGGTCGTCGGGACCGGCGATCGAGCCGGGCAACGCGGAGAAGAGTCTGTTCATCAAAGCCATTCGCTATCTCGATCCGAATCTCCAGATGCCGCCCAAGGAAAAGTTGTCGGACGCGGTGATTGCGGACTTTGAAGCATGGGTGAAGATGGGTGCGCCGGACCCGCGAACGGGCAAGCAGGGCGGCATTCTCAAGAGCGAGGCGGATCGCGCGAAGGCCAAGGCGCATTGGTCGTTTCAGCCGGTTAAAAAGCCGGAGGTTCCCCAAACGAAGCTCAATCTCAAGAAGTGGGTCCAGAACCCGGTGGATTCCTTCATTCTCGCAAAGCTGGAAGAGAAGCGGATGATCCCGTCGTTTCCGGCCGACAAGGTTACGCTCATCCGCCGGGCCTATTTCGATCTGGTTGGTTTCCCCCCTTCTCAGGCCGATGTGGAGGCATTTGTCTCCGATGACTCTCCCGAGGCCTTTACCAAGGTGGTCGATGGGTTGCTTGACTCACCGCATTATGGGGAGCGCTGGGGCCGGTATTGGCTGGATTTGGCTCGTTACTCGGACACCCGGGGCGGCAACAACAATAACATGGGACCGAATCGGTTCATCTACTCCTTTACCTATCGGGACTATGTCGTCGATGCGTTTAACCGGGACAAACCCTACGACCAATTCTTGGTCGAACAAATCGCGGCTGACCAAGTCGCCGGCGACGACAAAAAGGCGCTGGCGGCCATGGGATTTTTCACCCTCGGACGTCAGGGTGCCAACATGCAGGACACCATTGATGATCGCATCGATACGCTGACCCGCAGCACGCTGGCGCTGTCAGTGTACTGCGCGCGGTGCCACGATCACAAATTCGACCCCATTCCGACGGCGGACTATTACTCACTCTACGGCGTATTTGCGAGTTCCATCGAGCCGGCTGAGAAACCTCTCTTGGAAGCGCCGGCGGACACCCCCGAATACCGTGAGTTCGTGGCGCGGCAGGCCGCCTATGAAGAAGAGTTGGATAACTTCCGCATCAGGACGCTGAACGGTTATCTTACCAAGGCTCGCACCAATCTCTTCGGCTATCTGCTGGCGGCCCATGACTTGTCTGTCAGTGATGAAAAAATGGATCGGGCTGAGAGTGAGAAGTTCGCCCGCGACCGTAAGCTGGAGGTGTTCATGGTCCAGCGGTGGAGTTCGTATATCAAGAAGGCCGCGGGTCGCAAAAACGATCCGATCTTCGCTCCTTGGGCGGCCTACAATGATCTTTCCGACAAGGAATTCGCCGCCAAGGGCAGGGAACTGGCGGCAGAGTACAAAGGTGAGGCTGGGAAGAAGCTCAATCCGCTGGTGGCGCGTGCTTTTTCGACCCCGGCCAGTTCTTTTAACGTTGTTATTGATCGCTACGTGAAATTGTTCGCGGACGCGGAACGGCAATGGCAGAGCACTGTCATTCTCCACGAAAAGAAGAAAGCCAGCGCCAAGGAGGAAGAGGCCGCGCCGAAGGGTTTGGCTGATCCGGCGCAAGAGGAGTTGCGCAAGGTTCTCTATGGCAATGATTCCCCATTGAAACTCAGCTATGACCAACTGGCCGGCCTTAACAACAACCGCATCCGCAACCAGGAAGGCCCGTATCTGGACAAGCTCGTTAACTTGCAGGTCAGTCATCCGGGATCGCCCAAGCGTGCCATGGCGTTGATGGACCAGAAGACTCCGAAGAATGCCACGATCCTGATCAAGGGTAGTCCCAACAATCGGGGCGCGGAAGTGCCGCGGCAGTTCTTGGAAATCCTGTCGGGCCCGGACCGGCGTCCCTTCTCGAAGGGCAGCGGTCGCTTGGAACTGGCCAAGGCTATTGCCAGCAAGGATAACCCATTGACCGCCCGGGTGTTTGTGAACCGGGTGTGGTACCAGCACTTCGGAGGTGCCATCGTCCGGACCATCAGTGACTTTGGGATGCGGGCGCAGGATCCGTCACATCCCGAACTGCTGGACTGGCTGGCCTCTTACTTCATGGAGAACAACTGGTCGATCAAGAAGCTGCACCGCCTGATCATGCTCTCCAATACCTACCAACAGTCGAGCGATGACGTGCCGCAGTTCTCGGCGATTGATCCCAACAACCTCTTGTTCCACCGCATGAATCGTCGTCGTCTGGATTTCGAGGCGTTCCGTGACAACCTCCTGACGATCAGTGGC
>BJHT01000488.1 GCA_014193395.1 Verrucomicrobiota bacterium
GTTCCACAAAAACGAAGAACCCGTCACCGACCACACCCCCACGCCCCTCGTCCCGCCCTCGACCGTCCCGCCCGTCGAAGCCGATGAAGACACACCCCGCACAAAAAAGAAGAAACACTGGAAATCTCCTCCGCCCGATAAGCCACCCGAGGCGCCAGATAGGGTGCTGCAGTCCCCACCACGCCGCCGGAATGTTCACACGCTCCCACGGCGCGCCGGAAACAGACGCGCCCTACCCATCGGGAAAACTGTCCCGATTGCCGCGCTGACTCGGCGGCCGCAAGCTGCTCCCGCGGCCGGCTGCAAGCATCATGGCTTCGCGCTCCCGACAGAGGGCAGCGCGTCCTGGCCGTCGGTGAGCCATTCGAGATTGAAGCGGGCGACGGTCAGGAGGCCGCTGCGGTAGATGTCTTTCCCATCGGTGCTGCCGCGTTCGTAAAAGAGGAGGATGATGCCGTCGTTGGCAACCGCGAGGTCGCTGTAGCCGCTGAAACCAGGCTCGATGGTCTTGTTCACGGGCCAGGTGGCGGACTCGTCGTAGCTGAGTTTCACGGAGACATTTTTGCGGTCGCGGCCCTTGCCGGGAGCTTCCTTGCCGTCGGCGCGGGAGAGGTTGTGAGGGTTGGAAAACAGGAGACGGTTCTTGTCCGAAGATGGCGCTTCGCTGAGCCGGACCATGCCCGCCATGCAGATGGGTTCGAGGAGCTGGTCGTGAAACTGCGGCTGGCTCCAAGCGGTCGCGCCGTCGCGGCTGGTGGTGAGGAGGCGCCGGTTGGCCTTGGATTCGCTGCGCATGTTGAGCAACACGCGGCCGTCGGCGAGCTGCACGGCGCAGGTTTCATTCGGGATGTTCCAGTCGCCGGTGTTCGGTCCCGCGATCTCGCCGCGCAGCCAGGTGCGCCCGAGGTCGTCGCTGTAGATGACCGACGTGACCGAGGGCCGGTGCGCGTGACCGCCCGTGCCGAGCGAGAGCCAGACGGGCACGACGAGGCGGCCGTTCTTGAGCTGAATGCCGTGGCCGGGCCCGGTGGCGAGGACCTTCCAGTCGTAGAACTGATCGGGTAGCCGCCGAGGTGAGGAGGCGGAAGTTCCCGCCGGAGCGTTCGGGGAATCCGCCTCGTCACCTCGGCGGCTACGGAACGCATCGAACGACGCGGTGATCTCTACCGGCGGCGTCCAGGTGAGGCCGTCGTCGTCACTGCGCAGATAGAAGCAGCGGGCGTACTCGAGGCAGAAGAGGAAATGCACCGCGCCGTTCGCATCCGCGATGGCAAGCGGGTTGTTGTAGGTAACTTCACCGGGCGTCGCGAGTTTCTGGGCGAGCGCTACGGGATTCTTCGCTTTCGGTCCGGGCACGTTGGCAAGCGTGGTGCGTGGTCCCCAAGTCTTGCCGCCATCTGTCGAGCGCCGCAGCAAGATGTCGATCTGGCCCCAGTCGCCACGGTCACTTTTACGCGCCTCGCAGTAGGCCAGCACGGTGCCGCGCTTGGTCACGACGATGCCGGGGATGCGGTAGAGTTTGTAGCCTTCCTGATTCGCGGTGAAGAGATCTACTTTCTCGAGGAACGGCGCGGCGGCATGGGCCGGAGCGGCGAGGAGGAGGGTGCAGAGCAGAGCGCTAAAGGTGGCGAAAAGATTCATGCGGAGGATTTTGCGGACGGGGACAGACATTGCAAGCAGCGGGCAGGTTCAGCGCGGAATCGCGGATGGGATCGCCGCAAAGAATGCAAAGAGACGCAAAAAGAAATGGGCTGGGAACATGCCCACCCGCCCCGCGTTTAGAGCGTGTTCGCGAGGCCCCTCGAGCCCCTCGAGCCGCGAGCGACTGGGTTTGGAGTTCCGCGTTTACGCGGCCCGCCGGTTACCCACCGCCCGAACCGCGTCAACGCGTAACTCCGAACCGGGGTTTTCAACCAGACTCTTCACAAAAAACTCGCGGCTCCCCAATCAATCCGCGAACGCCGTCACGCTGAACTCATCCAAATCGAAGCTCGCGCCGCCGCTCGCGCCCGCGGCGACCACCACTCTGCCGAGGTGCGTGATCGTGTCGCGCCACGAAAATGCCGCGAGGCCCCGCACCCAGCCGGCGGCCTCGGCCTCGGCGTCGTTCCAATCCCAGCGCACGGGCACCGTCACGCGCTGCCAGGCGGTGGTGAACCTCGGCAGCCGCGCGTAGGTCCACGGCGCGAGATCGCGGGCGAAGAGTTCCACCTGAAAACCGCCGCCCGCCTCCGTGGCGCGCGTGTGGAAACTGAGGTGCGCCCCGGACCCGCCGAACTTCACCGGCCAGTCCCCCGCGAGGCCGTTGGTTGCGTTGTGCGGCAAATATGCGAATGGCCGCAGCCCGCCGCCGCGCGACACCGTGAGATAACCGCCCGCGACGCCGCCGGTCGCGCGCTGCTCCAGCTTGTCCGCGCCGCGCCATTCAGTTCCCGGCTGATCGAACGTGAAGGTCTGCGTCACCGGCGTGGGCCACGTCGCGTGCCGCGGCTCGCGGCGCGTGAAGACCGCATCGAACTCCGGCCCGCCACCCGTCACGCCGGGGAGGAACGCCCGCGCGCGCACCCGCGTCGTCTGCGCCAGCCGCAGCGGCCCGCGCACGACCGGCGAACTCGCCGTCGGCTCGCTGCCATCCGTCGTGTGGCGAAGCACCACGCCGTTGGTCGCGCCGGGAAAACTGAGACTGAGATCCAGCGGTTCGGTGAACTGCCGCACACCCGTGCTGGCGACCGGCGCGGGCACCATCTCCAGCCCACGGAACGCGTAGAGCTTCGCGTCGCGCAGCGTGAATTTCAGGCGCACCATTTTCCCGCGCAGTGTCGCCGTGTCGCGCCCCGGCCATTTTATTTCACCGTCCGTCACGTCGCCGCCCACCAACGTGCCCGTAAAGCCCGGTTCCTCCAGCACGCTCACATTCAGCGAACCGCGCACGTCGGCGCTGACCTGGAGCGGCCCGGTGACCAGCAGCGGTTGCGTGATGAGGGTCGCCTCGCCGCCGGGCGTGCTGGGTTCGTAGCCTGCGAAGCCGTCCACGCGCACGCGGGCGAGGGCCGGGAGGCAGTGGCGTTTCCAGCCTTGGTGCGGGAAGAAATCGCCGCCGTAGAAAATCAGCAGCTTCCCGTCCTGCGCGATGGCCGGGCCGGACGGCGCGTAAATGCAGGCGCTGTCGTAGCTCCCCTTCGGCCCACGCGGGATGAACGCCGTGCCCGGCGCGACTCGCGTCCAGGTCACCGTGTCGGGGCTCCACGCTAGCTCGCAGTCCACCGCGCGGTCCGTGCCGACGTGATACATCATCACGAAACCGAGGTAGCCGTTCGCATACGGAAACACCGGCAGGCAATAAGTCTGGTGCGTGCGGCCCTCCGCGACGGTCGAGCGCAGCACCACGCCGCTGGTTTTCCAGTTCACAAAGTCCGTGCTCTCGAAGCGCGCGACCAGCCGCTCGCCGAGAAACGCCTTGGTGAACCACACGTATTTCCCCGAGCGCTCGTCCCAGAACGCGTTGTTGTGCGTGTCGCCGTGGTAGCCCGCGAAACCCCGCGGCTCCTGCGGTTCACTCCACGTCACGCCGTCCGGCGAGGTGCGCGTGCGCGGTTTTCCGAGGCCGACGTCATAGACCATTTTGAATCGCCGCGTCGCGTCGGGATCGTGCGGGTCGCGGAAAACGCCAACGTTGGGCGTGTCGCGGGCGACGGCGTTGTTCGCGCGCGAACCGCCGAAGCCAAACTGCCCGACCGCCGGTTTCTCCCACGCAATCCCATCGCGCGAAGTCGCATACAGCAGGAACCAACCCTGCTCGTGAATCGTCACCGGGTCGGCCATCTGCGCGATGACGTTTTTGTCGGTGAGCACGCATTTGTACCAGAGCTTGAAGCGCTGCGCGTCGGCGTCCCAGAGCACGTTCGGATAGAGATTGTTGAGCGCGTTTTCCCACGGCTGATCGGCACGGAAGAGCGGGTTGTGCGGATCTTTCTCGATGGTGCCGAGCGTGAGCTTCGCGTGGGTGACGGACTGGATGACGCGCGGGTCGAGCACGAGCTGCTTGGTGCGGTCCGGCGCGACCAATTGCGGCGCGGCGGCGCGCGCGGCGACGGCGACGAGAACCCAGAGCACGACGAGGCTGCGGACGGTGAGAAATTTCATGGCGGAATTTTTTGCAGACGGTTTCGGACGGCGGGCCGCGGCGACGGATTCAGCCGATGGTCAAATCCGTTCCA
>BJHT01000489.1 GCA_014193395.1 Verrucomicrobiota bacterium
GATCACGGCGTCGAGCGATTTCGTGCGAAGTTGGTTCACGAGCAGATCGCCGGTGGGCGACTGGACGGTCACGTTTTTCATCACCTGATTGCGCAGGCCGATGAAGTCGAGGGTCTGGCCCGTGAGCACACCGAGCGCGCATTGTTTCTCGTGGCCGACGCCGAGCTTGAGGCCGGGCTGGGCAAGGTCCTTGAGCGCGCGCACACCGCGCGGATTGCCCTTGTGAACGAGGATGACGAGCTGGTTGCCGGAAATGTCCGCGGCATCGAGGAACAGGTCGTGGACCTCTTTCATGAACGACTGGTCGCAGGCGAAATAGCCGTCGGGCCGGTCGCCCGCGCGCATCTGCGCCACGAGGATGCCGCAGCCGTTGTACACGCGGGTCACGCGCACGCCCTCGCGCTGCTCGAACTCGGTGATCGTGCGCTCGATGGCCGGCCGCAGCATCGCGCCCGCGAGCAGGCGCACCTCGGGAATCTTCGCCCACGGATCGCCGTTGATCGGGGTGAAACCGTGCTGCTCGAAGATTTTTCCGCCGCGATCGCGTGCCGCGAGGAAGCGCGCGAAACGCAGCGCCGCCGCGGGTTGTTTGCTGCTCGTGAGCACGCCCGCGCTGACGTGCGCGACGAGATTCGAGAACGCCGCGACGGGCACCGCCGCGAGTTCCGGATACTGGCGGATGGTGGCGTCCCAGACGAAGCCCGCGTCGGCCGAGCCGAGCTTCAGGTCGTTGGCAACGTCGTTGACCGTGGGCTTGAACACGGTCGTGTGCGCGCGCAGCGGCTCCCATTCGCCGGTTTTTTGCAGGGCCTCGCGCGTGAGTTTGCCGACGGCGGCGGCATCGGGATTGGCCTGCGCCACGCGCACATCGGGCCGCAGCAGGTCGGCGAGGGCCGCGATTTTCTTGGGATTGTCGCGGGCCACGGCGAGGGTCACTCGCATCTTCGCGAGCGGGATGATTTCGCGGACCAGTTTTTTGTCGCGGGCGAGCTGCACATAGGCGTCCTCGGCGGCGAGGTAGAGGTCGCCGCGGGCGCTGACGGCGAGGTTGGCGAGGAGGGTTTGCGAGCCGCCGTATTGGAGCTGCACCTTCAGGCCCTCGCTCTGCTCGAACTCGTGCGCAATGGCTTCGACGGGCGGCTTGAGACCCGCGGCGCAGAAGACGAGCAGCGGCTCCTGCACGGGCGCACCGGGGACGGTCGCGGGGTCCGCGGGCTTGCGTGCGAGGACGAGCACGAGCACGACGGCCGCCGCGACGGACGCGAGGAACAGCGCGAACGCGGGCGAGAGACGGGCGGCGAGACGAGCGGCGCGGCGGGGATTCATGTCACGATTTGCGCCAGAGCGCGACGGCACCGCAGAAGAGGCCGAGCGCGACCAGCGAAGTCAGCGCTAGGCGGAGGAAGTTTTGGTTGGCTGCGGCGGCCGAGTTGGCGCCGGCGGTTGATGCGCCGATCACGGTGTTCGTTTCGGGACCGAGACCGGGCGGGATCGCGGGATTGGCGAGCGGCGTGCGTTCTTCGGGCGGCAGGGCTTCCTCGAAGATGCTGTCCCAGTCGGCGGCGAGCAGGAGGTCTTTGCCGGGGTTGAGTTCCTTCACTTCGCACGAGCAGGCACCGGTGAGAAAACGGCTCGCGGATTCAATCACGTCGGCAGAGAGGTCGCCGCCGGAGAGCGCCGCGAGCGCGCGACCGCGGCCGAACACGGGAAACGCGACGGGCACGGGCGGTTGGTTGGTCTGCGATTCGCCCGCGAGCAGTTGCGTGATGAAAGGGGCTTCGGCGGGATCGGTGCGCGGAAGGCGCAGCACGGAGAAGGCGATGCGCAGCGGAAGTTTGGCGCGCATCTTGGGATCGTCGGGCGCGGCGGGTGGAAGTTCGAGTTCCTTTTCCTGGACGCGGAGTTCCTTCTCGATCAGGGCGGCGGCGGCGGCATCGGCTGACGCGTTGCCGCTTTCAAGCAGGAGCCACACGGCGGATTTGCCGGCGAGCAGTTCCTTCGCCAGCGCGCGGCGGACAGGCGACTCGGCGAGAGTGCGCGCCGTGCTCTCACCGAGCGGACCGGCCCACGCGACGAGGCCCTCGGTCGCGCCGCCTTGATAGGAAACGACAAGGTGAGGCAGCGGCGCGTTGGTGCGGGATTTCCAGAGTTTGGCGGGGAGGCGGCCGAGCGGGAAATCAACGTCGGCGAGCGTGACGTTGAGGTTGGCGTGGGCATCGTCGCGGGCTTTTTCCAGCGCGACCACCGCGGCGCGATCCGCCGGGGACAGCGGGCCGCGATGGAAAACAACCGCCTCGTAAGGCTCGGCCTGCCAGCGTTCCAGCGCGTAGCGGAAGACGGGGACGTTGCACGCGAGCGCGGGAAACGCGCACAAAAAGGTGAGCAACAGAGCCGACGTGAGGCCTGCCCCGCGGCCGCGAAACGCGGGAACACGCGCGGCGCGGACGGGGCGGTTTGAGCAAATCAGGGGCATGAACAAAGGCGATTCCGGGATTCTTCCACTCGGGAGTTTCGGAGCGCGCGTAAGGTAGGTTATGGCGCGGAAGCGTCGCAACTGGTTTCTGCCGCGCCTCCCGTAGCCGCCCGCGCTCCCGACCTTGTGGGAGTCGAGGTAACGAGACTCTAACCTCCTTCCGCGAGAGGCCCGTCCCAATCTGCCGCAAGCCGCGTCATGAAACCACGCTCCGGTGCCAAGCGCCTTGACCAAATCAGGTCCACGAGACTCAGGCCGCGTGTTGCGCGGAAAAGGTTAGAGTCTCGTAACCTCGACTCCTACAACGGCGGAACTGCCCGCCTGCCGACATCCTCCGTCCGCGTCTCGGGCACGCTGGCCCCATGCTCCGCCGTTGGGGCGCTCGGGTTCTCCTCACGTCGGCGGCTGCGCACGTCGGCGGCTACGGAGCGGCTCACTCCTCCCGCTCCTGCCACGGCACCTGGCCGCCGCGCTGGAGGTGGTGGCGCAGGGCCGTGGACAGTTCGTTGAAAATCTTCTTCTCCTGCGCGGCGAGGTTGTGCGCCTCCAACGGATCGGTCTTCAGGTTGTACAATTCCAACGGCGCGAACGGGCTGTCTTGGAGCAGCTTCCAGTCGCCGCGGCGCAGGGCCTCGATGGTCTTGCCGCCATAAGCCGGGCCGCCCTCGCGACGAACGTAGTAAACCTCGCGCCGCGTCTCGGGCTGCATCTCCCCGCGCAGGGTGGGCAGGAAACTCACGGCATCGATGCCTGCGGGCGCTGGCACTCCGGCGGCGGCGCAGGCGGTGGCGAAGATGTCCATCGTTAGCGCGGTGCGTTCGGTGCGGCTGCCGGGCGCGATGCGTCCAGGCCAGCGCGCGGCGAAGGGCACGCGCAGGCCGCCTTCGTACATGTGTTGTTTCCCGCTGCGCCACGGGCCGTTGTTCGCGCCAAGTTCGAGGATGCCGCCGTTGTCGGAACTGAAGAGGACGAGCGTGTTCGTGGCCAGTCCGGTGCGGTCGAGCGTCGCGAGCACCTGCGCGATGCCGGAGTCGAGATGTTCGATCAGCGCGACCAGTTTCGTCCGTTTCTCGCTCATGGCGGGTTCGCGCTGGCGGACTTTTTCGAGCCACGCGGGCGGCGGCTGGATCGGGTCGTGCGGCGCGTTGTAGGCGAGGTAGAGGAAGAACGGCTGCCTCGCGACGGCGCGCTCGGCGAGATACGCGCAGGCCCAGTCGGTGAAGAGGTCGGTCGCGTGGCCTTGCGGATCGATCAGGTCGCGATTGCGGCGCATGAAATTCTGACCGCCGCGCAAGTGGGTCCAATAGTCGTCCATCATGTCGCCGAGGAAGCCGTGGAAAAAATCGAAGCCGCGTTCGGTCGGCGTGTTCGGCGAGGCCAGGCCGAGGTGCCACTTGCCGATGATCGCGGTGTGATAGCCCGCCGGTTTGAGCAGCGCTGGCAGCAGCGTCGCGGTGGGCGAGAGCCAGCCCCACGAGCTCGGTTTCACATGGCGGATCACGCCGGGCACGCCGACGCGGTCGGGATAGCAGCCGGTCAGCAACGCCGCGCGCGTGGGCGAGCAGACGCACGAGTTGGCAAAGAAGTTGTCGAACGTCATGCCCTCGCGGAACAGCCGGTCCATGCCAGGCGTGCGAAGGTCTGGCGTGCCGAACGCCGAGTATCCGCGCGGCCTTGGTCATCGGTGAGGATGACGAGGATATTCGGTTTTGCCTCGGCCGCGGCGGCCGCGAGCGATGG
>BJHT01000490.1 GCA_014193395.1 Verrucomicrobiota bacterium
CGTCAACCCCCCGTGCGGCTCCGGTCACGCGGACGCTCCGGCGCTGGCGCGAGCCGTGTACACCCCTCTCATATTCACGCCTCCCGCAGTTTGACGGCGACAAGTCGCCTTGCGAAAGCGGTGACAGGTCCCCGCACTCCACAGCCGCACTCCACAGCCGCGCTCCGGCGGTCCCGACGCGGGCATTGCGCCCGGTGGCGGCATGTGTCACAAGTGCGCCCCAATTTTGAAAATGAAAAAAGAACCGAAGAAAGTCGCCGACCTCGAATTGCTCAATTTGCTCAAACAAGTGCTGCCCAAGGCAACGACCGATCCGAAGCTGGCGGGGAAAATTTACCAGGCCATCGAGGCGGAATTGAAAACGAAGGCCAAGGCTGCGGCGTTCGAGAAGTTTTGCGCCAAGGTCGCGCTGCCCAATCTCGAACCCAAGACGCTCGCGGACGTGAAGACGCAGCTCGCGGCGTCGTTCGGCGACGGCGATGTGACGATCAAGCCGAATCGCGCGGAGAAGACGCTCGCCATCGAGGTCGCGCTGCCGGACGGCGGGCAGTTCCGCGGCGAGGTGAAGGTGAATCCCGACGCCGTGGTGGAGGAGAGCGACGAGCAGGAGATCGTGCAGAAGTTCGTCGCGTGTCCGGTCGCGCTGCCGGGCGATCCCGAGCTGATCTGGGTGCTGGGCAAACGCGAGAGCATGAATGCGGATGAAGCGGGCATTGCACTGGCGAAGGTCGAGGAGGAGTTCTGGGCGTCGAAGGCGGGGCAGAAACTGCTGCGCGACCGGGTGGATCGCAGTTTCCCGGAGTTCATCTCGCGCGTGCCGGCGGGGATGCTGACGGAGCTGGGTCTCAAGCGGCACTACAAGCTGCCCGAGGCGATCAAGGTGTTGCGTCCGCTGGAGAATCCCATCGCGGCGAGCAAGCCGAAACCCGCGGCGAAGAAGGGATGAGGCGCGACGCAGAGCAGCGAGTGCATCCGGCCCAGGAGCGCGGCGTTTACGCCGCGGGAGCGTCGCGGGCCGTAGCCGCCGACGTGAGGCGAATCCGAGCGACGAAGAACGGCGCAGCACGGGGCCTACGTACTTGCGTGGGGCGCGGGAAGCGGGCGGAACGCGTCCGGGGTAGCGCAGGCGTCCCGCCTGCGAGTTCGGGCGGCGTCTCGCCGCCCGTTCCGACTCGGGGCGAGACGCTCCGCGAACTCGCAGGCGGGACGCCTGCGGTACCTTGGCTCAGCCGTACGTTGGCCGGCAGAAGCCCGCGACCGTTTCATGGGGCGCCTCCGCCTCGTAACCTCGGCGGCTACTTTTCACGCAACCGGTAACCGCCGCGCTCCGCCGGCCATCGTTCACCAAACCACTCTCATTTTTCCCAACCCGCTTCCTGTGGACATCGCCCAAGAAATCCAACGCCGCCGCACGTTCGCCATCATCTCGCATCCGGACGCGGGCAAGACGACGTTGACGGAGAAGCTGCTGCTTTACGGCGGCGCGGTGCAGCTCGCCGGTTCCGTAACCGCGCGCAAAAACCAGCGCGCCACGACCTCCGACTGGATGGAGTTGGAGAAGAAACGCGGCATCTCGATCAGCTCGACGGTGCTGCAATTCGACTACAACGGGTTTCGCATCAACCTGCTCGACACACCCGGCCACAAGGACTTTTCCGAGGACACGTATCGCGTGCTCACGGCGGTGGATTCGGTGGTGATGGTGATCGACTCCGCCAAGGGCATCGAGCCGCAGACGCGCAAGCTGTTCGAGGTCTGCCGCCAGCGCGGCGTGCCGATTTTCACCTTCATGAACAAGTGCGACCGGCCGATGCGCGAGCCGCTGATGTTGCTGGATGAACTGGAGAAGGTGCTCGGCATCGGCGCGTTTCCCGTGAACTGGCCCATCGGCGCGGGCGCGGAGTTTCAGGGCGTGTTCGACCGGCGCACCAGGCAGCTTCACCGCTTCGAGCGCGTGGTCGGCGGCAAGTTCCGCGCGCCCGTGTCCATTGGTGATTTGAGCGATCCGGTCATCCGCGAACGGCTCGACGACGCGACGTATCACAAGACCGTCGAGGAGCTCGAGATGCTCGAGATGGCCGGCGAGAGCTTCAATGAAGCCGAGGTGCTCGCGGGCCGGACGACGCCGGTCTTCTTCGGGAGCGGCGTCAATAATTTCGGCGTGCAACTGCTGCTCGACGGCTTCCTCCAACACTCGCCGCCGCCCAAGGCGCGCGTCATGGCGGGCACGGCCATCGCGCCCGAGAACCCGGCGTTCTCCGGTTTCATTTTCAAGATTCAGGCGAACATGGATCCGCGGCACCGCGACCGCATCGCGTTCCTGCGCGTCTGCACGGGCAAGTTCGAGCGCGACATGACGGTGACGCATTCGCGCACGCAGAAAAAAGTGCGGCTCTCCAGTTCGCACAAACTTTTCGGCAACGAGCGCGAGACCGTGGACGAGGCGTATCCCGGCGATGTCATTGGCCTGGTCGGGCACGACAGCTTCGGCATCGGCGACACGCTCACGACGGACCCGGCGATTCTCTACAAGGAAATCCCGCGCTTCCCGCCCGAGGCGTTCGCGTATCTGCACAATCCGAACACGGCGAAGTTCAAACAATTCCGCCAGGGCCTCGAACAGCTCCTGCAAGAGGGCGTGATCCAGACGCTCACGCTGCGCGATTCGAGCGCGCGCGTGCCGCTGCTCGCGGCGGTCGGGCCGCTGCAATTCGAGGTCGTGCAGTTCCGCCTCGAGAGCGAATACGGCGCGGAATCACGCCTCGAGCCTGCGCCGTGGACCGTGTGCCGCTGGCTCCCGACGGGCATCACCGAGGCCGAGCTGACCGCGCTCTCGCTCCCGAGCGGCGCGCGGCTGGCGTATGACATGGGGCAGCACGCGGTGGTGCTGTTCTCCAACGACTGGTCGGCGAATTATTTTGGAACGACCAATCCGAAGGCGCCGCTCACGACCTTGCCGCCGGAGATTTTGCAGCACTGAAAGGGGGGACGAGTACTCTGGCAACCCGGGGCAATTCCGGTTGAAGACGGAGCGCGACCGCGGGATTCCTGTGTGCAAGTCGCTGCTGGACGAACTGCTGGTGACGGAAATCGACATTCAAGAGATGCCGAGCGAGGACGATATCCGGCAGATCTTCGCGCGCTGAACACCGGGCGGGGTGAGGGAATTAATAACCACTAACCGGCACTAACTGGCACTAATGGGAAACGAGTCGAGACCCCGCTGGCGCGCGAAGCCGGGGTGCTTTTCCCTTTAGTGCCAGTCAGTGTCGGTTAGTGGTTTCTTCTGTCCGGTATTCGCCTCACGTCGGCTGCTCCCACGATGCGTCGCACGCGCCGCAAATTACCTGAATCTCAACCCCATTCCCCGAAACGGATTTGGCAAAGGAATGGAGGCAAAGGAATGGGGATGGGGAGACTTTTTGTCTTCATTCCATTGTTTCCATTCCCTAGCCCCAACTCGGCTCCGCCACGTTCGCGTGCCCGTAGGCAGCGGGGATGGGAGCGCGGGCGGTCCCAGCCCGCAGCGGCTCCGAATGAGCGAGGGCGCCGGAAGGTTTTTCGAGCGCCTCCTCGTTTGCGCACGCGCTGCGACCGGGGACCGGTCGCGCGCTGTCGCCCGCTCCTTGCAAATTCCCCACCAACTGGTGAATATCTCACCATGATTCGGCGGCACATTCAGACCTCCATCGACCGCGCCCTGGCCGACACGCCGGTGGTGCTGCTCAACGGTGCCCGCCAGACCGGCAAGACCACGCTGGCCCAGGCCGTCGCCGCCCGCACCGGCGCGCAATATTTCACGCTGGATGACGCCGCCACACTCGGCCTCGCGGCCGGCGATCCCGCCGGGTTTGTCCGCAACCTCGCCGGCCCGGTCGTTCTCGATGAAATCCAAAAGGCACCGCAGTTGTTTCCGGCCATCAAGCTGGCGGTGGACCGGGACCGCCGGCCTGGCCGCTTTCTGCTGACCGGCTCGGCGAACGTGCTGACCCTGCCGCGGCTGGCGGAATCGCTGGCCGGGCGCATGGAGATCATCCCGCTGTTTCCCTTTTCCGCCGGCGAACTGGCCGGGGTCATCGAGGGCTTCGTGCCCCGGTGTTTCGCCGGCACTATCGGCAAGTTGAAAGTGCCGTCGGGTCGGGATGATCTCGCGGCCCGGTTGACGCGCGGCGGCTACCCGGAGGCGATCCAGCGCGAGGACGTCGATCGT
>BJHT01000491.1 GCA_014193395.1 Verrucomicrobiota bacterium
AGGCGGCCGACAAACTTGGTTTTCGAGGAGAGGCGGATCTGGATTTCCTGCACGCAGTCGGGGCTGAGCTGGATGAAGTCGCCGACCTTGAGCTGCGAGAGTTCGCGGGCGGTGATGACGAGGTTTTCCCATTGGGCGGTGATGGGGACGAGGACGTCGTCGAGCTGCGGGTTCCACTGCACGGGGCTCATGGGGGCTTGCTCCGGAGGCTGGGCGGCGGTCTCGAGGCTGGCGCAGACGCGGCGGATGATCGGTTCGATGGTGAAATAGGGGAAGGCGAGGTGGATGGGGGCCTGGCAGTCGCCAAGGCGCGCGTCCATGATCAGGACGACCATCATGGTTTCATCGGCGGAGGTCTGGAGGAAGCTGCCGTTGTCCTCGTGACCGAGGATGGCGGGGCGCAGTTCCATGGGGTTCCAGTGTTTGCACCACTCGGTGAGGATGAGGGTGACGGCCTGGTCGATGAGGGACAGCTCGATGTCGGTGGGCGTGTGGTCGGTGTTGACGTTGAGGCCGGGGCCGCCGAGGAGGCGGTCGAGCATGGTGAGGGCGATGGCGGGGTTGAGGTCGAGGATGCAGATGCCGCGCAACGGCTCGGCTTTGAAAATGGTGATGCAGGAGGGCGTGGTGAGGCTCTCGGCGAATTTGCGGAAGGGCTGGGTGTGGAGCTTGGTGAGCTGGAGCGAGAAATCCATCCGCAGATAGATGGACATGCGGGCGGCGAGGGCGCGGAGGTAGTCGTCGTGGCCGAGGCGGAGTTTGCGCAGCTCGCTGGCGGAGAGGAAGGCGGGATGGCGGAAATCGTACGGCTGGACGGCGTCGCGGTCGCGTTTCTCGACAGAGTGGTCGGCCTTGTGAATGGCGACGGTGCTCTGGTCGGCGGCGACCTGCGCGAGCAGGGCCTCGACCTCGGCCTGGGTGAGGACGTCGCCCTGATTTTCCTGCGTGACACTCGAGTCCATGAGTGACGGGGGCGGTTATTGGACCGCGAATTCGGTCAGGTAAATCTCCTGAACGGGGGTGGCTTTGAGGACGGTGTTGAAGACGGTGACCAGTTCGGCGCGGATCTGGTTGCGGATGCCGAGGCGTTCGAGGTCGCTGATGGACTTGCTGGCGAGGGTGGAGGCGGCGGCGTCCAAGAGTTGGTCCTTGTTTTCCTCGACCTTGGTTTTGAACTCGGGGGTATTACCCACCAAGGTCATGGAGACGATCAGATAGCGCGCGCCGCCGGTGCCGAAGACGTTGACGAGAACCTTGGAGAGCGGGGCCAGGACCTTGGCTTTGGCGTCATTTTTCTTGGCGGCGGCGGACTTTTCGGGCTTGTCGGATTTCCCGTGGGCGTCGGCTTTGGCGGGCTTGCCGTGGCTGTCGGTTTTGTCGGACTTTTCGGACTTGTCACCGTGGGCGTCGTCGGTGGCGTCGGTGGCTTCTTCGACGGCGGGTTTGGCCAGGGCTTTCTGGAGCTTGGGCAGGACCAGGAAGTGCATGGTGGCCCACGCGAGCACGGGCATGAGCGTGAGCGTGACGATGAGCGGGAGCCATGCGGCGAGAGCGCTCGCTTTCGCCGGCGTGGCCGCGCCGGCGGCCGCGGCACCAGTGGCGGCGGCGGCGGGCGGCGGCGTGGGGGGCTTGCTGGCCATGGGTCAGGAGCGGCTTAGCGCTTGAGGTTGAGGGCTTCCTGCAACATTTCATCACTGGTGGTGATGATCTTGGCGTTGGCCTGGTAGCCGCGCTGGGTGGTGATGAGGTTGGTGAATTCGTTGGCGATGTCCACGTTGGCCAGTTCGAGCACACCTTCCTGCAGGGCGCCGAGGCCGGCGGACTGCGGCGGTTTGGGAGTGGCGAACACCGCACCGGCGGCGGCCAGGTTGGAAAAGTTGTTCCCGCCTTCCTTCACCAACGCTTGGGGGTCGATAAAGTTTTGCAGCAAGATCTGGCCGCGGGTGAACGAGGTGCCGTCCGAGGCGCTGACCAGCAGCTTGCCGTCGGAGCCGACCGCCCAGTTTTGCATGCTGGCACCAGCGGCCATGGTGGCCGGGGCGCCGGTGAGATCGATTTTGATGTCGCCGAGGGTCGTGAGGGCCGCGTCGCTGTAGCCTTGCACGCGCAAGCCGCCGTTGGTCACGAGGAAGCCGGTTTGGTCCACGCGAAAGTCGCCGGCGCGGGTGGCCAGGGTGGCGCCGGTAACCGTGTTGCGGACGAGGAAGAAGCCGTCACCGGCGATGCCCATGTCGGTCTGGAGGCCGGTGCGGGCGAGGGCACCCTGGGTGAAGACGCTGTGGATCGAGTTGGTGGTGACGCCGGAGCCGATCTGGCCGCCGTTGACGGCGGCCGCACCGCCGGTGGCGAGGCGGAGCGACTGGCTGAAGTTGTCGGCAAAATCGGCGCGGGCGGCCTTGTAGCCGATGGTGCCGGCGTTGGCGATGTTGTTGCCAATCACGTCCATGCGTTCTTGGAAACTTTGCATCCCGCTGATGCCGGAAATAAGGGATCGAATCATCATATTCTAGGGGTTTAGGGTGAGGTTGAGGTGGTGAACTGAACTACTGACTGACAGCGTATTGGGCGACTCGCTCCTGTGTGTCCGCCGCGGGGGCCGGCGGCTGGCTGATGCTGAGCACCTGCTGCAGCGTGTAGCGGCCGCCATTGATGAGCAGCACGGGTTTGCCCTCGATGGAGCGGACTTCGGAGACGACGCCGGAGAGGGTTTGCGGCAGTTCGCCCGTGGCGGAGTCCGGGTTGGTCTGCACCTGCACCTGGCGGCCGATCATCGAGCCGGCGCGCAGCATGGCGAACTCGTTGCTCATGCCCTTGGTCATCTCGAGGTTCGAGAAGTTGGCCATCTGCCCGATGTAGTCGGTGTCGGACTTCGGGTTGAGCGGGTCCTGGTGGGTGAACTGGGCGATCAGCAATTTTAGAAAATCATCTTGGCCGAGGGTCTTGGTGGTGACGCGGTTGTCGGCCGGCTGGTAGCCGGGATCGCCGGGGCCGGGAGTGGGGGTGGCGGTGGTGATGGCAGGCATAATTTCAAGCCCAGCGTTCGAGGCCGGATTTCGGGGCGGTGCTGGTCGCGGTGGTGCCGGCGCGGCGCGGCGTCGGGGCGTTCGCGGCGGCGGCGAGCGGGCGTTCTTCGCGGAAGCGGGGCGGTGGCTCGGCGTGTTGCTGTTGCGGCGGCTGGTGGCCGGTGCCGGTGCCGGTGTGGGTGCCGGTGTTGCCGCCGCCGGTGCTGGTCGCGGTGCGCGCGAGGTCGGTGGCTTCGGGCGGCGCGAGAGTCGGGCGCTGGAGGGGCGCGAGGTTCACGTCCTGGCTGGCGAGGGTGGATTGGAGCTGCGCCCAGTTTTGCTGGAGATGGTTGTAGTCGCCGCGCTCGCAGCGGATGAGGGCTTCGGTGCGGCCGTTGCGCTGGCTGATTTGGAGAAAGAGTTCGGTGCGGGAATCGGGCTTCAACACGATGGCGAGGGCGTCGGCACCGAGCTGGCGCACGAGGGTGAGTTCGCGGGAGATCAGGCTCATCACCTTGTCCACGGAAACCTGCGGATGCTCGGGCAGCAGGGGCGCGGCGGCGAGGGCGGCGGCGCGCGGGTCGAGCGGCGCGCGGGGCGACCACGGGGCGGTGAGGTCGGCGGTGCCGGTGAGGTCGGTGGGGAAGGGACGTCCGGCGCGGCGGACTTTCCATTGCCCGGGGAGGACCGTGGTTTCGGGCGCGCCTGTCAGGCCCGCGAGGCCCGCCACGAGGGGCAGACTCGGCGGTTCCCGAAGGTTGGTTTGGTTCCCTGCATCGGCCGTATTCATGTTGGAAATGTTGGGAGCAATGGATGTGCCAGCGTCATCGCGGCGCGGACGGGCGGCGCGGTTCGGCTCGGCGGAGGAGCGGGCGGAGAGATTTTCCATCGGCGTCGGCGGGGTGGCGGATGGGGCGTCGGTGGGGCGAAGGGCCGTGGATACGGGGCGAACTGCGGATGGGAGGTCGCGGTCGTCGGCGCGCGGGGATTTTTCGGCGGGGGTTTCGTCGCGCGACGGGTTGCGGTGTTCGGGCTGGGAACCGGCAGGGTTTTCCCCGGCGGTGCCGGTCGGGAGCGGATCGGTGGTGGAAAAGGTGCCGGGGGCGGGGAGTTCCTGCCGGTCGGTGGGGGTGACGTCGGCGGGGGTGGTGAGGTGCGTGGGGTCGGCGAGGCATGGAGGCAGGTGATGGGCGG
>BJHT01000492.1 GCA_014193395.1 Verrucomicrobiota bacterium
GATGTGCAGACAGACGACCGTCGCTACCAACAGGATCGGTGTCATCGGCCAATGGCGGGGAGGAAACAGCGGAGTTTTCACCGCGGTGTTCGAGCCGCGCATCCGGGCGTTGGTTTCGAGCTGCGGCTTCGATTCATTTCTGGATTATCAGGGCGGCGACATCACCGGCTGGACCGCGACGCGCTACATGCCGCGACTCTTGGAGTGGCCGCTGGCGGAAATCCCTTTTGATTTTCACGAACTGATCGGGGCGCTGGCGCCCGCCAGTGTTTTCATCAGCGCGCCGCTGCGTGACGCCAATTTCCGGTGGGACAGCGTGGATCGCGTTGTCACTGCGGCCCGTGCGGTTTTCCGGCTGTATGGCGGCGAGCAGAATCTCATCGTGGAGCACCCCGACGCCGAACATTCGTTTTTGCCCGACATGCGCGAGAAGGCCTACCAGTTTCTCGATTCGCGCCTGAAATGATCCCCTCCTCCGCGAGTCGTGCCGTCCTGTTTGACCGGCCGGACAACGGCGCGGCAGTCGATCACGAGCGACTAATTACCAACCACTAATTACTAAATACTTTCCCCCTCCGCACCGCGTCGCTACCGTCCGCCCCATGAGCTACTCGCCGAACCAGCCGGGAAGTCCGCCGCCCTTGTCCCTGCCGCCGGTCATTCCGCCGCCCAGACGCGGGCACGGTTGGATGATTGTGGCGACGATTCTGTTTGCGCTGTTGTGTGTCAGCATGCTCTCGAATCTGACGCATTCCACCAAGGGCGGGGGCACGCGCGGCCACCTCGGTCATCGCGGGCATCCGAACCGTTTGGGTGACCGCCTCTACGAAGAAACCGTGCTCGAGGATCATTCTTCCAAGGACAAGATCGTGGTCATTTCCGTCACCGGCATCATCAGCGGCCATTCGCTGGACCGCGGTGGCGACGGTCTCGTGCAGTCGATCAAGGATCAGCTTGATCTGGCGGGCGAGGACAAGGCGGTGAAGGCGGTGTTGCTAAAGGTGGATTCACCCGGTGGCGAGGTGCTGGCCTCGGATGAAATTTATCGCGCCATCGTGGAGTTTCAGGAAACGCATGACAAACCGGTCGTGGCGTCGATGGGTTCGCTGGCGGCGTCGGGCGGGTATTACGTGAGCGCGCCGTGCCGCTGGATTGTGGCGAATGAACTGACCATCACCGGCAGCATCGGGGTGATCATGCACGGCTACAATATTCGCGGGTTGATGAACAAGGTTGGCGTGCAGCCGATGGTGTTCAAGAGCGGCAAGTTCAAGGACATGCTCAGCTCCGACAAGCTGCCCGAGGAGGTTACGCCCGAGGAAAAACGCATGATCCAGGCGATGATCGACGAGACCTACGGACGCTTCCAAACGGTGGTGGAAGAGGGGCGGCAGGCGGCGAACGAAGCCAATGCCAGCAAGCCCAAGGACGCCCAGGGCCGCGTGCTGCAGGCAGGTTGGAAGGATCTCGCCGATGGCCGGATTTTGTCCGGCAAACAGGCGTTCGACAGCGGCTTCGTGGATGAACTCGGGAACTTCGACACCGCCGTCGAGCGCGCGCAAAAGCTGGCCGGGATCGGCCGCGCCAATCTCGTCCACTACGAACAGCCGATGGATTTTCTGCGGATGTTTCGTCTCTTCGGCCAGACGGAGTCGCGCGGGGTGAAGATCGATCTCGGCGTCGAGCTGCCAAAGCTGCTGCCCGGCCGGATGTATTTCCTCTTCCCCGCGGCGCTGTGAGGGAAGGGGCGGGGCAGGGGAGTTTAACCACACGGATGGACACGGATGGGGGCGAGATGGTGTGGAGTGCGGTGACTGGTCACCGCTTTTGCGCAGGCGAGACTGGTCGCCGTCGAACTTTCGTGCACCTGCGTTCACGCGGGCGCGTCGGCGCTGGCGCGAGTTGTGAATGGCCCGTTTGTGTGCGGACGCGTCTTGGTGGCCGACGGCGACAAGTCGCCTTGGGAAAGCGGCGACAAGTCACCGCACTCCATGCACGGCGCGCCTTCGCGCTTCACCGAAGGTCGCGCTGAGTTCCGTCCGTGTTAATCCGTTTCCATACGTCGTTCAAAAACTCCAACGCCTGTTTCCAATATGAAAAACGTCACCGTCATCGATCATCCGCTCGTGCAGCACAATCTCACGCGACTGCGTGATCGCGAGACCAGCTCCACCGAGTTCCGTCGCCTCGTGGGCGAAGTGGCGACGCTGATGATTTACGAAGCCACGCGCTCGCTCGCCGTCGGCCCTCGCAACGTCGTCACGCCGGTGGGCAAGGCGCGCGGGACGAAGCTGACCAGTCGCGTGCTGCTCGTGCCGATTCTGCGGGCCGGCCTCGGAATGCTTGATTCCATCCTGCAACTCATCCCCGACGCGCGCGTCGGCTTCATCGGCTTGAAGCGCGACGAGGCCACGCTCCAAGCCATCACGTATCACCAGTCCTTGCCGGCGTCGGCGGCGGGTTACGAAGTCATCATCCTCGATCCCATGCTCGCGACCGGCGGCAGCGCCATCGCCGCGCTGGATTTGGTCAAAGCGCGGGGAGCCAAATGCGTGCGGATGGTGAACCTCCTGGCCGCGCCCGAGGGAATCCAAGCCGTGCTGGCGCGGCATCCCGACACGCAGATTTACACGGCGGCGATTGATCAGAAGCTTAACGCCCGCGGCTACATCGTACCGGGACTGGGGGACGCGGGGGACCGGATATTTTCGAGCTGAACGGAAGGCAGACCGGGGTGTGGGTGGAACGGGCGTTCGCTAGGTCGCGGGCCATATCCGGTGTTCACCGTTGTTTTGAGCTTTGAGCTTTTTCCCCCGGGCGGCTTGTCACGGGCGCGCGGTGACGAATTCGAAGGTGCGGACTTCGAGGACGGCTTCAGCGGTGGCGGTGGGCTTGGCGAGGGGGCCGGTGATGCGGACGCGGGGGGCGGCGTTGGAGGCTTGCGCGACGAGAGTTTGGTAGGCGGTGCGCTCGAGCTCGGAGATTTCTTCGCGGCGCTTTTTGGGGTTGTTCATCTGGATTTTTTCGCGGAGCGCGGCGAGCCGCAGGGGGACTTTCACGCCGTCGATGCGGAGGAGGAATTGCGAGTTGTGCTTTTCGAGCGTGCCGTCGGCGGTGAGTTCGAGACCGCGGAGCCGCGCACCGACGCCCATGAGAAAAATGTTGGTGGCGAGAAGCTGCGGGTTGACGAGGCCCGGGTCTTTGGCGCGCATCTCGAACGTGCCGCGCACGGCGTCGGGGCGGGGGCTGACGGCGGCGACGGTGTCGATGGCTTCCAAACCTTCGCGCATCAAGGCCCAGCATTCGGTGAGGCCGTAGGGGCAGTTGACATCGAGGCCGACGGTGTAGGAGCGAATCTGGGCGCGGGCGGGCGCAGCGGCGGCGAGCAGGAGGAGGAGCGCAAGCGTGACGGCAGCGCGGGCGCGAAGGAAACCGGGGGAAGCAAGCGGAACGGCGGGAGAGTGCATTGGGAAGATCACGGTTTGGTGGCAAAACCGGCGGCCTCGAGTTCCTGCTGTTCGCGGATTCGTTCGCGGCGTTGGTAGAGTTCGGAGGCGCGGGTGTGGGCCTGCATCTCCATCTGTTCCTTGAGTTCGGCGGCGATGCGCTGGTTGGCGGCGGCACCGCGGAGGGCGAGCTGCACGGGTTGGCCGGCGTAGAGAATTTCGACGCGCTCCTGCGGAATGTTGACGCTGACGAGCTGGAGGTCGCCTTCGCGCTGGCCGACGGCGAGGCGGACGGAGCGGGCGGAGCCGCCTTTGGCCCCGAGGTTGAAACAGGCCCAGCGCCGGTCGGCGAGCGCGGCGATGCCGGTGAGGGCGATGGGTGGCGGCGGCTGATCAGCGGGCTTGGTGGCGGCGTGGGTGGCGTCTGAGGAGGCGGGCGGGCGAAGTCCAAAGGGATTTCGCTGCGTGATGGTGTCGTAGCCGGACGCTGGTGCCGGGGCCGCGTCCGCGCCGGTCGGCGGCACCAGCGCGATGAGGGCGACCGCGGCCAACGCGTGAAAAGCAGGGGTGATGAAGCGTGGCCGGCACATGATGCTTTTAACGATCACCGGCGTTCGCTCGGCGGAGGGCCGAGGCCTGTGGGGACATAGGCGGCGTTGGGCGTGAGGATGATTTTGT
>BJHT01000493.1 GCA_014193395.1 Verrucomicrobiota bacterium
GCGCCCACCGCGGTGCCCTTGCCTCGACCTTCCCCGCTCTGCGTTCCTTCCGATCTCTGCGGTGTTCCACTGCGTGCCCCCAAGATCGGAGCGTTTCCTGTTAACACCGCAGAGATTGGAAGGAACGCAGAGCGGGAAGGAGCCGATGGGGATGCCCCACACTCGCACGACAGACGCCCAGTGTGGAGGCCGGGAAGCGTCCCGCGTCCGGCGTTTCCGAAGGCCACCGACATTTTTCTCAGCCCGATTTTTTTCGTACGTTCCGCGGTTTTCCGCGAGGGCGCGGAAAACGGCCCCCGGGCCGGGTGCGCTCCCCGTTTCGGTTGCGGCGTGCGGGTTCACGGGCCGGTGGGAACCGCGGGTTTCGGGGCTTTCGCCGACTGGGGTGGTTTTTCCGGGGCGGCGGTGGGATCGGGTTTGGGGCCGGGGTTCGGGAGGGAAGTCGGCGCGGGGAGTTTCGGTTTTTGTCCGGTCAGGACGGAGCGGACAACTTTGCGACTGCCGTCCTTGTTGACGGCGTGGATGCGGTTGGTGATCTCGGTGTCTTCGCCTTCGGTGCCTTCTTCGGACTGCATGGAATCGGCGCTGGACAACGCGGCGAGGAGGACGCGCTCGCCTTCCTTGAGGCCGGATTTGATCTCGATGAAGCGGTCGTTGAAGAGGCCGACTTCGACGGGGACGGGGAGGTCGCGGGCGGCGCGTTTCACGAAACAGACCTGCTGATTTTTCCAAGTGGTGACGGCCTGGATGGGGACGGTGAGGACATCCAGCAGGTTGGTGACAATGATTTCGGCGCGGCCGGAGACGCCGGGTTTCATGTCGAGGAGTTGTTCGTCGATCTGCACTTCGGTGAGGTACACCTTGAGGTTGGGGCTGTAGTAGCGACTGGTCGCGTCGGGCAGGACGGCGACTTTGCGGACGACGCCGGCGAACTGCCGGTCGGGCATGGAATCAATGGTGACGTAGGCCTTGAGGCCGGGCTTGACCTGGCGCACATGGGATTCGTGGACGCGCACCTCGACCATCATCTGCGTCACGTCAGGGAGTTTGATGAGGTCCTGTTTCTGGCGGACGGTCGCACCCTCCTCAATGGGCGTGCCGGTGGTGGAGGTGGGGACGGCGTACACGACGAGGCCGTCCGCCGGGGCCTTGATGGTGACGAGTTTCAACTGTTCGCCGAGCAGGGCGAGGGTGTCCTTCTGCAACTTCAAGGTGCCGTCCTTGGTCACGAGGTCGGCCTCGGCGGCGTAGAGCAGCGACGCGTTCTTTTGTTTGACGCGGAGGAGTTCGAGCCGGGCTTGTTCGACGGCGGACTCGAGCTGGCGGATTTTCTTTGGGAAATCGTATTTCTGCGCGAGGCGGAGTTCTTCGACGGCCTGCGAGATGGTGATCTCCTGGCGCTTGACGGTGAGGCTGTCGGCCTCGAGTTCGGAGCGCGTGGCGTAGCCTTTTTTCTCCAGGGAAGTGGTCCAGTTCAGGCGGTCCTTGGCGCGCTGCATCTCCTCCTGGGCAATGGTGACGCGGGCTTCGATGGCCTTCTTTTGCTGGGGCCAGTCGCCCTCCTTGTATTTCTCCAGATCGGAGAGGGCGAATTCGACCTTGAGTTCGGCCTCCTTGAGGTTTGCGTCCACGGTGAGTTTTTGAATGGAGAGATCCTCGCGGGCCTTGACGCTGGCGAACTCGGAGTTGCGCACGGTGATTTCCTGGGCGGCGATCTTGTCCTTGATGGCGGTGCCGTCGAGTTCCACGAGCAGGTCGCCTTTCTTCACGCTGGTGCCCTCGGGGACGATGCTGAGGATGCGGCTGGTGCCCTCGAGTTCGCAGCGCACGACGGTCTCGACGACGGCCCGCAGCGTGCCGCCCTCGACGAGCGAGACGAGGAAATCCCCACGCTTGACCGCGTGGTAGCTGTTCTGGCTGACGGCGTTTTTGGTGGGGCGAAAAATGAGGGTGAGGATTGCGACCAGCGCGAGCGTGCCGAGCACGGCGATGAGCGGCCGCGCGCGGACGAAGCGCGCGAGACGCCGGAGGGCATGGGGTTTTTCGGGGCTGGTCATTTGCCAAAAAGTTTGTCCGGCGACACGAGGTCCGGGCTGGCGGCGTTGACCGCCGGGTTCACCGGGGCGCCAAGACTGGCCGGAGGCTCCTGTGGTTGCAACCACCAGCGCTCGCCGTCGATCTGCAACCGGCCGGTGTCCACCAGCAGTTTCCAGCGCGCGGCGTGGTAATCGACGACGGCTTGGGTCACGGCGTTCTGCGCGAGCACCAGCGCGGTCTGGGCTTCCAATTGGTCGCGGATTTGCGCGCGGCCCGCCTGCAACAGCAACTCGGCGCTTTCGACGCGTTTGACCGCCAGTTCGAGCGCGTTCTGCTGGATGACGTAATTCTGCCGCACCTGCGCCAGCGTGCGCAGGCCCTGCCGCACCGTGTCGCGCGTAGTGTCCAGCGCGGCGGCCAGCGCGCGAAGCTGGCGCTCGAACTTGATCGTCGCGGTTCGGTACACGTTGCGCTGCGCGAGCCGATCCAGCGGCAGGTCCAGCCCGAGGCCCGCCGACGCGCGGAAGCGGTGCAGATCGAAGCGCGCGTAATCGGTCTCGCCCGTGGCCAGCGACGCGTCGGCAATGAAGGTCAGCCCCGGCTTCAGTGCGCTCGCCGCGACGGTGATCTTGCGTCTGCTGTCCTCGAACTGGTCGATCTCGTTCAACAAGTCCGGCCGCTGCTGCACGGCCAGTTCGTAGCCGGAATCATCGGTGAGGCTGACCGGGATGAGGCCGGCGCTGATGAGCGTTTTCAGCGACGCGTCCTCGAGATGAATCGCGGTGCCGATGGGCAGGCCGAGCGTGACCTTGAATTGATCCAGCTCCGATTTGTACTGCTCGACCGAGGCGATGTAGGTGCTCTTGGCGCGCAGTTCATCCTGCCGCGCCTGGTCGGCTTGAAACGCGGGCAGCCGGTCGATGGCGAGCGCCTCGGCACGTTCGCGGGCCTTGATGAGGTTGAGATAATTCTCGTAGCTGTTGCGCACCGTGTCCTTGCGCTGGAGCAGGCGGAAGTAGGTCGTGACCACCTCGACGGCGAACGTTTTCTGATAATGGCTGAAGCTCCGGAGCGCGTAGATGACGTCGCGCTCGGACTGCGTGAGATTTTCCGCGACGACCTCGACGCCGGCGCCGCGCAGCAGCGGTTGCGTGAATTTCAGCGACAACGTCGTGAGGATCGAGCGCTGCGGATTCGAGGTCAGGCTGAAGTAGCGGAGCACGTCGCTCACGAGGCTGGCGCTCACGGTGCCGCCGCTCTTGAGCAACTGGGAAACGGAAAGCTGGCCGTCGGCATTGGCGTTCACCGATTTGTCGCGGTCGCGGACGAGCGCCGTGCTCAGCAGCGCCGCCGGTTGCCGCGCGAATTCGTGGCGGTCACCGGTGAGCGTCAGGGCGGTGAGATAGAGCGTCTCCTTGCGGAGTTGGTACTGGCGGTTGTGCTGCACCGCCAGGCGCAGCGCGTCCCCGAGCGACACGACCTGCTGCCCGGCGCGCGCGCGATCGGCGATGATTTCCGGCGCAAGGATTTCCTTCGGGTCACGGGCCGAGTACGGGGTGTCGATACGAAAGTCGTTCGTGCGGCCGTGGAGCGCCGCTTCTTTCCCGCCGAGGATGCCATACACTTCGCGATCAGCGGCCTGCCGATAGTGCGCGCTCGAGCAACCGGCGAACAACCCGGCGGCGACGGCGAGGCCCGTCACACTGCAACGCATCGCTCGCGACCTCATGATGCGGAGGCGGACGGCGACGGTCGCGCGGCGGTGCCGGGACGGAGTGTTTGAATCGGGCGCATTCGGTTTGGACCAATGAATCCGCAGGTCGGGCGAAGGGCGTGACGGCGGAAATGCCGTTCAATCGCCAGCGCAGCAGCCTTTCGGAAAGCGACGAAACAACCGTCAATCCGCAGCGAAGTCAAGGAACCCGGCAGTTTGGGGTGTACGAGATAAAAGTGGGTTTTGTGGTTTTCCTTTGGTTTTGACCGCAGATTTGTAGTATTATGGCTACAATATGAAAACCAAAATCCCCGCTTACCCAAAACTCGAACAGCAACGCCAGGGC
>BJHT01000494.1 GCA_014193395.1 Verrucomicrobiota bacterium
GATGCGGATTGGTTGCCCGCCGTCGAGAATCGCGGTGAAGGCGTGTTTCTACTGTTCGATGCCGCCACGATTGCCTCCTGGTTGCAGCTCCCAACTGTCCAAGCCCGAGCGAAGGTGTTGCTGGGTGGATTCTCGGCGTGGGCAAGCACGCATCCGAACAGCTCACGCAAGTTTCCTGGCGTGCCCTACTATTTGCTGCATTCGTTCTCGCACCTGCTCATGACCGCGATCTCGTTGGATTGCGGCTATCCCGCCTCCTCCCTGCGGGAGCGTATCTATGCGTTGCCAGCCGAGGGGACGCTATCCGACCGCTATGGCATTCTGATTTTCACCGGCTCGTCTGACGCCGAGGGAACGCTGGGCGGTTTGGTGGAGGCCGCGCGCCGCATGAAGGACTTTGTCCGCAAGGCGCTGGAGCTGGCTTCACTCTGCTCCAACGATCCGATCTGCGCCCATCATCACCCGGGCGAGCACGACCATGCGCCGCTCCTTGGGGCCGCGTGCCATGGTTGCGTACTCGTGCCAGAAACTTCCTGCGAGCAGCGGAACGAGTTTCTCGACCGCGCCCTGGTGGTGCCCACGGTCGAGGCCTGTGGGACTGAGTTCTTCGCGATGGCATGAGCGATCCAGATACCATTTTGGTCTCGCTCTCGGACGCGGCACTCACGGCCTTGGCAACCGCCGTGGAAGCGGAGTGGCTGGGCGGCAGCTCGCCTGACTCAGCATTCGCAGCCATCGCCGGGGAAAACAGCGCGGCTGTGTCCGCATGGATAAGCAGTTTGGAAAATACCCCGTTCAGCCCGGCCCAAATTGCGCGCCTGCTTCGTTCCATCGTGGCCGGCCGCCATCGCGAGCGAATCCTGGTGCCCGACCTGGTTGTCTCCGGCCCGGATGTGCCGGGCGTCCCCACGGCTGACACCTACGCCGTCGTACAAGCTCTTTTTCAAGAGGCACAAAATGAGATCGTGCTGGCCGGTTACGCCTTTCACAACGGCAAGTTGTTGTTCGAGCGACTGGCGGAGCAAAAGAAAATGCGACCACAGTTGCGGATCATTTTTCATGTGGATGTTCCCCGTAGAGCCGGAGACACCACGACTGCGGACGACATCATCTTGCGGTATGCCGACGAGTTCCGCACCCGTCACTGGCCCTGGCAGCCATTTCCGGAAGTTTATTTCGATCCCCGGGCGCTCGATACCGACTCGCACACCCGCGCCAGCCTGCACGCCAAAGTTGTCGTGGTGGACCGCGCAAAACTTTTTTTGAGTTCCGCCAATTTCACCGAGGCCGCCCAGCAGCGAAATATCGAAATGGGCCTTCTGTCCCACGCACCTTATCTCGCCGAACAGGTGGCCACCTACTTTGAGGGACTGCGCCAAACGGGTCACCTTCAACGTCTTCCCGAAAGGCAACCAGCCTGAAACTAGCCCTTTCGGTGAGACTGGTCGGGTGGCGGTGAGTCTTTCACCTTAAACATCTGCACCGAACCTGGGCAGCCGGGTAAACAGAAACCGTGGGATCGTAATGCGCCAAGATCGTGACACAGGAGAGCGGGGCGTCATTTCCAATTCCGGCACTCTTCTACAAACGCAACGAACGCGTCGTTTTGGAGAATCTTCATGCGCTCCCAAACCGCTTGGGGAATCGGCAGCGAGAAGAACCACCAGACATCGCGACGGAGTCCTTCCGGCGGGATTGTGAGTTCGTCGCGCATCGCATGGAACACGATGCTCAAGTGTTGGATCACCAAGTTTACGAATATCATTTCTTCATCGGAGACGGCCTGTTTCGTCGGATCTGCTCCGGCGTCCAGCACCCGGTTCAATTGCGGTTTGCGGAACATCTCCGCCCACACCTGCCGGTGACTTTCCGTAAGCGCAATCAAGTTGGCGACGCGACGCGTCTTCGCCTCTGAATGAAGGGAGTAGCCGGTGAATAGCAAACTGCCAATGATGCCGACGGCATTGAGGAAGCCTGACGCGTGTTGTATCAGCCAATGAAGAATGGGCATTACTCCATTCTACCATGTCGGGGTGCCCGCTACACCGCATCGGGAATCATCGGCTTGGCGCGCACCAGCAGATGGCGCGGTATCCGCACCATGCGCTCGTCTGGCGCGCAACCGGCATCGGGAGGCAACTTGTCCGCGTGGCGGGTGATGTCCGCGCCAATCACGGCGAAGTCGCCGGTTTCGAGTTCGAGGATTTCCGGGCAGCCGTAGGTGCCGAAGCAACGCGGGCCCGGATCAGCAGGAGAAAGGCGTCGTTTGAACTTGGTGAATACTTCCATATACGGAAGTATCTCGTCAAATTCTTTTGCGCGTAAGGTCGGGGTGTCGATAAAACTGGAAAGTCAGGCGATTTGCTCCAACGTATTCCGTCTCCTTCGGGAAGAACGCGAACGCCAGGGGCTTTCCAAGTACGCAATCGCGCAAAAAACCGGACTTTCACAGCAAACGATTGGGTATGTCGAACGCGGGACGACGACCACGCCGTCGCTCGACACGATCCTCCGAATCGTACTCGCTCTGGGGATTGATCTGGGGGAGGTCATCCGTGCCGCAAGACCAAGCGCGAAGCGCCCGAAACCCCAGCAAAGAGTCCAGTAAGAGACTTCGTGTACTGCCCATTCTCAGGTAGAATGGTGCAATGGAGTCCGTCCGCCTTCCCCGTTTCAAACGTGCCACCGAGATTCCCCCGATTCGGTTGACCGGGCGTGACCGCGAAATCATCCGCCAGGTTCACCGGCATCGTTTTCTTCGTTCCTCGCACATCGTTGCGCTCATCGGTGGCAGTTCGCAGCAGGTTTCGCGGCGACTGCAACGGCTCTTCCATCATGGCTACTTGGATCGACCGCGTTCGCAGATCATAACCATCCGGATATTAATCCCACAGCATCAACTGGTTACGCAGAGAGGCAGCCTCATCTTGAGGGCCGACATTGGCAAACAGCTCAGCCAGAGGCACTTGCTCAAACGCGTTTACGCTCACAATCTGTAGCATTTGGGCCAGGCTCAAGTCCACCCGGTGTTCCTTCCTGTGGATCGCCGCCAAGACATAGACGCACACGGCGATCCACACCTGCGTCTTGACGGCGTTCTCACTCGTGCCGAAGAAGTGTTTGATCCGCAGGTTCTGTTTGATCCACTTGAAGAACAGTTCCACGCGCCAACGGAGTTGGTAGAGTTGGGCGATGACTAACGCGGGTAGCTCGAAGTTATTAGTCAGGAACACCAACACCTTGCCATCCTCCGGGTCCCGATAACTGACACGGCGCAGGCGTTCCGGGTAGTGGGTGGCGCTGGTGGCCGTGGTGAGCCAGACGATATGATCACTGCGCAGTCCGGTGGTGCAATCCACCGGGCGAGATTCCAAGCGGTTGAATTGAATGCCCGCCTTGGTGCGGGTGACAAAGAATGCAGCGGCCAAGGTGAACCGGTAGAGGCGGGCGAAATCAACATAGCCACGGTCCATGACATAGAAGGCACCCGGCTCCAGCAGCAGTTCATCCAGCACGCGCACATCGGCCTGTTTACCCTCTGAAATCGCGATCATCGTGGGGATGGGGCCGCGCAGATCCAGCAGCGTGTGGAGTTTGATGGCGGCCTTGGTGGTGCGGAAGCGCGCCCACGCAAACAGACTCAAACACAGATCGATGGTGGTCGAATCCAACGCATAGAGAGTGTGGTCCAGCTCCAGTCCCAAGGGTTCGTCGGCATACAGGAAACGGGCCCGGCGGATGAGTCCGGCGGCCAGGTCGGCGTAGATGCGCCAGTCGCGCGAACGGTTGGCATCGGCCAGCGTGCTATGCGCCACCGTCGAGCGAAACCCCAAGTGATAGAGTTGTTCCCGGCGGGAGCGCAGGCAGATTTCTAGGTCCGCCAGGCTATCTCGGAAAGTCACTTGGGCAAAAGCCATGGCTAGAAACTGATCCCAACAACTAAACTGCCGCACCTTGTAATGACCGTGGTAGCGAGTCACACAACGGCGGAAATGTTCGGGGTGAATCCCCGCGACGAGTTGGGCGACAGCGGCTTTGCCATAATGCATG
>BJHT01000495.1 GCA_014193395.1 Verrucomicrobiota bacterium
CGACCAGGCCGAGGCTGGCGAGGGTGACCCAGTGGTTCAGGGTCGCGAGGAAGAGCACCAAGCCGACGAGGGCCAGCAGCCACGGGAGCTTGGTGGCGGAGAAAGTAGGATTCGGAGGATTGGCCATTGATCGTGCGGGCAGAGTTGAGAACAACGGTCGGGGGGAAACAAGCTTGAAGGCCGGAGGATGGCAGAAAAATGGGGGGCAGAAAAATGGGGAGGAGTGCAGGGGGGTGACGATTTCGGAGGCGGGAGGCGCCGGCGTGGCGAGGCGGAAACAGTGGCGCAGGGATCGTGCGTCGCCTCGTGGCCGCCAGAGGTCGGCAGAAAAATGGGGGCAGAAACTTTCTGCGAAGCCCGGGCAAACGCCGGAAGCCCGTAGCCGCTGACGTGAGGAGAACCCGAGCGCCGAAACGGCGCAGCATGGGGCCATCGTACCCGATAAAGGGAGGGGGGTACGTTGGCAGGCGGATCGTTCGTCTGGACGCGGCCGTCCGCCTCCTCACGTCGGCGGCTACAGGTTTTCTTTGCGCCGCACATCAACGACGCACTCGACGTGCTGGGTTTGCGGGAACATGTCGAGCGGGATGACGCGGCGGACTTCGTAGGCGTCGTCGGCGCACAACGCGCCGAGGTCGCGCGCGAGAGTCGCTGGATGGCACGAGACGTAGATGACTTGCCGGGGCCGGACTTGGCGCAGCAACTGGATGCTCCCGGGCGAACAGCCGGTGCGCGGCGGATCGATGACGATGGTCGTGTCCGCGGGCGCAAAGCGGGTGATGAGATTGGGGAGCACTTCCTCGGTGCTGCCGGCGATGAATTCGCCGTTGGTCAAGTTGCGGTTGGCGGCGTTCTTCCGCGCGGCCTTGATGGCGGGGATGTCGATCTCGACGCCCGCGAAGTGCTCGACGAGATCGCCCAGCTCGACGCTGAAGAAACCCACGCCGCAGTAGGCGTCGATCAGGAATTTCGTCCCGGCGGACTGGAGGGTTTCGCGCACCGCCGCGACCATTTTCGGCAGCAGGAAAAAGTTGTTCTGAAAAAAGGAATCGCGCGGCAGTTCCCAGCCCTCGGGGGCGATGCGGACGACGACTTTGATGCCGCCCTTCGGTGGCGGGTGCGCGCGGACGTGGAGGATTTGTTCGTTCAACGCCGGCTCGCCGATTTTGCATTCGTCGATGTCCACGACGAGGCGGCTGTCGGCGCGGAGGAAGCCGATGACCAGCGACTGCGTCTCGCGATTCCACTGGCTGCGGACCATGAGGCGGTTGCGATAGCCGTAGGGCTGCGGGCACGGGATGACCGGCTCGATCACGGCGGAAGCGAAGCCGCCGATGCGCCGCAGCAGGTCGGAGATTTGTTTGTGCTTCAACTGCAACTGCGCCGGATAGGCGAGGTGCTGATATTGGCAGCCGCCGCATTGCATGTAGTAGCGGCACTGCGGCTCGACGCGGTCGGGCGAGGCTGTGATGACCTTGAGCAATTTGGCGCGCGCGAAACTTTTTTTCAGCTCCGTGATCTCGGCGGTGACGGTCTCGCCCCGGCCGACGAACGGGACGAAAACCACGAAGCCATCCACGCGGCCAACGCCCTCGCCGCCGAACGCGATGTCCTGAATTTCGATGGTGATCGAGTCGCCGATCTTGAAGGGCGGCGGCGGTGTTGGTTGCGGGGTGGTCGGGGGCGTCGAGGTCGTCGGGTGTTCGTTCATGCTGGAAAAAAATCAGGTGCGGCGCGCTCGGCAGGAGCGCGGCGTTCACGCCGCAGAAACGCGGTCAGCAGAGCGGGCGGGCGAATTGGGCGAGCGACCCACGCTCAGCGACCCGGTCCACGAGAGGCCACGATTACAACCTGGACGCGATGGCGGGGTTCGCAGCAGCGCATGGCTAGGCCGCTTGGCTGTGGCGTTCATGGCTTGTTTGTTTGCGGAGTGAAAACTTTCCAGCCGGTGGGGTCGCCCATGCGTACCGGATGCAGAGCGTCACCGCCACCGGGATATGCTCCCGCACCATCAACCGGCGTGCTTGCGACAGTCGAGTCACACTCCAATGCATCAAGGATGCGCTGAACCGACTCGCGGTTACGGTGCGGCTCTCGCATCACCGCCGCAATCAGTCGCTGAAGGTAAGGCCCATGCCAGAGTCGCTCCTCACGCCCCGTGCCACGGATCACGCCGTTGCCGTGCCAGAGATACTCTGCGTCAGCGACTCTGAACGCTCCCATCGGCAGCGCGGGCATTTGGCTGATCTCTGAATGCGCTGGCTGATTGGTCAGCATGTTTAGGACAAGCTGTGATGATCGCGGGCCAAGCTGGAATGGGTCGGGCGAAACCCTCCATATCGTCAATATGACCTTCGTGCTTGGCGGATGCCGCTCTGGCTTCGGCGTCGGGGAACAAGCCGTGAGCGTCCCTGCAACCGTCAAGCACAGGAGGATGGATGTGCGGCGAGTGTTCATCACGTGTCGAGCGGCCTAAGCCTAACACTCGTTGGCACGCGGACGATTCTGCGGCGTGACGGCCGCGCTCCGCTCGCGTGCAGTGGAGCGCGGCGGTGGGAATTACTTCTTCGGATGCGCTTCCTGCTCGTAGTGGGCTTTGAGCAGGTCTTCGCCGAAGTCGCCGTTGAAGTCGCGCCAGACGGCGTGGATGTGGTTGTTGCCGTTCTGGGTGTTGTCGTATTCGAGCAGAAAGGTCGGGCCTTGGACGCGGTAGTAGTGGCCCTGTCCTGCCTCGATGCCGCCGGCCCAGGCGAAGAGGATTTTGTCGAAACCGGCCGCCTGAATTTTCGCCAGGTCCTTGGCCGCCAGTTCGGTGCGCACGCGGCCGACGTATTCCTCGATCAGTTTTTTGAGCAGCGCGGTTTGCTCGGGGTTCATCTTCGACGCGGGCAGGCCGACGGGGGCGAGCGGCGTGACCTTGCGCGCGGCGGCGGTGTAGATGTCAGCGGGCGCGGTGTTGGTGATGATCGTGGCGGCGCTCTGCTCGGCGTTGAGCGATTTCACGAGCTGCCGGGCAAGGTCTTCGACGGCGGCGAGCACGCGCAGGCCCTTGCGTTCGCCGGTGCGGACTTCGGCGGGATTTGTTCCCATGAAGTTGGGCGTGGCCGAAATCGCGCCGCCCTTGGCGACGGTGAAGTTCGAGGAGAAGTGGTGGCCTTCCACGCGCCAGCCCCAATTCTGGCTCACGTCCGGCGTGCCGAAGATCGAGACGTAATAAAGCTCCGGGTCGCGCACCATTTTCGGGTTGGCCTTCTCGAGTTCGCGGAGGATTTCCTCGAGGCTCATGATCGTGGTGGCGGCGACGTAGCCGCGCTGGCTGAGGCCGGATTTGAGCAATGCCAGGGCGAGTTCGCGCTGTGCAGGCGTCATTTCTTTCAAGGGCAGGCCCTTGCGCGCCTTCGGGATGAAATGCCAGTTGAGCCGCTCATCGTTCTTGAGTTCGAAGGTGGCCTTGGTCTTCTGGGCGGCGTCGAGCGCGCCGAGGAATTTGTTGGCGGCGGCGACCATTTCATCGGCGGCGATGCTGACCTCGGTGCGCGCGAACGCGCCCGGTGCGGCGAGACCAAAACCGAGGGCGAGGAGCAGGGAGAAATGTCGGACAAAGCGGAGTTTCATAGGGGCGCGAGTCAACGGCAGGGTGCGCGAAAGGTAAACAGAAAACTGGGCGGATGGCGGTGCGGGGGCGCGTGCGCTCGTTGCCCCCGGTACCGCGGGCGTCCTCGCCTGCGAGTTCTGGCGGCGTCTCGCCGCCAGTTTCAATTGCTGGGGCGAGGACGCCCCGCAACTCGCAGCCGAGACGGCTGCGGTACTTGGCGGTGGCCCCGTGATCCGCAACCGTACCCGCCCATTGGTGGACTTGCGGACGGGCCGCCCGCGCTCCCGCCGGGGGCGTTCGCCCGCCGCCAACTGCGGAATTCAATGTCTGGCGTTGCTCCGCCGCGATACTGCTTGCCAGTCGCTTTTGAGTCTCCGTAAGGTGGCGGCGTTGATTCGTTCCGGGGCCGCGGTCGGTCGGGAGGATTGGCGTCCGTGAGCGAGTTTTTTGCT